>NZ_JAMYSE010000001.1:0-437235 GCF_040321795.1 Mesorhizobium sp. M0244 | reverse complement strand
GGCGCGGGGGCGCGTTTCTTTTTATTAGAGACTGGCCTACCGGCCACACGGGCGTCCTGCGCGGGGGGGGGGGGCGGCGCGCGGCGCGCCGCGCGCGGCTTTCCGGTCTACCGGCCGGAGCACTGGGCCTTCGCCGGGACCGGCATCTACTATGGCGACCTGCTTGGCGCCGACAGCCACGTCTATGGCTATGAGGTCGACGGGCTCGATTTCGAGATCCGCGGCGGCCTGCCCTATCCCACGCCCGACAGCGGCGCACCGGAAGGCCTGCAGGTGCTCGCGGTCGGCATGGCGAGCCAGGTCGAGGAAAGCGCCGACATTCCATTCGCAGACCAGTTCCTCGGCGACGAGGACGGACGCTTCACCGCCGAAACGCTGTTCGGCGAGGCGAGCGACGCCAATCTCGACAAGATCAAACGCGGCAACGGCATGATCGTCAATTTCCAGCGCGGCAGAGGCGAGGTGTTTCACGCCGGAAGCTGCGAATGGGTTGCCGGCCTGCTAAGGCAGGACGCGATGGTCGAGCGCGTCACCAGAAATGTCCTCGACCGCTATCTTGGAAAGCCATGACATGTTGAAGTCCCCTGTCCCGGAAGCCCGCGAAGCCTCGCATCTGTTTTATCTGTCCAGCCTGCGCCGGCCGCTGATCGATCGCGCCGAAGGCATCTACATGTGGACGCAGGACGGCCGCCGTTTCATCGACGGATCGAGCGGGCCGATGGTCGCCAATATCGGCCATTCCAACCGCAACGTGCTCGATGCCATGAAGCGGCAGATGGACCGCGCCACCTTCGCCTACCGCCTGCATTTCGAAAACGAACCGGCCGAGGAGCTCGCGCGGCAATTGGCCGCCAAGCTCCCAGAAGGCATGGACCGCATCTTCTTCGTCTCGGGCGGCTCGGAAGCGACGGAATCCTGCATCAAACTGGCGCGGCAATGGGCAGTTGCCACCGGCCAGGCCAGCCGCTGGAAGGTGATCACGCGCTTTCCTTCCTATCATGGCGGCACGCTTGGTGCGCTCGCCGTCACCGGCGACGATGCCCTGGCTGAAACCTTTGCGCCGATGATGCAGGTCATGCCGACCGTGCCGGCGCCTGCCGCCTGGCGCGACCGCGACAATCTTTCGATGGAACAGCGCGGCATCCGCTACGCCGACATGCTGGAGGAACAGATCCTCGCCGAGGGGCCGCAAAGCGTGCTCGCCTTCATCATGGAACCGGTCGGCGGCGCTGCGACGGCAGCACTGGTGGCGCCGGACAGCTATTATCCGCGCATCCGCGAAATCTGCGACCGCTACGGCATCCTGCTCATCCATGACGAAGTGATGAGCGGTGTCGGCCGCACCGGAAAATTCCTCGGCGGCGACCATTGGAACTGCAAACCAGACATCGTCGCGCTGTCGAAGGGGCTGGGCTCGGGCTACGCGCCGCTTGGCGCGCTGGCGGCGCCGATGCGGCTGGTGCAGCCGCTGCTCACATCCGGCGGCTTCCAGCACGGCCACACCTATGCCGGAAACCCGCTGGCCTGCGCCGCCGGCCTTGCGGTGCTCGGCGAGATGGACCGTCTCGGCCTGATCGCCAATGCGGCTGACATGGGCGACCTTTTGATGGACGAGCTGAAGGGATTGGCGAAGCGGTTTCCATTCATCGCCGACGTGCGCGGCAAGGGCCTGCTCACCGGTGCCGAGATGGTTGCCGATCCCGACACACTGCGGCCGATCGAACCGGCAAAGAAAGCCACCCAGCGCCTGCTCGACCTCGCCTATGAGCGCGGCCTGATCATCTATGGACGCAAGGTCAAGGGCGGCGTCGACGGCGACAATTTCATGGTGGCGCCGCCGATGATCGTCACCGCCGAGCAGATCGGCGAGATCGTATCCATCATCGGCGACTCGCTCGAGGTGCTGGCCGGCGAGCTCGACCTGCCGGTCGAAGGCTGAGAGGCGAGCCATGGCGCCGCGAAAAGTCATCATCACCTGCGCCGTCACCGGGTCGGTGCACACGCCATCGATGTCGCCGCATCTGCCGGTGACACCGGACCAGATCGCCTCAGAGGCGATCGCCGCCGCCGAAGCCGGCGCTTCGATCCTGCATCTTCACGCTCGCGATCCCAAGGATGGGCGGCCGACCGCCGACCCTGATGTGTTCATGCAGTTCCTGCCGCGCATCAAGCAGGCGACCGACGCGGTGATCAACATCACCACCGGCGGCTCGTCGCTGATGACGCTCGACCAGCGGTTGGCCGCCCCGCTCAGGGCCGAGCCGGAAATGTGCTCGCTCAACATGGGCTCGATGAATTTCGCGCTGTTCCCGATGCTCGACCGTCCGCGGGAGTGGCAGCACGAATGGGAGCCGAAACTGCTCGAGGCCACCCGCGACACGATCTTCAAGAACACCTTTGCCGACATGGAGACGGTGCTCGACAGACTGGGCAAGGGTTGCGGTACGCGCTTCGAATTCGAATGCTACGATGTCGGCCATCTCTACTCGCTGGCGCATTTCCGGGACCGCGGGCTGGTATCGGGACCATTGTTCATCCAGTTCGTGTTCGGCATCCTCGGTGGCATCGGCGCCGATCCCGAAAACCTGATCCATATGAAGCGCATCGCCGACAAACTGTTCGGCGACAGCTACCAATTTTCGGTGCTGGCCGCCGGACGCCACCAGATGCCGATGATCTCGATTGCGGCGGCGATGGGCGGCAATGTCCGCGTCGGGCTGGAGGACAGCCTCTACGACGGGCGCCAACTGGCCAAGTCCAATGCCGACCAGGTCCGCCGTATCCGCAGCGTGCTCGACGGGCTGTCGCTGGAGGTCGCCACGCCCGCCGAGGCGCGGCAGATGCTGGCGCTCAAGGGTGGTGACCGGGTGGCGTTCTGAGATGCGGCCGTGACAATGACCAATCCACCGTCAAAAGACATTGTCATCCGGCCCGGCACCGTCGAGGACGTCGAGACCATCCACGCCGCACTCCTGCGGCTCGGCACCCACATCGGCGCGCATCAGGAGATCACCACGACGGTAGAAGACCTCCGCACCTATGGCTTTGGCGAGAAGCCTGCCTTCTCGACCCTGATCGCCGAAGTCGGTGGCGAGTTTGCCGGGCTCTGCCTCTATTTTCCGATCTTCTCGACGTGGATGGGACGGCCCGGCGTCTATGTGCAGGATCTCTATGTCGAGGACCGGTTTCGCGGCCGCAGGATCGGCGAGCGCCTGCTGCGCCGGGTCGCGGCGCAATGCCGGAAGGCCGGCGGCGTCTATCTCAGGCTCTCCGTCGACACCGACAACGAGACCGCCAAGGCTTTTTACGAACGGTTGGGCATTGCCTGGTCGAGCTACGAGCAGGTGCAGAAGATCGTCGGCGATGCCTTTTTCGCCTTCGCTGATGCACCGGAGGAGCCAACATGAAAGCCTTCTATGCCGAAGAACAGAAGCGCCACGACCCGAAGGCGTTCCTCTCCAGCGGCGCGCCGCAGCCCAACCCGGAAAAGCCGGAACGGGTCGAGCGATTGTTAGCCGGCGCAAAGGCTGCCGGCTGCACGATCGAACGGCCGCGGGATCATGGGCTCGGGCCGATTGCCGCGGTGCATACGCCGGAATATCTCGATTTCCTCCAGCATGTCTTCGCCCGCTGGCAGCGCATCGAGGGCGCCTCGGCCGAGGTCATCCCCAACATCCATCCGATCGCGCGGAACGGCTCCTATCCGGCCTCGGCCGTCGGCCAAGCCGGCTACCACATGGCCGACACCGCCTGCCCGATCTCAGGCGAGACGTGGGAGAGCGCGCTGTGGAGCGCCTGGAGCGCGATTGAAGCGGCCGAGGCGGTGATGTCGGGCGCGCCGGCCGCCTATGCGCTGTGCCGTCCGCCCGGCCATCATGCCTTTGCCGATGTCGCCGGCGGCTTCTGCTTCATCAATAATTCGGCGGTCGCCGCACAGGCTCTGCGCAAGCAGGCGGCGCGGGTGGCGATCCTCGATGTCGACCTGCACCACGGCAACGGCACGCAAGGCATCTTCTATGCCCGCCCGGACGTGCTCACCGTGTCGCTGCATGCCGACCCGGTGCGCTTCTATCCGTTCTTCTGGGGCCATGCCGACGAGCGCGGCGAAGGCGCCGGCCTCGGCTACAATCTCAACCTGCCGCTGGCGCGCAAATCCGGCGATGCCGCGTTCCTCGAAGCACTGACGGCGGCGTTCCAGCGCATCAACGCCTTCTCGCCAGATGCGCTTGTGGTGGCACTGGGGCTCGACGCCTTCGAGGGCGATCCGTTCGGTGGGTTGTCGGTGACCACGCCCGGTTTCTCGCGCATCGGCGAGGCCATCACCGGGCTCAGCCTGCCGACGGTCATCGTCCAGGAAGGCGGCTATCTCTGCGACGAGCTCGGCGACAATCTAACCGCCTTCCTCACCGGTTTTGGCAGCGCCCACAAGCGATGATCCGCCCCGCGAGGCTGCGTCAGGATCGTTCCTGCCTCAGCATGGCGATGACGCGATGCACGCTCGCCAGCGTCTCGTCGATCTCGGCTGAAGTGTTGTAATGAGCGATGCCGATGCGCACCACACCCTGCTCGGCCGGAATGCCGAGCTGGCGCACGATCTCCCAGGCGTAGTTGTGGCCGGACCAGAGGAAGATGTTTTCGGCATTCATCTGCCGCACGATCGTCTCAGGCACGATGCCCTCGACAGTGAACGACACCGTCGGCACGCGCTCATTGATCCGCTTCGGATCGATGATGCCGTGGATGGTCAGGCCCGCAATATCCGACAAGCCATCGATCAGCTGTAGCGCCAGCGGGTTTTCGTAAGCAATCGACACTTCGAATGCCTTGGTGATTTTCTGGCGGCGCGACGCTTGCGCGCCGGCTGCCGCGCCCAGCTCGGCAAAATAATCGACCGCGGCCGACAGGCCGGCCATCAGTTCGATCTGCGGCGTGCCGAGCTCCAAGCGCTCCGGCAGGGCACTGGACGAGCAGCGGCATTTGTACGGCTTCAGTGCATCGATGACGTCCAGCCTGCCCCATAATATCCCCATGTGCGGGCCGAAGAATTTATACGCCGAGCAGATCAGGAAATCGCAGCCGAGGCTTTGGACGTCGATCAGCCCATGCGGGGCAAACTGCACGGCATCGACATAGACCAGCGCACCGGCCTGTCTGGCGATGCGGGTCAACGACTTAACCCGGTTGATCGAGCCGGTGAGATTGCTGGCATAGTTGAGCGCGACGAGCCTCGTCCTCTCGGAAAGCAGCGCAGCAAGCGCTGCCTCCTCGACCTGCCAGCTCTGCTGGCCGAAGGGCAGCCAGCGCACGACGAGGCCAAGGTCTTCTGCCAGTTGCAGCCAGGGCGAGACGTTGCCCTCATGATCCATGCGGGTGAGGACGATCTCGTCGCCGGGCTTCATCGTGCGGCCGAGCGTTCGCGACATGTGGTAGGTCAGCGTCGTCATGTTGGCACCGATGACGATTTCCTGCGGACTTGCAGCACCCAGGAAATCGGCCATCGCCAGATGAGCCTCGTCGACGATTTCTTGTGCCGCAACGGTGGTCTCGAAGAAGCCGCCGAGATTGGCATTGGTGGCCAGCAAACAACCCGACACCGCGTCCGCCACCGCCTGCGGCACCTGCGTGCCGGCAGGATTGTCGAGATAGATGCGCCGGCGGCCCTTGTCGGTCAGCGACAATGCCGGAAACTTTTCGCGCACCGCGTCGATCCAAAAATCCATGGCCGTTCCCCTCCCCTTATAATGATCGGACAACCACGCCCCTCAAGGACACGGATTGCCGACGCGCTGGTGGATGGCATCGACCGCCTTCTGCATGTCCTCGGTCCAGACCACGGCGGCGGAAGAGAGCGCCATTTCGAGTTGCGGAATGGTAGTTGCTCCGATGATGTTCGAGGTGACGAAGGGCCGGCTCGAGACATAGGCGTTGGCAAACAGCGCCGGCTCCATGCCGAAAGCGCGCGCCAGCCGGTTGTATTCGAGCTGCACTTCCGCGGCGTTGGGCGTTTCATAACGCTGACCGCGGTTGAAGAGCTGCGAGCGCGAGCCCTGCGGCCGCGCGCTATGGTCATATTTGCCGGTCAGGTAGCCTTGCGCCAGCGGCGAATAGGCAAGCAGCGACACCTGCTCGCGCTCGCAGACTTCAGCGAGGTTCACCTCGAAGGTGCGGTTGACGAAATTATAGGCGTTCTGCAGCGAGGCGACGCGCGGGCCGACGCCCTTGTCGGTTTCGGCGATGAAACGCATGACGCCCCAGGAATTCTCATTCGACAGGCCGAAGTGGCGGATCTTGCCGGCCTTCACCAACTCGTCGAACACGCGAAGCGTCTCGGCGATTGGCGTCTCGCCGGCCGGCGCGCCGGCGGCATCGGCGCGTCGCGGCACGGCGCCGATACGATTTGGATTGGCACCCCATGGCACGTCGCGTTCCGGCCAATGGATCTGATAGAGATCGATGTAATCGGTGTTGAGCCTGGCCAGCGACTTTTCGACTGCGTCGAAGATGTCGGCGCGCACCAGCTTCGAGGGGCGGTCGCCGCGAAACCACGTATTGGCGGTGCGGCCGACCACTTTCGACGCGAGGATCACCTGACCGCGGTTGCGATTCGCCTTCATCCAGCTGCCGATGATTGTCTCGGTGCGGCCTTGGGTCTCCGCCTTGGGTGGGATCGGATAGAGCTCGGCGGTGTCGATGAAATTGACACCGCGCGCAAACGCCAGGTCCATCTGGGCATGACCGTCCGCCTCGGTGTTCTGCTGGCCCCAGGTCATCGAGCCGAGGCAGATCTGCGACACGAAAAGACCGGTCTGGCCGAGACGGCGTTTGTGCATGAAGTTTCTCCGGCGGGAATTTTTGCGCGGCTGCGCGAGGAGGAAGCAATAGCATACAGGAAAGCGTCGGCCGCTTCCAAGCCCGCCGGCGGCAGGCCAGGCGAGTTTCCGGGACGCCGGCGAACGGGGTTTATCCCTACGGCTAACAAAAAAGCCGGACTGCATTTTCATGCAGTCCGGAATTTCGCCAGGAATGGCGAGGAAAAACCGGCCAAGTGCCGGCACTGACGCATACGGTCGAAGCGCCGCAGAAGTTTCGCCGGAACAGCCGATTTATGTCAAAAAGATTGGGGCAGCATGGCTGCCATGCATATGCTGCACTGCACAAATTGTCGTGATCTGCCTATATTGGACGTCGTGGAGGTTCAATAAGGGCTTGAATCATGGGGTTCTTCACTGAAATGTTCGCCCGTCCGCGTCCTCGGGAACAGTTGCGCTATCGCGCGGCGCTGGCACTGCTCCATTCGATGAGCAATGCCGATCGCGCCAATATCGGCGTCAAGCCGGCCGATTTCCCGCGCATCGCCCGGGAAATGTCCCTGCGCTAGAGGCTGTTCCATCCCGTTAGAGTCGGGATGGGCTCTATCTTCCTGTTTGACCATGATCTTTTCCGAAAACCGGTTTCCACTTTTCGGGATCATGGTCCCGGTGCGGCCGGGATATCTCCTGAGCGAATCTCAACGCAATCCGAGGAAAATCGACTTGCCCAGCGGCACGCCGTTGTGGCGCAGGATGTCGTAGGCAGTGGTCAGGTGGAAATAGAAATTGGGCATGGCAGCGTGCAACAGATATTGCATCCCCGGCATCGAAACCTCGCGTCCCGCAAGCCTTAGTTCGACCATCCTGTCATCCGAGCCGTCGAACTCGGCCGCCGAAAATGTCGCGAGATGAGCCATCGTCTTGGCGATGCGCGCCTGCAGATCGGCGAAGCTTCCCTCATTGTCCTCATATTTGGGCACCTCGCGCCCGGCAAGCCGCGACGGTGCCCCCTTGGCGTGATCGGTGGCGATCTGCACCTGCCTGGTCAGCGCGAACATGTCGGGCGCCAGCCTCGACGTCAAAAACACCTGCGGGTCGATCTTGCGCTCAACCGCATTCTGCTCGGCAATGTCCAGCACGTTGGACAGCGCCTTCAGCCTGGCCGAAAACACCGGCACAGAAACCTCATACATTGATATGCTCACTGGGTCCTCCACGCGGCCCGACTGCCGACGGCGAGAGGTAGCGCTTTCGCAGGCGATTGTTCAAGCGTCACCACGTCGCCGCAATCGATATGGTAGGATTTTTCATCGAGTGGAGGTTCCCGATGAGACGCGCCCGTTTCGCAGCGACCGCTTTTCTTTCCATTGCCGTTACCTGCCAATCGGTGCTCGCCGCCGAGGCGCCCTATATCGACGACAGGTCGGATGCCGAAGCAGTCATCCGCTCGCTCTACAGCGCCATCAGCCGGCACGAATTCGCGCGCGCCTGGGACTATTTCGGCGACACCAAGCCGGCTAAGGATTTCAATAGCTTCGTCAAAGGCTATGACGGCACCGACACGGTCGAAGTCAAAACCGGTGGTGTGTCTGAAGACGGTGCCGCCGGCAGCATTTACTACAGCGTTCCCGTCGCCATCCGGGCGACGGCCAAGGACGGCAGCGAAAATGTCTTTGCCGGCTGCTATACGCTGCGCCAGATCAACGCCTCGATCCAGGAACCGCCATTTCGCCCGATCTTCATCGACAAGGGTGCACTGAAACCGTCAAAGGCCGATTTCGACGAGGCCGTGCCGGCAAGCTGTGGCGACGGACCGCCGCCGCCGAAGAAGGACGCAGCCCTTGAGCAGGCCAAGAAGGCCTTCGCAGCGACCTATGGCGAGCAATGCGACAAAGACATGCCCGGCGGCGATCCGCCTGGAGAGCCGGACGCCTACTCGCTCCGCTACAAGGATGCGGGTGCCGCCGATGACGAGCCCGAACGCGAGACGCGGCTGTTCCGCTTTTTCTGTTCGATGGCTGCGTACAATGAGAGCGCCGTCTACTACATTTACGACGACGTATCGGGCGTCCGGCAACTTCAATTCGCGTCACCGGAACTCGATATTCGTTATGAGAACAACAACAGCGAAGGCAAGGTCGAGGGCATCAACATCATCGGCTTCCAGACCGACGATCAGTTGGTCAACTCCGAATATGACGAGGCCACCAAAACGATTTCATCTTCGAACAAATGGCGCGGCGTTGGCGACGCCTCGTCGGCCGGCACCTACCTGTTTCGCCACGGCAATTTCTCGCTGGTGCAGTACGAGGTCGACGCGTCTTATGACGGCGAGATCAACCCGCAGACCGTGCTCGACTACAATACCGCACCTTAGGGAGTCTTCGACAGCATCCAATTGAGCGTGCCGCGCCAGTCGGTCATTCGGATCGGCGTGCCATGCGTACCAGTCTCGAAGCGGACGAAGCGGGTCGGGTAGGTTTTCGATTTGGCCAGAATCGATCGGAAGAAGGCTTCCTGTTTCTCGATTGGAAACACCGGATCCTTGCTGCCCTGGCCGAAGAAGACCGGCACACGGCGCTTGAATGCGGAGCTTGCGAAGAAACTCTCGTCCCATAATGAGCCGAGCAGCAGCAGACCGTCGATGCGCACGCCGGTGTCCTCGCGGGCGGCCAGCTTCCAGCACAACGCGCCGCCCATAGAGCCGCAGGTGACGAAGATTTTTGCGCGCGGCGACTGTTCGGCATAGTGGCCGATCAATGCGGCGATCTGGGCGGCACCGGTGTCGCCGAAATCGGAAAAGTCCGGCGACAGATAGAGGCCGCCATTACCGGCCATCAGGTTCTTGATGCGGTTGAAATTGCCGCCGAAAGTGAAATCGTCAGCACCCTGCTTACGGCTACCGCCCTGCCCGTGCAGATAGAGCACGATGATGCTGGCGCCCTCGGCCTTGCCGACGGCGATGTGGCGGACGTCACCGGCATCGGTCTTCAGCAACAAATCCTGCTGCACCTTGCGCACACCGGTATCGGTGTATTGCGCATGCACCCGGCGCTCAGGCACTTCGTCGCGGGCGTTGATATCGCGCAGCTCACGATAATCGATGACCGTATAGGCGCCGTTGCTCTCGGACGAAAGTGTGGCCGGATAGGCGAACAGATCGTCCTTGAAAGGTTTGAGTTCGAGAGCGCTGGCGTAAGCGGCAAAGGAGAACGAGAAGAATATCGAGATCAGAAGGGCTGGCAGGCCAGAGGAGGGTAACCGGACAGCGAAGCGGAAACGAAAAGCCATGCCCAAAGGCATGCGTTTTTCGGCTTCGGTTTGTCAATCCTGCAGCACGCCGCCAGCACTTTCCAGCGCCTCGCGCGTGTCGACATCGACGGCTGCCCCTTCGCCGATCTCGACATCGATGACGTCGAGCCCTTCGGCCTCGACCAGATGGCGGGCACCGGTATCGCCTTCGAGGTGAGCGATCGCGGCGAACAGCGAGCGCGGCAGCAGCACCGGGTTGCCGCGCCGTCCATCATGGGAGGCGCGCACCACCGATCGCCCTTCGGATTTGCGGAACGCCTCGATCAGCCTGTCGAGGTCGGCCGAGGCGACGCCGGGCATGTCGCCGAGGACGATCATGACGCCAGCGGCGTCGCCGGCAACCTTGGCAATGCCTGCCTTCAGCGACGAAGACAGCCCCTCGGCGAAATCCGGATTGTCGGAGAAGGTCACATCGAGGCCCGCCAATGCACTGCGCACGCGCTCGCGCTGGTGGCCGGTGACGACTATGGTGCCCGCTGCTTTCGAACCGACCGCGCGTTCGGCGGTGCGGCGGACCAAGGGCTTGCCGTCGAATAGGGCCAAGAGCTTGTTCGGCCCGCCCATTCGGCTGGAGCGGCCGGCGGCCAAAAGCACGATCTCGACCTTGGGTTCGGCTTTGGCCGGCAGCGGCTCGCGCGGCTGCGGCCGCGTCGGTATTTCCATCAGCAGCCCGCCGACGCCCATGCCGGCAATATCTCTCGCGGTCACGTCGAGGCCTGCGATCAGCCGGTCGAGCACCCAGTCGAAGCCGTTCTCCTTGGGGCTGCGGGCGCAGCCCGGTGCACCGATGATGCGCTTGCCGTCTAGCGTGCCGAGCACCAGCAGATTGCCGGGATCGACCGGCATGCCGGCGCGGATGACGGTGCCGCCTGCCCTTTCGATGGCGGCGGGCACGACGTCGCCGAAATCGGCCATCGCCGAGGCGCCGAAGATCACCACCATGTCGGTATCGCGGATCAGCGAGGCGGCAGCTTCTGCCACGGGTGCGACTTCATGCGGCGTGCGGCGCTCGGTCGTCAGCCTGCCGCCCGAACGCGCCAGGCGCGCTTCGGTGACGCGCAGCGTCTTGTCGAGCACGCTCGGCTTGATACCGGGCAGCACCGTCTGGATGACGCCGACCCGCACCGGCTGATAGGCGTTGACGGCAAAGATCTCGCCGCCGGCGCAGATCCTTGCCACGGCTTCGACCAAAGCCGAGGCGACCGCAAACGGAATGATCTTCACCGTCGCAACCATCTGACCTTTTTCGACCGGCGCATGCTGCGCCAGCGTGGCGATGGTAATGGTCGGATCGACGGCATTGATGGCGTCGATCATCGCCGCGTCGACGGTGAATATGCCGGACGCCTTGGCGTGGAGGTTGACTCGCCCGGTCGCGGCGGGCTTCGCCTCCACGTTGCGATGGATCATGCTTTTTGCGATTTCTTCGGCGGCGGAGTCCTCGCTGAGATCATCGGGCGCCAACACGGCCGCGACGACTTCCGAAACACCGACCGCCTTCAACGACGACACGTCGTCGGCGCTAAGCCTGTGCGCCTTGCGGAAGCGGCGATCTCCGGCCGCAGTCGCGTGCGCCAGCACTGCCCCTTCGGCCGCATCGATCGGAATGGGGCCAAATTTCACGCGACCGCGCCCGCAGAGCGCCGCGCGTCCCTTTGGACGCGCAAAGGACGCTCTGCTCTTTTGAATCTACGCATCGTGCTTTTCCAAAATCGGTTCCGATCTTTGGGCCGATGCGGAGGCTTCCAGGCCGCGAGAGCGAAAAGCGTGAATTGCTTGCGCCAGCACCGCGACGGCGATCTCGGCGGGGCTGGCAGCCCCAATGTCGAGGCCGATCGGGGCGTGGATGCGGGCGATCTGGTCGGCTGTGGCGCCCAAGGCCAGCAGGCGTTCGACGCGTTTCGCATGGGTCTTGCGGCTGCCGAGCGCGCCGACGTAGAAGCAGCCGGCGTCGAGCGCCGCCTTCAGCGCAAAATCGTCGATCTTCGGATCGTGGGTGAGAGCAGCCAGCGCAGTATAGCTATCGAGCGGCTGGCGCTTCAGGACATCCTCCGGCCATTCGGCATGCAGCGCGATGTCGGGAAAGCGGTCGGACGTGGCAAACGCCGTGCGCGGGTCGATGATCTCTACGGGATAACCGGCGATCCTGGCCATCGGCGCCAGCGCCTGGCTGATATGGACGGCGCCGATCACCACCAGGCGAGGCTGCGGTAGATGTGCGTTGAGGAAGAAGGTCCGTCCCTCAGCTTCGACCGTACCGGAATTGCCGGCGCGGAATGTCTTGGCGATGGCTGCCCCGAGTTCGCCGGCGACCTGGTCGCCCTCGCGCACGACACGGTCGCGGCCGTCGCCGAGATCGGTAACCAGGATTGCCGCGCGGCGGGCGCGGCGTTCGGCGTTCAGTGTTTTTAAGGTGTACGGATCCATCAAGATATCTCTTTTTTGAGCATGATCTTGTCCCAAAACCGGCCGCCACTTTTCGGGATCATGCTCTAACCCAGCCGCTCGACATAGACCTTGATGCGGCCACCGCATGACAAGCCGACCTGCCAGGCGGTCTCGTCGGCGACACCGAATTCCAGCATTTTCGCCTTGCCCTTGTCGATGACATCGATCGCTTCGGTGACGACCGCGCCTTCGACGCAGCCGCCAGAGACAGAGCCGTGGAAACTGCCTTCGGCGTCGATGACCAGATGGCTGCCGACCGGCCGTGGCGCAGAACCCCAGGTTTCGACGACCGTAGCGATGGCGACATCCTTGCCGTCCTTCATCCAGCCCTCCGCGATGATCAGCGGGTCGCGGGCCTCATCGAGATAGATACTGTGTTCCATGATTTTTCTCCGTGGGAGACATGTGGTTATGCGACGCGCTTCGCACCAGCCTCGATCCACCTGCGCGGGTCGACCGAACGCACCGAATTCTTATCCAGCGACGCACAGAGATCGGCGAGCGCATCTAGATTGTGCACCGAGCGGAACTCGTCGACATGCGGCAGCATCGCCTTGACGCCGCGGGCGCGGGCCTCGAAGCCGTCGAAGCGCAGCAGCGGGTTAAGCCAGATCAGCCGCCGGCAGGATTTATGCAGCCGCTCCATCTCTTCCGACAGGCCGGCGACATCGTCGCGCTCCAGCCCATCGGTGATCAACAGCACCACCGCGCCCTGCCCCAGCACGCGGCGCGACCACAGCCGGTTGAATTCGGCCAGCGCGTCGCCGATGCGCGTGCCGCCCGACCAGTCCCTCACCGCGGCAGAACAGTCGGCGAGTGCGGCATCGGGATCGCGATGGCGCATCTGCCGCGTCAGATTGGTGAGTCTGGTGCCGAAGACGAAGGCGTGCACGCGCCGGCGCTTTTCCGTCAGCGCATGCAGGAAATGCAGGAAGATGCGCGTATACTGGCTCATCGAACCGGAAATGTCGGCAAGCACCACCAGCGGCGGATGGACTTCGCGGGGCGAGCGGAATTTCGGCAGGATCAGCTCGCCGCCGGTGCGCGCGGCCGAGCGCATCATGGCGCGCGGATCGATACGGCGGCCATGCGCATCGGCTTTGAAACGCCGCGTCCGAACCATGTCGAAGGGAAGCCGCAACTGGGCGATCGCTTTCTTGGCGTCGGCCATTTCGGCGGCGTTCATCTGGGCAAAATCCTTGCCTCTCAGCACCTCGTTGCCGGAGAAGGTGAAGCGCGCGTCGATCTCGATCTCGGGGACTTCCTGCACCGGCTGGTTCTTCTGGTGGCCCTCGAACATCGCCTGGCTGACGCGGTTCTCGGCGGCGCGCGGCTTCTGTTTCTCACGCTTGTCGGGAGCGATCGGCGAAAACATCGCCAGCATCTTTTCGATTAACTCGTGCGACTTCCAGAACAGCCGGAAGGTCTCGTCGAAGGTGGCGTGATCTTCGTGCCTCGAGACCAGCACGGCGTGCAGCGTCCAGTAGAAATCGTCGCGCGAGCCGATCCCGGCAGCGAGCACCGCCTCGATGGCATCCTTGACCGAGGCCGGTCCGACCCGCATCCCGGCCTTGCGCAAGGTGCGGGAGAAATAGACGATGTTGTCGGCGATGCGCCCGTCCGCCGTTGCCTCTTTGGGTTCCGCACGCGGCATCGCCCTACTCCGCCGCCGATAGCTCGGCCTTGACCTCGTTGAGGATGCGCCGGCCTTCGCCCTCACCGATGCGGGCAATATCGTCCTGGTATTTCAGCAGCACGCCAATCGTGTCGGAAACCGTCTCAGGGTCCAACGCCACCTTGTCGAGTTCGGTCAGCGCGCCGGCCCAATCGATGGTCTCGGCGACACCTGGTACCTTGAACAGCTCGATCTGGCGCAGCTTCTGGATGAATGAAACGATCTCGGCCGAAAGCCGGCTGTTGGCCTGCGGCACCTTTCGGCGCACGATCTCAAGCTCGCGCTCGGCATTGGGATAATCGACCCAGTGATAAAGGCAGCGCCGCTTCAGCGCGTCGTGTATCTCGCGCGTGCGGTTGGTGGTGATGATGACGATCGGCGGCTCCTCCGCCTTGATCGTGCCGAGCTCCGGCACCGTCACCTGGAAGTCGGAGAGGATTTCGAGCAGGAACGCCTCGAAGGCCTCGTCGGTGCGGTCGAGTTCGTCGATCAGGAACACCGGGGCGGCACCCGCCTTGCCGGTCAGCGCGTCGAGCACCGGGCGGCGGATCAGGTACTTTTCGGAAAAGACGTTGCGCTCCATGTCGGAGCGGTCGACCTTGCCGGCCGCCTCCTCCATGCGGATCTCGATCATCTGCGCGGCGTAGTTCCACTCGTAGACGGCAGACGAGACATCGAGGCCTTCATAGCATTGCAGGCGGATCAGCCGACGGCCGAGCGCCTTGGCCAGCACCTTGGCGATCTCGGTCTTGCCGACGCCGGCCTCGCCCTCGAGGAAAAGCGGCCGCCTCATGCGCAGCGATAGAAAAAGTACGGTCGCCAGTGACCGGTCCGCCACATAATCCGCGCCGGTCAGGAGCTCGAGCGTCTCGTCGATGGTCCGCGGCGCGGGGCGCGGTTTCAGCTCGGTCATTCGATCTCCGTGGGCGCGGCCATCAAAGCCTCTACAGAGCGTGGTAGCTGCGGTCGTGATAGATCAACGGCCGCAAATTATCGCCGATGCGCAGGCCTGTCACCTTGCCAAAAAGCACACGGTGGGTGGCCAGATCCTTGGTGTCGATCAGTTCGCAGTCGAAGACCGCCAGCGCGCCCTTCAGCGTCGGCGCGCCGGTCGAGATGACGTCCCATTCGGCCAACGCGAAACGCTCCTTGACTGGCAGGCCGGTAATGCCGGAAAAGCCAATCGACAGCGGCTCCTGATCCGAAGCCAGCGTGTTGAGGGCAAATTTGCCGTTCTTCACAAACGGCTCGTTCTTGGGATTTTCTCGATTGAGGCAGACCAGGATGGTCGGCGGCGCGTCCGACACAGAGCAGGCCGCAATCACGGTCGCACCGCGCCTGCCGGCGGGGCCATCGGTGGTGACCACATGCACGTGGCCGGCAAAATGGGCCATCGCATCGCGATAGGCCTGCGGCCCTATGTCGTTCTTCTTCAGCACCGATGATTTTCCATAAGCCAGAACCAGCCGTTATATATGACGGCATATTGCATGCCACAAGCGAAGTGCTTGACCTATATCCCGAATTCGCGTGTTGCGCCGAAGCTGGCCAGCCTTTAGGTCTTGACGGCATTGGCGCCGGCAAACACGCGACCGGCGCGGAGGAATTCTTCGCTCGCATGCGACCTTGGACAACGACAATAGTGGTGCTGGCCTGGTTCCTCCTCGCCGGCAATGCGAGTGCTGGGACGCTGCGGGTCGGCGTCGCGGGACCTTTGTCGGGGCCGTCGGCGATCCTCGGCAAACAGATCGAAGCAGGCGCGAGAATGGCGGCTGAAGTCCGCGGTACCGAGATCAGGACGATCGATGACGCCTGCACCGCCGCCGGCGGCGCTGCCGCCGCGAGGGAATTCGCCGCGGCCAAGGTCAATGTCGTCGTCGGTTTTCTATGCACGGACGCAATCGAGGCTGCACTGCCGATCCTCAAGGATGCCGACATCCCGGTGATCACCGTCGGCGTGCGCACGGAAAGCCTGACCGACCGGCGCGCCAAGACGGGATGGCCGATCTATCGTCTCGGGCTGCGCGGCGACGACGAGCGCAATGCCGTCGCCGCCATCCTCACCCGCCTATGGCAGAACGAGCTGTTCGCCATCGTCGACGATGGCACGATCTATGGCCGCGAAATGGCCGAGACGTTTCGGGCAGCGGCCGAGCAGGCGGCGCTGAAACCGGTGTTCGTCGACACCTTCCGGCCGCAGCTCGACAACCAGATCGGTCTGATCGGCCGGCTGAAGAAAGCCGGCGCGACGCGCGTCTTTGCCGGCGGCGACGGCGACGACGTCGCGATCATGGGCCGGGACGCCGGCCAGCTCGACGCCGGCATGGTGTTTGCCGGCGGCGAAGCGTTGCGCGCGCCGCTCGGCGACGTGCCCTATGCTGTTGGCACGCTGATGATCGCGCCGCCCGAATGGGCCGACGTCGCCGACCCCAAGGTGCTGCAAAGCTTTGCGGCACAAAACATCGTGCCGGAAGGCTACACGCTGCCCGCCTATGCCGCGGTCGAGATCGCCAAGGCGGCTTCGGCACTGGCGCAAAGCTCCGGCGAGAAGCTCACCAACGCGCTCACCGGGCATGATTTCACCACCGCGATCGGACCGATCCGTTTTGACGAAAAAGGCGACCTGACGCAAAATCCTTATCGCGCCTTCCGCTTCGATGGCGCCCGTTTCGTGCCGGCGGAGAGCCAATGATGTTCCGTACCGGTCCGCGCAATCTCATCACCGACGTCGCCGGCCTGCTGGTCGGCAATGCCGCCAATGCCAAGCTGAAATCCGGTGTGACTACCGTCATCTGCGATGAGCCGACCGTGGCCGGCGTGCAGATCCTGGGCGGTGCGCCAGGCACCCGCGAAACCGACCTGCTCGAGCCGCACAATTCGATCCAGGCCATCCATGCCGTGGTGCTTTCGGGCGGTTCGGCCTTTGGCCTCGACGCCGCCTCTGGCGTGCAGGCGGCATTGCGCGAAAGAGGCATTGGCGTGGAGGTGGGCGGCTTTCGCGTGCCGATCGTGCCGGCGGCAATCCTGTTCGACCTGCGCAATGGCGGCGATAAGGATTGGGGCCGGTATCCACCCTACCGTGACCTCGGCTACCAAGCCGCCCAAGCCGCCGCGATCGACTTTGCCCTCGGCAGCGCCGGCGCGGGTACCGGCGCGTTGAGCTCCGGCCTGAAGGGCGGGCTCGGCTCGGCATCGACGGTACTGGACAGCGGCGTCACCATCGGCGCGCTTGCCGCGGTCAACCCGACCGGCTCGGTGACGGTCGCCCGGACCCGCCATTTCTGGGCGGCACCGTTCGAGATCGGCGACGAGTTCGGCGGGTTAGGCTATCCCCACCCGATGCCTGACGATGCCAGAAATATCCTGCTGAAATTCCGCGACAAACATATCGGAGAGCGGACGGAAGTCGGCGGCAACACCACTATCGCCGTGATCGCCACCGATGCCGTCCTTACCAAGGCCGCCGCCAAACGCCTGGCGATATCAGCGCATGACGGCTTCGTGCGCGCCATTTGGCCGACGCACACGCCCGCCGACGGCGATCTGGTCTTCGCGCTGGCAACGGGCAAGAGCGGCATTGAGCTCGCGCCCAACGATGCCATCGATCTCTACGCCGCGGCCGGCGCCACCATGGCGCGCGCCATCAGCCGCGGCGTCTTTGCCGCGACGCCTGCCGAGGGCGATCTGTTCCCGGTCTGGTCGTCGCGCTGAACGCGCCGACGCTATGGTCGGGCGACCGCGATCAGGTGAGGTCGGATTTTTCTTCCTCGAACGTGACCGCAACATCCGAGTTTGCCGACAGCCGCACCTTCTGACCCTCGACCTCGGCAACGAGGCTGAGAGGAATGAAGTGGTGATGGCCTTTGTGAACGCCCTCGCCGCTGTCGCGCTTGGTCAGCTTGATTCTTTGTCCATCCACCTTGTCGACGGTGCCGACATGGACGCCGTCGGCGCCGATCACTTCCATATGTTCGCGAATCTTGGCTGCATCGGTCATGGGGGTCTCCATTGTCATGGGGGTCTCCATTAGAGCGCCGCGCGTCCCTTTGGACGCGCAAAGGACGCTCTAAACACTTTAAATCAGCGCATCGTACTTTCGGAAAATCGATTCCGATTTTCGGGCCGATGCGGTGAAGCTGCCGACAATAACAA
This sequence comes from Mesorhizobium sp. M0244, assembly GCF_040321795.1. Classification (NCBI taxonomy): domain Bacteria; kingdom Pseudomonadati; phylum Pseudomonadota; class Alphaproteobacteria; order Hyphomicrobiales; family Phyllobacteriaceae; genus Mesorhizobium; species Mesorhizobium sp. M0244. Next base: position 418,839 of record NZ_JAMYSE010000001.1, on the reverse strand, counting down.
ACGGCGGCCGGATTGGATGCATCGACTTTGTGTTTCAGGCAGCACGATCTTTTGACGGCATCGTGATAGGGAATTTAACGACGTCGACTGCCTGAACGGAAAGCCCCATGCGAAATCTTGCCCTGTTTGCCGTCTGCCTGCTTGCCCAGCTTGCAACTTTGGTCGCCGCCCACGCAGGCGATGTCGCCGAGCTTGAGATCCTCGGCTTCAGCCGTGACGGCGGGGTCTTCGCCTTCGAAGAATATGGCGTCCAGGACGGATCGGGATTCCCGTATGCCAACCGCTACTACATCGACACCGCCGACGACAGTTTTCTGAAGGGCTCGCCGATCCGGATTCGGCACGAAGACGAGAATGCCACGCCGGAGGCAGCGCGGCTGCAGGCCCGGCAAAGGGGCGAAGCGATCGTCAGCCAGGCGGAACTCACGGCAAATCGCGGCATCACCGCCGGCTTCAACCCGGTGACCGAGCTTTCTGCCGATCCCTTCCGCATGGTAGTCAACCCGCGCCCGATCTTTTCGCCCGTCGACGATCCGCTCGAGTTCCGGCTCGACCAGATCGGCATGAACGACACCGAACGTTGCCAGAGCCAGGGCGAGATCAACGGCTTTCGCCTGCTGCGCATCGAGGCAAAGGACGGCGGCCAGACAAAGATTATCCACGAGGACAAATCCGTACCGCAAAGCCGCGGTTGTCCGAATGGCTACCGGATCGGCGCGGTTCAGACATTTTCGCTGGATAGCCTCAGCACCTATGCCGTGCTGATCGCGGTGCGCCAATACGACTTCGAAGGGCCGGACTATCGCTGGATCGCTGTGACCGGCCGCCTGTGACGCCTCCCGCCATGCGCTACCGCGCCCTGCATCGTCTCCGCCGCGCTCTGCCGCCGCTGTGCACCGCATTTGTCGGTGCCTTGCTGTGGGCCATGGCGATGGGCGTCAGCGCACTGCTCAATCTAATGCAGTACGATTGGGAGACCCCGGTAAAGATCCGCTACGTCTCATTGATTTATGCTGCCGGCGGTGCGCTGGCCTTCCCGGTTGGGCTTTTCCTGGCGCGGCTGGTCTCGCTCGGACGCCACTGGGAGATCGCCCTCGCCGCCGCCTTCGTCTGCCTTCTCGCCGCGACTAGCGCCTTCACCGGCGGCCTTTTTGGGCTGCAATACCGCTCCTACTATGTCCAATGGCATGCGCCCGCGCTCACCATCACCTGGGCTTTGCAGTTCGTGTTCACGATGTTGACGGCGCTCTACCAGTTCGTCGTCCTCGGCATCCGGTTGTATTTTCCGCTCGGTTTCATTGCGCTCGCAGTCGCCAGCGTCTGGTTTGCGCGGCAGCAGCGTTGAGCATTTTGCCTGCCTCTGTTAGGACGCGGGTAAACGCTCTCGCAAGTCAGGACCGACTGATGATCCCTCGCTACTCCCGGCCGGAAATGGTGGCCATCTGGTCGCCCGAAACCCGGTTCCGCATCTGGTTCGAAATCGAGGCCTATGCTTGCGACGCACTGGCCGAACTCGGCGTCATTCCGAAGGAGGCCGCCAAGACCATCTGGGAAAAAGGCGGGGCGGCGAAGTTCGACGTCGAAGCGATCGACGAGATCGAGCGCGTCACCAAGCACGACGTCATCGCCTTCCTCACCCATCTTGCCGAATTCGTCGGACCGGATGCCCGTTTCATCCATCAGGGCATGACATCCTCCGACGTTCTCGACACCTGCTTTGCCGTGCAGCTCACCCGGGCCAGCGACATCCTCCTGGCCGACATTGACGGGCTGCTTGCGGCGCTCAAGCGCCGCGCCTTCGAGCACAAGGATACTATCACCATCGGCCGCAGCCACGGTATTCATGCCGAGCCGACCACCTTCGGGGTCAAGCTGGCGCAGGCCTATGCCGAATTCTCGCGCTGCCGCGAGCGGCTGGTGCACGCGCGTGAGGATATAGCGACTTGCGCCATCTCGGGTGCGGTCGGCACCTTCGCCAATATCGATCCCTATGTCGAAGAATACGTGGCCAGGAAACTCGCGCTGAGGCCGGAGCCGGTGTCGACGCAGGTGATCCCGCGCGACCGCCATGCGATGTTCTTCGCCACGCTCGGCGTCATCGCTTCGTCGATCGAGCGGCTGGCGATCGAGGTGCGCCATCTGCAGCGCACCGAGGTGCTGGAGGCGGAAGAGTATTTTTCGCCCGGCCAGAAGGGCTCGTCGGCGATGCCGCACAAGCGCAACCCGGTGCTGACCGAGAACCTCACCGGCCTCGCCCGCATGGTGCGCTCCTTCGCATTGCCGGCAATGGAGAATGTGGCGCTGTGGCACGAGCGCGACATCTCACATTCGTCGGTCGAGCGCATGATCGGGCCAGACGCGACGGTGACGCTCGATTTCGCGCTGTCGCGACTGACCAGCGTCGTCGACAAATTGCTGGTCTACCCCGACAACATGCTGAAGAACATGAACAAGTTCCGCGGCCTGGTGCATTCGCAACGCGTGCTGCTGGCGCTAACGCAAGCCGGTGTTTCACGCGAGGACGCCTACCGGCTGGTACAGCGAAACGCCATGAAGGTGTGGGAGCAAGGCGCTGATTTCCTTGAGGAACTGCTGGCCGACAAGGACGTTGCCGCAGCCCTGCCCGAGGCCGAGATCCGCGAGAAATTCGACCTCGGCTATCATACCAAGCATGTCGACACGATCTTCAGCCGAGTGTTCGGAGAAGCCTGATGATTTCGGCGGCCGGAGATTTCGATTTCCTTGCCCTGCCCGGGCGCGGCAATTCCGGGCCGGATCACTGGATGTCGCATTGGTGCCGGGTGTTCCCCAATTCAAGCCGCGTGCTGCAGGCCGAGTGGGACCGGCCGAAGCCTGAAGACTGGATCGGCCAGGTGGATGCCGCGGTGGCTGCAGCACCACGCCGCGTCGTGCTGCTTGCGCACTCGCTGGCCGTGGCGACGGCAGTGAAGTGGGCTGCCGACGCCAGCCAAAGCCAACTCAATAAGGTTGCGGCGGCATTCCTGGTTGCCGCGACCAATGTCGAGGATAGCGATCCGTCATTCGACCTGGTGCGCCCGTTCGCGCCGATGCCGCTGAAGCGCCTGCCCTTCCCGACTTTGGTGGTGGCGAGCCGCAGCGACCCACGCGTCACTTTCGACAAGGCGACCGCCTTCGCCGCAGCCTGGGGCGCGGAACTCGCCGATGCCGGCGATCTCGGCCATATGGGAAACGAGACCCGCCTCGGCGTGTGGCCGGCGGGCCTGCTCATGCTCGGACGCTTGCTCGAGAACGCGAACCTCTAGCCAGAGGTTACGCCTTGCCGGGAACCGTCCTGATCACCGTGCCCCACGGATCCTCGCGGGTCGTCGCATCAGTTACATTGTCCGAACGCATCTCGACCCAGGCCAGGCCGGAGCGGGCAGGATCGCGGCGGCCGGCGCCCGGGCTCTGCCAGGCGTTGGCGCCGATATGATGATGATAGCCGCCGGACGACAGGAATACCGCTGCGCCACCGTATTTTGCCACCGTGTCGAAACCAAACTCCTGGTGCCACCAGGCCTCGGCTTCTTCCGGCCTTCCGACCCGCAAATGGACGTGGCCGATGATGCTGTTTTCCGGCGCGCCCTGCCAGCCGGCATCGCCCGCCGGCACGTCGGCAACGACTGACGGGATATTCAGCCGCTCCGTCGCCATCGCGATCTTGTCGCCGTTCCATTTCCAGTCTTGAGGACGGCGGTCGGCATAGATCTCGATGCCGTTGCCTTCCGGGTCGGTCAGATACAGCGCCTCGCTGACAAGATGATCGGAAGCGCCCTCGATGCCGATCTTGCTGGCGATGGCGTGATTGATCCAGCGGCCGAGATCGGCCCGGCTGGGCAGCAGGAAGGCAGTGTGGAAAAGACCGGCGCTGCGCGGGTCATCGGGTTTGGCCGCGGGATCCGATTCGATGTCGAGCAAAGGGCGGCTGGCTGCGCCGAGCGTGATCGTGCCGCCGGCGCGGCTCAGTTCCTGCAAACCGACGACTTTGCGATAGTAAGCAGCGAGATTTTCTGCATCGCGCGCCCGCAAGCCGACGCGGGCAACGCTGACCGGAGTCGTCGCGGCAAAAGGCAGTTCGCTCATCAAAGTGCTCCGTTCAGGCGGCGTTCGACAAGCTTCCAACAGAGGAATCCGGCGCCACCAATCATTCTACGCCGTGTCCGTGCCAAAATCCCGGTCATGCGCGGCGGTTTCTTTCCTGCCGACAGATCGTAGATCGCGATCGTTCACACAAGAGCGCAAGAAGCGAACATGGTGTTCACTATTATGAGCAAAGCCGAGCCCGTCAGAAGCCGTTTGCATATCGCCGGTTGGGCTCATACCCGGTTGCACCCGACAGCGCCGCTCGCTACATGCGCGCCATGAAAGTCAAGGAAGCAGATATTCTCATCGTGCCGGGCTACACCAATTCCGGCCCCGATCATTGGCAGAGCCGCTGGCAGTCGAAACTGTCGACGGCGCGCCGCGTCGAACAGGCGGAATGGTCGAAACCGGTGCGGGAGGACTGGACGGCAGGTGTCGCCAAGGCGGTCAACGAGGCTGAGCGGCCGGTCGTCATCGTCGCTCACTCGCTCGGCGTCGCCGCGGTCATCCAGGCGTTGCCTCGGTTCGAGCGGCCGGTCGCCGGCGCTTTTTTCGTGGCGCCGCCCGATGTCGCCAATCCCAAGATAAAGCCGAGGCACCTGATGACCTTCGGCCCCTATCCGCGCGACCCACTGCCGTTTCCCTCGGTGGTGATCGCCAGCCGCAACGACCCGTTCTGCGCCTTTGGCATCGCCGAGGACATTGCCGCAGCCTGGGGCTCGCGGTTCATCGACGCCGGCGATGCCGGCCATCTCAACGCGGATTCCGGTTTTGGCCCCTGGCCCGAAGGCACCATGACGTTCGCGAAATTCCTGACGGATCTCTAGGAACCGATCGAATCTCTGACGCTCGTCAGCAGGGTCTTTGCCCCGAGCGAAATCAGCGAATGCTCGGAGCCCATCGCCAGCAGCCGGTAGCCCATCGACACCACGCGGCCGGCGATTGCGGGTTCCATCACATAGATCGCTGCATGCTTGCCGGCTTTGCGTGTCCGCTCGGCCACTGACGCAACGGTCTCCATCATGCTCTCCAGCGTCGAACTGACGGTGGTGCCCTTCGACCAGGCGATCGAGAAATCCGACGGGCCGAGGAAGATGCCGTCAATGCCCGGCGTATCGAGGATGCCGTCGAGTGCATCAAGCGCGGCGCGCGTTTCGACCATGGCGAACGCCATGGTGCGCTGGTTGCTGTCGCGCAGCCAGTCGGCATAGTCGCCCTTGCCGTGGCGCGGAAAGGCATAGGTCGGGCCCCAGGAGCGCTCGCCGAGCGGCGGGTATTTCATGGCGGCGGCAAACAACTTTGCGTCCGCCGCTGAATTCACCATCGGCGCAATCACCGCCTCGGCGCCGAAGTCGAGCGCGCGGCTGGCCATGTCGAAGCGGCCGACCGGAATGCGCACCAAAGCCGGCTTGTTGGCGGCCAGCACCGGCATAAGCCCGCGCAGCACGCTGTCCTCGTGGTGGCCTCCGTGCTGCATGTCGAGCGTAACCGCGTCGAACCCTTGCCTGGCCAGTATCTCGACCGTCAGGGCATCCGGCACGCCGGACCATGCGCTGAACAGCGTTTCGTCGGCCGCAAGGCGTGACTTCAGGGACATCGGCGGCTTCCTCTTTGGTTACAGCAATTCAGCCGGAAACGGCTGCAAAGGCAAAGAAAAACCGCCCGGTTAGGCCGGGCGGTCGATTGGTCCAGCATTCGATCGGTATCGGTGGAAGGATCAGGTGTTCTTGATCTGCTCGATCGCCTGCGCCATCAATTCATCCATGGTGCGGCGGATCTGATGGTCAGACTGGTCGATGCCGGCTGCATCGAAATCCTTGCGTATCTTACGGAAAACGTCGTGATCGCCGGCTTCCTCGATGTCGCTGACGACCACTTCCCTGGCATAGGCGTCGGCATCGGCGCCGGACTTGCCGAGCTTTTCGGCAGCCCACAGGCCGAGCGCTCTATTGCGGCGTGCCGCAGCCTTGAACCGAAGTTCCTCGTCGAATGCGAATTTGCGCTCAAAGCCCTCTTCGCGGTCTTTCATGCTGCTCATGGCATCCTCCGGTGAAATCCGATTCGTTGGGTCAATATGTGTTGCCGGAGCACAAACCAAAAGGCCGTCGGCCGGTCAATATACTACATTGCTTGCTGCGCTGCGGCATTTCGGTCCCGAAAGCGGTTGATTGAAAGGATTGCCGATTGAGCAATCAGTGCGATTGGGATAGACACCGGCATTGAACCCCACCGTCGCCATCTTATTTTAGGCAGACGGACAGGAACTGGTCGCTTGCCGCCTGCCCGCAAATCCAGAGAAAAATCAGATGAAAAATCGCCGCCGCATTTATGAAGGCAAGGCCAAGATCCTCTATGAGGGACCGGAGCCTGGCACGCTGATCCAGTTCTTCAAGGACGACGCCACCGCCTTCAACAAGAAGAAACACGAAATCGTCGATGGCAAAGGCGTGCTCAACAACCGCATTTCCGAGCACATCTTCAACCATCTCAACCGGATGGGCATTCCGACCCACTTCATCCGCCGGCTCAACATGCGCGAGCAGCTGATCAAGGAAGTCGAGATCATCCCCCTCGAAGTGGTGGTGCGCAACGTCGCCGCCGGCTCGCTGGCCAAGCGCCTCGGCATCGAGGAAGGCACCGTGCTGCCGCGCTCGATCATCGAATTCTATTACAAGGCCGATGCGCTCGACGATCCGATGGTCTCGGAAGAGCACATCACCGCCTTCGGCTGGGCGAGCCCGCAGGAGATCGATGACGTCATGGCGCTGGCCATCCGCGTCAACGACTTCCTTTCCGGCCTGTTCATGGGTGTCGGCATCCAGCTCGTCGATTTCAAGATCGAATGCGGCCGCCTGTTCGAAGGCGACATGATGCGCATCGTCGTTGCCGACGAGATCTCGCCGGATTCCTGCCGGCTGTGGGACGTGGCGACACAGGATAAGCTCGACAAGGATCGTTTCCGCCGTGACATGGGTGGGCTGGTCGAAGCCTATCAGGAAGTTGCCCGCCGCCTCGGCATCATGAACGAGAACGAGCCGCCGCGCCCGGCCGGACCGGTGCTCGTCGCATCGACCGACGGCGTCAAAGGCAAGCCACATTGATGGCTTGCCAGCTCAACAGGTGAACAGGAGCATGTCCAGCGTGATCAAGGCCCGCATTACCGTAACCCTCAAGAACGGCGTGCTCGACCCACAAGGCAAGGCAATCGAGCATGCGCTGTCCGGAATGGGTTTCGGCGGCGTCGGCCAGGTACGGCAAGGCAAGGTTTTTGATATCGAGCTTGCCGAGGGCGACAAGGCCAAGGCCGAGGCGGATCTGAAAGCCATGTGCGACAAGCTTCTGGCGAATACGGTGATTGAGAATTACGCGGTGGAGATCGCCTGAGGTGAAATCAGCCGTCGTCCTTCTCCCCGGCCTCAATCGCGACCGCGACATGATCGCGGCGCTGACCAACATTTCCGGCACGCCGCCGGTCACCGTCTGGCAGACCGACACCGAAATCCCCGATGTCGACCTGATCACCATTCCCGGCGGCTTTTCGTTCGGCGATTATCTCCGCTGCGGCGCCATTGCCGCGCGCATGCCGGTGATGCGGGCTGTAGCCGAAAAGGCTGCCAAGGGCGTCACGGTCATTGGCGTCTGCAACGGCTTCCAGATACTGGTCGAGGCCGGCCTGCTGCCGGGCGCATTGATGCGAAACACCTCGCTGAAATTCGTCTGTCGCCAGGTGAAGCTGCAGATCGCCAACGCCAACACGATGTTCACCCGCCGCTACCAGCCGGGCCAGATCATCCGCGCGCCGGTGGCGCATCATGACGGCAATTATTTTGCCGATGCCGAAACGCTGGCCCGCCTCGAAGGCGAAGGCCAGGTGGTGTTCCGTTATGCCGAAGGCACCAATCCCAACGGCTCGATCAACGACATTGCCGGCATCGTCAACGGGCGGGGCAACGTGCTCGGCCTGATGCCGCATCCCGAAAACCTGATCGAAGCGGCACATGGCGGCAGCGACGGCCGGGCGCTGTTCGAAAGCGCGCTGGGCATCGCCGCTTGATGCCTTCCATTTTCCTCCTGGAGCGACGGTCATGAAACTCTATTCGCGGCCGTTGTCGCCCTATTCGTCGATCGTGCGGGCGCTGGCCTACATCAAGAACGTGCCGCTCAAGATCATTGCGCCGCCACCCGGATTTCCAGTCCCCGAGGCATTTCGTGCCATCTCGCCGCTCAACCGGATTCCGGTGCTGATCACCGGCTCGGGCGAAACGATCGTCGAATCGGTGGTCATTGCCGAATATCTGGAGGAGCGATTTCCGGAGCCGGCGCTGCTGCCCGAGGATTCGAAGGACCGGGCGCTGGTGCGCATGTTCGCCCGCATCACCGACCTCGACGTGCTCGCCCCGACGATGAAGCTGTTCGAGCTCTATTTCGTGCCGCAGCGCAACGAGGCGGAGATCAAGGCGCAGTTCGACCGGCTGCATCACGGGCTTGCGGCAATCGAGGCGCGCATGGCGCACGGCCCCTTCGCGCTCGGAGACGACATCTCATTCGCCGATGCCTGGCTGACGCCGACCCGCTTCATCTTCAACAATTTCCGGGCCACGATCGGCCGCCCCGACCTGCTCGACACCTATCCGAAATTCGATGCCTATGAGCAAATCGCCTTGCAGCATCCGGCGCTGTCGCGCGTCTGGGGTGAGATGACAGACGGTCTGAAGATCTTTTTGTCGGAACTCGAGATGGGCGCCGCTTGAGCATGAGCCCGAGGATCGCCCGCCTCGCTCTCGCCACTGCCGCCGGGCTTGTACTCGCCTCCTGTCAGTCGAGCCCGAAGAGCACGCCGGCGCCGGCGGGCAAGAGCGCGTCGCTGCTTGCCATGGAACAGGTGGCAATCGCCGCCCACAAATGCTGGATCGCCAGCAAGGACCCTGCCTTCAAATCTTATCAGATGGCCAACGAGCTGAATTCGTTCAGCGGTACGCCGCGCTTCCTCTTGGTACCGGCCAAACATTATGGCGGAAAGCCGTTGCTGGTCGTGCAGGCGCAAGGCAATTCGAGCCGCGTCGACGTGTTCGGCCCGCTGATGGCGGAACCGCTCGGTGCGCGCATAAGCTCGGACATCGCCCGCTGGCAGGCGGGCAATCCGGCCTGCGGTGCGGCGGCGTAGCGCCATGGCCCGCTTGCTGCAGATCGCCGGTCTGGTCATTGGCCTTGCCGGACTCGTCCTGCAGCTTTTCATCACGGTCCCGGCCTCGATGGAAGCCGGCCGCAGTTTTGTCGGTTCGCTCGTCTTTTATTTCAGCTTTTTCACCATCCTGACCAATATCGGCGCCGTGCTCGTCCATGCCTCGTTGCTGTCATCGACGGGCTATGCCTGGTTTCCAGCGTTTGCCGGGCCTCGGATGCGGGCGGCCGTAGCGGCCGCCATAACGCTGGTCTTCATCGTTTATGCGACGGTCTTGGCGCAACTTTGGCAGCCGCAAGGGTTGTTCCTGCTCTGCGACGTTCTCCTCCACTATGTGACGCCGGTGCTGTTCGTGCTGTGGTGGCTTGTGGCGGGCGCCGACGGCTCGACGCGGTGGCGCGACATCTCCTGGTGGATGATCTATCCGGTCGCCTATCTGGCCTACGCATTGCTGCGGGCGCCGATTGCCGGCGAAGTGCCTTACCCGTTCCTCGATGTCAAGAATGGAGCGGTCAGCGTCGCCGTCTCGGCTGTGGCCATCACGGGGCTTTTTCTCGTGCTGTGTATTGTGGCGGTGCTTGTTGACCACGGCGTCGCGCGGATCAGGGCGGCGCGCGTCCATCCGCGATGATGCTCTCCCGCCGCGGCAGCCTTTAGCGTCTTGGCACGGTTCGCGCGGCGCCTGCACGGATCGCCGCAGCAGCTTCGCCAGCGATCCGTGACATGAACTTGCGCGTGAATTGGCCGAGCGGCTTGGCATCTTCGAGCGCCCAGCTCGTCGCGAGATCATCGGTGTTGAATTTTCGACGATAACCCAGGCTGGGGTAAAGAGGGTGGCGCGGCGGGCCTCGGTCTCAGGAATCTCGACACATAGTGCGCGCCAGGTCGTGGCGGCTGGCTCGTGATTGGAAAGAGCAGGGCCTGCTTGCGGCCATTCTTGCCGGCAACGATCAGCATAACGCAAGTCGGCCGCGCCTTGCGTCCGCTTTCCTCGCCCCGGTCATATTCCCTTGCCCACAAATAGGAATAGAGAATGATCTGTCCGTGGCCGGGTTCAGTCATCCCGGACATCGTCTCGCGCGACTGCGTCGAGGCCGGTTAGAAGCTTGTCGCGTTCCTCGGCCGACAGATCCTCGACCCGGTGTGCCCGTTGCGCGCTGCGACTGGTGATGCGGTCGAACTGCTCTGCCGTCAGGAGAACAAACTTGCGCTTGCCGCGCTTGGTGATGTCAACAGGACCGCGGAACGCGGCCTCAACAACCTCGCCGGATTTGTTGCCGAGATCTGTGAGGGTGAAACTTGCCACGGTCATCTCCTTCGTCGTCCCGAAAATAAGGGAATTAGCTGTTTTCAGCAATACCCCTATTCACTGGAGACGTCGCGAGCGAATGCTGTGAGGGCACGAAGGAGGATGGTATCTCAGTGATGAAGAAGATCGCTTTGGTGTCCGATGTCGATATTGACGCTCTCGTCTACCCCGCCGATATGACACGCGACGTTCGAGACGGAGCATCCGGCGGCTCTCTCAGTCCCAGAACGGCCTCAGCCCCTCACGATGGGCATCGCAACGCGAGATACCGATGTCCTTGAGCTGGTCGTCACTCATCTCGAGCAGGACCAGCCGGCTGCGCCGGCGATCCATTAGCCCGTCGATCCACCTCGCGAAGGATCTGAGCGTACGCACCAGCCGGCTGACATAGGTTGGCCTGCCTGACGGGCGCGCCACCTGCACCTGCAATTCAGCCCCAGCGGAGCGGATTGTCTCTATTGTAGCCATTTTCTTTCTGCCAAGATTGCAATTGTGCCCTTTTGTACAGCCCGCTTCATATGTATTGACTCTCATTTCGGTGCAATATAAAAAATTGTCACCATGACAACTTGGCTTCCAGACCTTACCGCCGGCACTGGCCCGCTCTATCAGCGGCTTGCCGATTCCATCGAGACGGACATCGACCGCGGCCTGATCGGTGCAGGAGCAAAGCTGCCGCCGCAGCGCGATCTGGCATACGACATCGGCACGACCGTCGGCACGGTTGGCAGGGCCTATCAATTGCTGCGCGAGCGGGGATTGGTCAGCGGCGAGGTCGGCCGCGGAACCTATGTTCTCGCTCAGCAGTCGGAGAGCGCAAAGCCGGATTTCCTGGGGCCGGTCGAACAAGGCACGCGCTATATGGATGCGCCCGGCGACAAGCTGCGCTTCGATAGCACCGCCGCACCGGATGTCGGCCAGGGTGCCATCGTCGCCGATGTATTGACACGCACGGCGCAAGACCATCCGCATGAGATTTCAAGCTACACGCGTGATTTCCCGGACCGCTGGTTCGAAGCCGGCAGGCGCTGGCTGGCGCGCAATTCGTTTCGCCCGGCCGCGGACGCCATCGTTCCGACGCTCGGCACCCACGCCGCGGTGATGGCAACCATTGCGGGGCTCACCTCCCCCGGCGACTATGTCGTCTTCGAGCACCTCACCTATTCGCAGATTTCCCGCAGCGCCGGCCTGATCGGTCGCCGGACCGCACTGGTGGTGGCGGACGACGAGGGCATCGATCCCCAGGATTTCGAGCGCGTCTGTGCGCAAAAGCACCCGAAGATGATGTTTTTGATGCCAACGGCCAAGAACCCGACGCTGACAACGCTGTCGGCACCGCGCCGCGAGGCAATCGCGCGTGTCGCCCGTCACTATAATGTCGTCCTGATCGAGGACGATCTCTATGGCGGACTGACTGACGACCCGACGCCCTTATTGGCCGAATATGCTCCCGAACGGACCATCGTTGCCGGCGGCCTGTCGAAATCGGTCGCGGCGGGTGTTCGCGGCGGTTGGCTCGCTTGCCCGCCGGCCTATCGTCACCGCATCCGGGTTGCCCACAAGATGATGACGGGCGGCTTGCCCTTTCTGCTGGCAGAGGTGGGCAGCCGGCTGGTGCTGTCCGGTCAGGCCGCCGAGATGCGCAAGCGCAGCATTGCCGAGATCCACGCGCGCATCGCGATCGTGCGCGAGACACTCGACGGCTTCGACTTCAAGGCGCTGGATAATGTGCCCTTCGTCTGGCTCACTTTGCCCGACCCATGGCTTTCCGGCACTTTCAAACAGGCCTGCCTCGAACATGGCGTGCTTATCGATGACGAGGACGAGTTCAAGGCGGGGCGTTCCGACCAGGCCTTTCACGGCGTGCGCTTTGGCATCTCGCAACCGCGGCAGCGGGAAGATATTGCGCAGGGCGTCGCGGTGATCCGGCGGCTTCTGGACGAAGGCCGCGCCGGCTACGACAGCTTTTCCTGAACCGGCTTGAAACCGGCGAGTCGAGTGGCGATCTTTCGCTACTGGCGGTCAGCTGTTGCTTTCCGTCGTTTTAGTTATCCGACGGGGTGTATCGGCCGCAAAGCTTGCGATAAGACGGGACTCGATCCCAGGGACATAAATTGCCGACCATGACCATTTCCAATTCCGTGCCGATCACTCCGGAACTCATTGCCGCGCACGGGCTGAAGCCCGACGAGTACCAGCGCATCCTCGACCTGGTCGGGCGCGAACCGAGCTTTACCGAACTCGGTATTTTTTCCGCGATGTGGAACGAGCATTGTTCCTATAAATCCTCAAAGAAGTGGCTGCGCACGCTGCCGACCACCGGGCCGCAAGTCATCCAGGGCCCGGGCGAGAATGCCGGCGTGGTCGACATCGGCGACGGCGACTGCGTCGTCTTCAAGATGGAGAGCCATAACCACCCCTCCTATATCGAGCCATATCAGGGAGCGGCGACCGGCGTCGGCGGCATCCTGCGCGATGTCTTCACCATGGGCGCGCGGCCGATCGCGGCGATGAACGCGCTGCGCTTCGGGGCGCCGGACCATCCCAAAACCAGGCACCTCGTTGCCGGAGTGGTTTCCGGCGTTGGCGGCTATGGCAATTCCTTCGGCGTGCCGACGGTCGGCGGCGAGGTCAACTTCGAGGCCCGCTACAATGGCAACATTCTAGTCAACGCCTTTGCCGCTGGGCTCGCCAAGACCGATGCGATCTTCCTGTCGGAAGCCAAGGGCGTCGGCCTGCCGGTCGTCTATCTCGGCGCCAAGACCGGCCGCGACGGCGTCGGCGGCGCCACCATGGCCTCGGCCGAATTCGACGACAAGATCGACGAGAAGCGGCCGACGGTCCAGGTTGGCGATCCCTTCACCGAAAAATGCCTGCTCGAAGCCTGCCTCGAACTGATGGCGTCCGGCGCCGTCATCGCCATCCAGGACATGGGTGCCGCTGGCCTCACTTGCTCGGCGGTCGAAATGGGCGCCAAAGGCGACCTCGGCATCGAGCTCGATCTCGACAAGGTGCCGGTGCGCGAAGAGCGCATGAGCGCCTATGAGATGATGCTGTCGGAGAGCCAGGAGCGCATGCTGATGGTGCTGCGCCCCGAGAAGGAAAAACAGGCCGAGGCCATCTTCCACAAATGGGGCCTCGACTTTGCCATCGTCGGCAAGACCACCGACGATCTGCGCTTTCGCGTCCTGCACCAGGGCGACGAAGTCGCCAATCTGCCGATCAAGGATCTCGGCGACCAGGCGCCGGAATATGACCGTCCCTGGGTCGAGCCGAAGAAGCCGGCGCCACTGGCTGGCAATGCACCGCAAGCCGACGTGGCCGAGGCACTGCTCAAGCTGCTGGGCGGACCGGACCTCTCCTCGCGCCGCTGGGTATGGGAGCAGTACGACACGTTGATCCAGGGCAATTCGTTGCAGCTTCCCGGCGGCGATGCCGGCGTCGTGCGCGTCGACGGTCATCCCACCAAGGCGCTCGCCTTCTCCTCCGACGTGACGCCGCGTTATTGCGAGGCCGACCCTTACGAGGGCGGTAAGCAGGCGGTCGCCGAATGCTGGCGCAATCTTACCGCCACCGGCGCACTACCGCTCGCCGCCACCGACAATCTCAATTTCGGCAATCCGGAACGGCCCGAGATCATGGGCCAATTGGTCGGCGCTGTGAAAGGCATCGGCGACGCTTGCAGGGCGCTCGGCTTCCCGATCGTCTCGGGCAACGTCTCGCTCTACAATGAGACCAACGGACAAGGCATCCTGCCGACACCGACCATCGGCGGCGTCGGGCTGATTGCCGACTGGTCGAAAATGGTCCGGATCGGCTTTGCCGCCGAAGGCCAGATGATCGTGCTGGTCGGCGCGCCGACCATGTGGGGAACGCATCTTGGCCAATCGGTCTATATGCGCGACATCCATGGCCGCGCCGAGGGCCCGCCGCCGCCGGTCGATCTCGATCACGAGAAGTGCGTCGGCGACCATGTGCGGGCGCTGATCGCCTCCGGTGTCGTTACCGCGGCGCATGACGTTTCCGATGGTGGCATCGCGGTGGCGCTTGCCGAGATGGCGATGGCCTCCGGCATCGGCGCGACCATTCCCGGCCTGATCGGTGCAGATCCGATCCCGGTCTTGTTCGGCGAGGATCAGGGCCGCTATCTGCTGACGCTGTCGATCGACCCGCAGAGCGAGGCGTGGGACGCCATTCGCCAACAGCAAAGCAAGCTCGGCATCTTCGCACCATGGATCGGCTCGACCGGCGGCAGCGAATTGAAACTCGGCGAGGCGCGTGCAATACCGGTCAGCGAATTGACCGCCGCCCACGAATCCTGGTTCCCTCGCTTCATGGCAAACGAGGTCGTGGACCCATAAAGATGATCGAAATGGCGCCGGATCTAGCTTGCATTCGGATGTGGTCTCTCTGCCATTTCGAGCCTATTTATGAGATCACGGGCTAGACAAGGAAACACTGCATGGCAATGGACGCGCATGACATCGAACGGCTGATCAAGGAAGGCATTCCGGACGCCAAGGTGACGATTCGCGACCTGGCCGGCGACGGCGACCATTATGCAGCCGAGGTGGTGGCGGAAAGCTTTCGCGGCAAAAGCCGCGTCCAGCAGCACCAGATGGTCTATGACGCGCTGAAGGGCAATATGGGCGGCGTACTGCACGCGCTGGCCCTGCAGACCAGCGTGCCTGAGTGAACAGTTTCCAAGTTACTTGGTCGCGAGCTTCTTGCCGGTGACGGCAATGATCGGCCCCGCCAGATAGCTTCCACCGACGATCATTCTCTCGCCGTTCGACAGCGCCGAAACCACCCCGTCGAAGAAAAGCGCGTTGCGGCAGTCGAGCGCATCTCGAAACAGCCGTGCGAAGCTGCCGAGGCTGACTTCAGAGCGTGAGATCGCCAGCACGACAGTGTTATCGTCACGCACGCCGACGCCATTGCGGATATAACGCGACGTGCCGTTCTGCTCGAAGCGAGGATGAAGCCGGCCGTCGATCACCAGCATCGGGCCGGATTGCGTGGCGAACATCACGTCCGGCCTGGCAGCGGCATAGGCGCTTGTCTCCATGATCGCCGTCTTGCCGTCCTTCCGAACCAGGAACACGCCGTTCGGTTTCAGGAAGAAATTGCCTTCGCTGTCGGCGAGGTTGAGCGGCGCCTTCTCCTGGCCGTATTCGACGAGAAGGCCGACTGGGGTCAGGTCTTGGTGATACATGCCGGCGTTCATGGCGAGCAACACCGGCCGGCCCTGATCGGCCATCGCCTTGTCGAATTTTTCCAGCGAGCCGAAAGCCTTGCCGTCCGCGCCGGATTGGAACACACCGATGTCATAGCTGCGCAGATCGATCTCGCAGACGACGTAGGCGACCGCCTCGAAGCTCGCGTCGCGGCACGGCGCCGGCAATTCACCGCCGACGATGAGGGGTGGCTGTCTCGACGACTTGGCCCACCAAATCAAGGCCAACGCGGCGAGCAGAACGGCGAGGAGGAACCCGGCGAGATATCGTCCTTTCATCACGCCTCGGGAAAGATGGTGGCCTACGGCTTGGCCCAAGATCAGACGTTCCTTTGCGCCATTTGCATGGCACGGCGGCAAACATCTTGTTTCGCGCAACCCATGGGTTTATTTGAAGGGTAGTGTTCGAGCCTGACTCCCACAGGCATGAAAGGGTATTCCATGAGCGGCATCAACGACTACATCGACAATGAAGTGAAGGGCAACGACGTCGTTCTCTTCATGAAGGGCACGCCCGGTTTTCCGCAATGCGGATTTTCCGGTCAGGTCGTGCAGATCCTCGACTATATCGGCGCCGACTATAAGGGTGTCGACGTGCTGACGTCGGCCGAGCTACGGCAAGGCATCAAGGACTATTCCAACTGGCCGACCATCCCGCAGCTCTACGTCAAGGGCGAATTCGTCGGCGGCTGCGACATCATCCGCGAGATGTTCCAGGCGGGCGAATTGCAGACCTTCCTCGTCGAAAAGGGCGTCGGCGTCAAAGGCGCCGCCTGACTTCTGCGTATGATCCTCCGAAGATCGACTGCGATTTTCGGGACCATACGCTAAGCGCCGGGGCAGCCCCACCTCGGCAAAAAGTTCTGCCCGATATCGGGGCAATGAACGAATGGATGCGTCGGCGCGCCGGCGCATTTTCGTTTGAAGATCGGACTGGCCGTGGATCAGCAAGCGGAAGCCCAGCAAAAGGCAAGCACCTTGCCTATTCCGCGCTGGGAATTTATTGCGCTGTGCGCGGCGCTAATGGCACTCAATTCGCTGGCCATCGACATCATGTTGCCGGCGCTGCAGCAGATCGGCGCCTCGCTGGGCGTCGAAAATGAAAACCACCGGCAATATGTGATCACCGCCTACATCCTTGGCTTTGGCGGCGGACAGTTGTTCTTCGGACCTGTCTCGGACCGCTTCGGGCGCCGCGCTCCGCTTGTCGCCGGGCTGGTGATCTATGTCGCGGCGGCGGGTGCTGCGGCAATCGCCCCGTCATTCGCCACGCTGCTACTATGCCGGGCGGTGCAAGGCATCGGCGCGGCGGCGACGCGCGTGATTGCCGTCTCGATCGTGCGCGATACGTTCGACGGAAGGCGCATGGCCGAAGTCATGTCCTTGATCTTCATGGTGTTCATGGCCATTCCGGTGGTGGCGCCTGGCATCGGCCAGTTCATCATGCTGTTTGCGACCTGGCATGTGATCTTCCTCACTATGGCGGCCGGCGCGCTGGTCGTGTCCGCCTGGTCGCTGCTGCGCCTGCCCGAAACGCTGCACCCCGAATATCGCCGGCCGCTGACAGTGTCCTCCATCATCGGCGGTTTCCGTATCGTGCTGACCAACCGCATCGCGCTTTGCTATGCGTTCGCCAGCACCTTCATCTTCGGGGCCATGTTCGGCTTCATCGCCTCGGCCCAGCAGATCTATGTCAGCGTGTTCAATGTCGGCGAGATGTTCCCGGTCATCTTCGCGGGGGTTGCGGGCGTGCTCGCTTTTTCGAACTACCTCAACTCGCGCCTCGTCGGCCGCATCGGCATGCGCCGGCTGTCGCAAAGCGCGCTGCTGCTGTTTCTGGCCATCAGCCTTGCCTGGCTGGTCGTTTCCATCGAAATGAAGATGCCGCTCTGGCTCTTCATTACTTTCTTCGCCTGCGCCATGGTCCCGTTCGGCGCGCTCGGCGCGAACTTCAACGCCCTCGCCATGGAGCCGCTCGGTCGACTGGCGGGCACGGCCTCATCGATCCTGGGATTCATGCAGACATTTCTCGGCGGCCTGCTCGGAACGCTGATCGGCCAGGCCTTCAACGGCACGGTGACGCCGCTGGCCGCCGGGTTCTGCAGCGTGTCGGTGGCGGCGCTGCTGATGATCCTCCTAGCCGAGCGCGGCAGGCTGTTCCAGCCGCACAACCCGCCCGTTTGATGCACGCGCCGCGCTTTAGGATTTGCCTTCAGAGGTTGCCGTGAAGCGAGGGGCAAGCATACGCCCTGCGATTGCTCCACCCATGCTTTCGGAAAAGGGCAATGGCAACGCCTTGTCGAGAGCCTTGAGGATGGAAGCCACGAACGCCCGATTGAGCCTTTCATCTGCAGCCAGATCGGAGTAAGTCGCGCGAGGTTTGCCGATGAGCGTGCCGTCTCGGCGAAGCGAGAACCGCAACGTCAAGGACATGCCTGCAGTCCCTGGCGGCGGCTCCCAACAGGCAAAGATTGCCTCGGACATTTCCTTTATGGTGTCGACGGGATCGGGACTGCGACAGGTGCGTTCTTGCGCTCCTGCTCCGTCGGAACCGGCAACCGCGGCAATAACAAGGGCCGCTGCGACAATCGCGAACCGAGATTTCATTCGGAGGTCTCCGGCCTTGAGCCTATTCCGCCCAGAGTTCGCGGCGCAGTTCCCGCCAGCTTTCCGCGTCCGGCGCGACCAGCAGGCCACCTCCGACATGCGATGGCAGATAGGTGCTGCCGTCAAAGCGCGCGGCATAGCCGCCGGCTTCGGCATGGATCAGCACACCGGCTAGATGATCCCAGGGCATCAGCTTGTTATAGACGACGAAATGGCCGTGGCCGCTGGCCAGCAGGCGGTATTCGTGGGCTGCGCAGCGATAGTTGAACTGCGACAGCGACTTCGTCTGATTGCGCGCCAGGCGTGAGCGGTCCGGCTCGGGTAGATAGTGCCACGAGACCGCGCCAGTCATTTCCGATATCGGCGCCGGTTTGGCGACATGGACCTTTTCCAGATCGCCATGCGCATGGCGGATATGGCTGCCGGCGCCGCGAACGCCGACCAACCAGTCCTTGCCGACGGGATCGTGGATAATGCCGGCGACGGTCTCGCCCTTGACCACGACGCCCAGCATAACGCCGAACAGCGGCACGCCGGAGGCGAAGTTGAAGGTGCCGTCGACGGGGTCGACGACGAAGGCCAGGTCGGCATCGCCGAGACCGTCGAGCAGCGTCGGGTCATCGGAGCAGGCCTCCTCGCCGACGATCATCGCCTGGGGATAACGCTGAAGCAGCCTGGCGGTGATCAGCCGCTCGGCATTGACGTCGGCCTCGGTCACAAGGTCGGCGGCCGAGGTCTTGCGACGGACGTCGCCCTCGCTCAACCGGCGAAAGCGCGGCATGATCTCGGCGACGGCGGCGTCCGACAGAAGCTCGGCAAGCCAGTCGATCGCGCTGTCGTCAAATGTCATCGGGACGCCTGGTGGTGAGGGTTTCGTTGAGGGCGGCGAAATCGAACAGCGTCCTGTCGAGCAGATGCGAGCGCCGCACATTGGCCATGGCACGGATCATGGTGTCCTTGCGGCCGGGCATGCGCTTCTCGATGTCGTGGAGCATCGCTTTCATGGCGTTGCGCTGGAGGCCTTCCTGGCTGCCGCACAGATCGCACGGAATAATCGGGAATTCCATGGCACCGGCGAATTTTTCGAGATCGGCTTCCGCGCAATAGGCGAGCGGCCGCAGCACCATGACGTCGCCTTCGTCATTGAGCAGTTTCGGCGGCATGGCGGCGAGACGTCCGCCATGGAACAGGTTCATGAAGAAGGTTTCCAGTATGTCCTCGCGATGATGGCCGAGCACCAGCGCCGAGCAGCCCTCCTCGCGGGCGATGCGATAGAGATGGCCGCGCCGCAGCCGCGAGCACAGCGAACAATAGGTGCTGCCTTCGGCCAGCTTGTCGGTGACCACCGAATAGGTGTCCTGATATTCGATGCGATGCGGAATGGCATGGCTGTCGAGATAGTCGGGCAATATGTGCTTGGGAAAGTTCGGCTGGCCCTGGTCGAGATTGCAGGCCAACAGCTCGACCGGCAGCAGCCCGCGCCATTTGAGATCGAGCAGCACGGCAAGCAGGCCGTAGGAATCCTTGCCGCCCGACAGAGCGACCAGCCAACGGTCACCGGGCCTCACCATGGAGAAATCGTCGATCGCCTGGCGGGCAAGCCGCAACAGCCGCTTGCGCAGCTTGTTGAACTCGACGGAGGACGGCACATCGGCAAACAGAGGATGAAAGCCGCCTTCGGCATCGGCGACCGGTTCGAGTGTTTCGGCGTCTGGTTGCATGTTCACGGCGGGTCGGCCCTAAAGTCCTGTTGCCGCTCGCAGTAGCGCATCGGACCGAAAATCGAAATCGATTTCGGAATCACGCCGCGGAAAGAAGGGAAAAAGAAAAGGCCGCCTCGACGGGCGGCCTTCGGTTGTATCGCGACGAACGCGCCGATCAGCGCGAATAGAATTCGACGACCAGATTCGGTTCCATCTGCACGGCGAACGGAACGTCCGCCAGGCCAGGGATGCGCGTGAAGGCCGCGGTCATCTTGTTGTGGTCGGCCTCGATGTAATCGGGCACGTCGCGCTCGGCCAGGCCCACCGATTCCAGCACGATGACCAGCTGCTTCGACTTCTCGCGTACTTCGACAACGTCACCCGGCTTGCAGCGGTACGAGCCGATATTGACGCGCTTGCCGTTGACGTTGACGTGGCCGTGATTGACGAACTGGCGCGCCGCAAAGATGGTCGGCACGAACTTGGCGCGGTAGACGACTGCGTCGAGGCGCGATTCGAGCAGGCCGATCAGGTTCTCCGAGGTGTCGCCCTTGCGGCGGTCCGCCTCTTCGTAGACCTTGCGGAACTGCTTTTCCGAAACGTCGCCATAGTGGCCCTTCAGCTTCTGCTTGGCGCGCAGCTGCAGGCCGAAATCGGAAAGCTTGCCTTTGCGGCGCTGACCATGCTGGCCGGGACCGTATTCACGCTTGTTGACCGGGGATTTCGGGCGGCCCCAGATGTTTTCGCCGAGACGGCGGTCGATCTTGTACTTCGCGGATTCGCGCTTGCTCATCGCATTCCCTTTCAAAACAACGCACCCGGAACCTTATGGTCCGGGTGAAGGAAACGCGCCCTCCTCTGGCCTCCGTTTTCGAGACCTGACAGGGTTTTCCACGCAACGCGACGGAAAACCCACGGGACACGTCATTTCAAACAAGACATAAGGAAAGTAAAACCGGCTTCCCAAACGTCTCGCACACATAAAGAAAACCACCGGGCGTTGCGCCCGGTGTTGGGGGGCTGGTTAAACGGAGATTTAACCGCTGTCAAGCTTCCGGCTGGCGCGAATCGCCGAACCGGATAGTGTTGCGGTTGTAGAACGTGCCGGATGTGGCGGGAGGTTGCGCTAGCGGCATCAGGAAGGGACTGAAGTCAGAGGAGCTGGAATTCGCATGAAGAAGTTCTTCCTTACGTTGGTAGGAGCTGCGGTGATGGCCGGCACGATGGCCGTCGCGCCCGAGCCGGCGCAGGCCCGGCATTGGCACGGGCACAGGCATCACCAGGTCTGCCGCATCGTGGTCAAGAAGAAGGTGGTGTGGCGGCACGGTCATCGCAAGGTCATCCGCTACAAGGTGCGGCGCTGCGGTTGGGGCTGGTAATTCTCGCCCTCGCCAGTTGAGGGTTCAGGGCCCGCGGTTCAGCCGCGGGCCCTTTTATTGAACGGCATCCGCCGCCAGAATTGATCTGTTGGTCAGTGTTTCGACTTCTTTTCCGGCAGGCCCTTGCGCTTGGTCTTGGCGAATTCCTCGAGCTGTTTTTCGCTCATGGATTTATACATTCCCTTCGACGCGCCTTTGAGCTCGCCCTTCTTGGTCTCGCCGCGCTTAGCGGACAGTGCTGCGCCGGCGGCTTTCTGCTGGGCTTTCGAGGTGGCTGGCATGATCGTTTCTCCTGTTCCTCAATGAGAAAAGAACGCATCGCCCTGGGCTGATGTTCCCGGAGCACCAAAGTGCCTGGGGTCAGGATACCCCAGGCCAAATCCCTGCATCAGCCGGCGCGTCGGAAAATCGGCCCCGTTCGAGGTGAAGACGGCAAAATCGGCGCCTTCCGGCAGTGCCTCTCTGCGATAACGGGCCTCGCTATCCGCGAGCAGCGACAGCGCGCGGCGTGCGATCGCCTCGGCCGGGTCGAGCCAGTCGACCGGCCAAGGTGCTGTCTTGCGCATGCGGTTGGCCAAAAAAGGATAATGGGTGCAGGCAAGCACGACGATGTCGGTGCGCAACCCGTCATGCTCGACGAAGCACGGCGCGATCTCGGCGCGCACGGCATCCTCGTCGACAAAACCGTCGCGCATATAGGCTTCGGCCAATCCGGCCAGCCTGTCGCTGCCGACCAGGCGGACATGGCATTTCTGCGCCCATTTGCTGATCAGGTCGCGCGTGTACTGGCGCTTGACGGTGCCGGGCGTAGCCAGCACCGAAACCAGGCCGGAGCGCGTGCGTTCCGCCGCCGGCTTGATGGCCGGCACGGTGCCGACGAAAGGGTGGCCGGGAAATCTCTCGCGCAACGCTTCGATGACCAGCGTCGAGGCAGTGTTGCAGGCGATGACCGAAATGGCCGGCGTGAACCGGTCGAGCAGCCTGGCGAACAACTCCAGGATATGTGTTCTCAGCGCCGGTTCCTCCCAGGCGCCGAAGGGGAACGCCGCGTCGTCGGCGACATAGATGAAGCGGCGGTCAGGCATCAGGACGCGCGCCTCACGCAGCACGGTGAGGCCGCCAATGCCGGAATCGAACATCAGGATCGGACGGGCGCTCGATGGACTGGTCATTGTCATTGAGTCACTAAGGGCTGGGAATCACAAACGAGATCACGAGAGAAGGCTCGGCCCATGCTTTTTGCTTCGGCCAATGATGCTTTATCCCGGCCGCTTCTATCTGGAACCATCATGGCCTTGATGCGGCGAGACGGTCACACAAGGCCCCGCTTGCCGAAGCCGCCGGGCCGCGGCCGGCCGTTTGCCAGAGATGCAGGTTGAGATGCAGGGTGGTTCGACGGCACCTGTGCGGCCCGCATGGCGTAGGCCGGAGCCTGGGCCGTCATGCCGGCGGCTGACTCTGAATGGGGCGCCCCGCGGCCGCGCAGCGGCCCGGGCGGGTCGAAATCGTCGAAGCTCAGGGATGACGCCATATCCGCAGAGCCGCCACCCGCCGGCTTGGCCGCCAAGATGACCGCCCACAGTCCGACAAGAGCGAGTCCCAGCATGTTAAGGCCGGAATGCGACTCGTCGCCGTCGAATTTTACGACAAGAACAGTGCCGGCCTGCAGAATGGCAAACAGGGTCGAGAACACGATATACGACCAAAGGATCCAACCCGACCCTTGCGCGTCGCGGCTTCGACGCCAAGCGAAATTCGCGCGGAACAGAACGATCACCAGCGAGGCGACGAGAACGGCCGCGGCCAGCCCTTCCCTGGAAGGTCCGGGCTTCGAATTCGCCAAACCCTCGATGCCGATGGTCAGCACGACGCATAGCACAAAGGTCACGATTTCCGCAACCAGCAAGGCAGCGGAATAGAAGAAAAAGCGAGGACGACCGATATCCGAGCTAAACATCCGAGGATCCATCGTTTTCCCGACAATGGATCACATCAAATAACATTCGGTTACTGGTGAGATATGGATAACTCGAAGGCTAGTCTTTGTCCTTCGCCTTGCCGGCGCGTGCCGCGGCTGCCGGGAGCCGCCTTGGATCGTCGCCGGGCGATCCGTCGCCGCGCGGCATGGCCGGCGAGAACCTGTCCAGCGATGATATTATACCACGCAGCACTTTGAGCTCCGGCTCGGCAAAGCCTGCGCGGGTCAGCACTGCGCGCAAATTGTCGACCATCTTCGGCTTCTTCGGTGCCGGGCGGAAATAGCCGCGCGCCTCGAGTGCACCTTCCAGATACGCAAACAGGCCGTGCAATTCTTCCTTGGTAGCCGGCGGCATTTCGGGGCCGGAGAAGTTGGTCCTGGTCTCGTCTTCCAGGCCGGACTTCATCCATTCATAGGACATCAGCAGGGCCGCCTGGGCGATGTTGAGCGAGGAGAAGGCTGGATCGACGGGGAAGGTGACGAGCTCGTCGGCAAGGCCGACCTCGTCATTATAGAGGCCGAAGCGCTCGCGGCCGAACAGGATGCCGGTGCGCTGGCCGGCCCGCTGCCGCGCGCGCAGCGCCCGGCCCGCCGCGACCGGCCCGCGCACCGGCTTGAAATTGTCGCGCGCGCGCGCCGGGGGGGCGAAGACGAAGTTCAAATCGGCAACCGCCGAGGCCAGGTCGTCGAACACCTTGACGGCGTCGATGACGTGGTCGGCGCGGCTTGCGGCGGCACGCGCCTTCTCGCTCGGCCAGCCGTCGCGCGGGTTGACGAGGCGCAGCTCGGCAAGGCCGAAATTGGCCATGGCGCGCGCAACCATGCCGATATTCTCGCCGAGCTGCGGCTCGACCAGGATGATCGCCGGTCCGGACGCAGCAGTTCCGGAGGCACGAGGGTTGTCGGGATCCTGGGTGGCGGTCATGGCTGTCAATGAACTGCTGTTTGCGGCATTTCGCAGTCCCCTGCCACATTTGGCGGCGAAAATGAAGCTTTCGCAAAGAATGCCGGCACTACGGCGCGGTTCACCGTTTGCGCGGCCAAAAAGCCTTTGATATACGGGCCGCATCCCAGGGCCGGCAGCCGTGCGGGCAAGGCCGTTCCGTTCCCCAAAAGCGAGGCATTCTTTCCATGGCGAAGATCAAGGTGGCGAACCCGGTCGTCGAACTCGACGGCGACGAGATGACCCGCATCATCTGGCAGTTCATCAAGGACAAGCTGATCCATCCTTATCTCGACCTCAAGCTCGATTACTACGACCTCGGCATCGAGCACCGCGACGCCACCAACGACCAGGTGACCATCGATTCGGCCAATGCCATCAAGAAATACGGCGTCGGCGTGAAATGCGCGACGATTACGCCCGACGAGCAGCGCGTCGAGGAATTCAAGCTGAAGAAGATGTGGAAGTCGCCGAACGGCACCATCCGCAACATCCTCGGTGGCACCATCTTTCGCGAGCCGATCATCATGAAGAACGTGCCGCGGCTGGTGCCCGGCTGGACCAAACCGATCATCGTCGGCCGCCACGCCTTCGGCGACCAGTACCGCGCCACCGACTTCCGCTTTCCCGGCAAGGGCAAGCTGACGATCAAGTTCGTCGGCGAGGACGGTCAGGTGATCGAGCACGACGTCTTCGACGCACCCGGCGCCGGCGTCGCCATGGCCATGTACAATCTCGACGAGTCGATCCGTGAATTCGCCCGCGCCTCGCTGAATTACGGCCTGCTGCGCAACTATCCGGTCTATCTGTCGACCAAGAACACCATCCTCAAGGCCTATGACGGCCGCTTCAAGGACATCTTCCAGGAGGTCTACGAGGCGGAGTTCGAAGCCGAATTCAAGGCGAAGAAGCTCTGGTACGAGCACCGGCTGATCGACGACATGGTGGCCTCCAGCCTGAAATGGTCGGGCGGCTATGTCTGGGCCTGCAAGAACTATGACGGCGACGTTCAGTCCGATACGGTGGCGCAAGGCTTCGGCTCGCTCGGCCTGATGACTTCGGTGCTGATGACGCCGGACGGCAAGACCGTCGAGGCGGAGGCCGCGCACGGCACCGTCACCCGCCACTATCGCCAGCACCAGAAGGGCGAGGAGACCTCGACCAATTCGATCGCCTCGATCTTTGCCTGGACGCGCGGCCTCGCGCACCGCGCCAAGCTCGACGACAACGCCGAACTGAAGCGCTTTGCCGAGACGCTGGAAAAGGTCTGCATCCAGACGGTCGAGTCCGGCTTCATGACCAAGGATCTGTCGCTGCTGATCGGCCCCGACCAGCCATGGCTTTCGACCACCGGCTTCCTCGACAAGATCGACGAGAATTTGCAGAAGGCGATGGCCTGAGCTCCTCCGACATGGGCAAGCCCGTCGTCTACGGCGCGGATTACAGCGTCTATGTGCGCATCGTCCGGCTGGTGCTGGAGGAAAAGGGCGTCGGCTACGAGCTGGTGCCCGTCGATGTCTTTGCCGCGGACGGCATTCCCGGCTGGTATTTCGAGCACCAGCCGTTCGGCCGCATCCCAGCCTTCGAGCATGACGGCTTTCGCCTCTACGAGACCGGCGCCATTGCTCGTTATGTCGATGAAGCCTTTGACGGCCCGCCGCTGCAACCGGGCGAAGCCCGGCCTCGAGCCCGCATGAACCAGATCGCCGGTATGCTCGACGCCTACGCCTACAGGGCGATCGTCTGGGATGTCGCCGTCGAGCGGCTGGAGAAAACATCCCCCAATGAGGTCGTGATCGCCAACGGGTTGCGGCAGGCGAGAACCGCGCTGCAGGCGCTCTCTTCGCTGAAAGCCGAAGGGCCATGGCTATTGGGGACGGACCTGACGCTGGCAGACCTGCATGCGGCTCCAATCATCGGCTATTTCATCAAGGTCGCCGAGGGACGAAGCCTGCTGGCGGAGTTTCCGGACATCCAAGATTGGTATGCGCGCATCGCGGCGCGCGCGAGTTTTGCGAAGACCGAAAAGGCTGAATGACCCGTTGCGAGGCACGCAACGTGGCAGGACTTGGGTTCCTCGCCCCGCTCGCGGGGAGAGGTGGCTCGGCGAAGCCGAGACGGAGAGGAGAAATCGGCACCCCTCCTCGAACGTCTTTTGGTTGCGCAGGGCCCCCTCTCCGGGCGGGGGGGCGGGCCCCCCCCCCCCCCCCCCACGCCAAACAAATGATTTGGAACGCGCAAGCAAAGGACGCCGGGTGGGTCCTGCAAAGTGCAACGGAACCCGCGAGATCGTACGGAATCGTACAAGCTCTTTCGTTTTGCCGCAGTCTTGCTATCGTCGGCTGGGAGAGATGGGTGGAGGCTTCCGTGGGGCAGATCAAGTCGCCGCTTGGAATCGGTATTGATACCGACACTGCCGTCCATACCGTCATGGCCGACTATCATTCCGGCGACATTCTCTCGACCACTGTCGTCATAGCCGATTTGCGCCAACGCTTTCCCTCCTTCCGGCAAACCGACGAAGAACTGGTTGGCTTCATCGTTCGGGCGCTGGACGGTCGGGAGATCGCAGTCAGCTTCGACCACCGCTGCCGTTAGACGGCCGATTTCATCGCAAACCAACGGGCCGCGGAGCGTACGCTCCGCAGCCTCGTCAGGCTATGATCAACGGGCGCTTATTTGCCGCAGTGGTTATCGTTCACCGTCGGCGCCATCCCCGGAGCCTTGCCGGTCGCATCGGGTTGAGCCCCCTGCGGGCTCGGCGGGCAATTCCGGTCGGCATTCGAATTCGTCGTTG
This sequence comes from Mesorhizobium sp. M0244, assembly GCF_040321795.1. Lineage (NCBI taxonomy): Bacteria > Pseudomonadati > Pseudomonadota > Alphaproteobacteria > Hyphomicrobiales > Phyllobacteriaceae > Mesorhizobium > Mesorhizobium sp. M0244. The sequence continues at coordinate 391,601 of NZ_JAMYSE010000001.1, read as the reverse complement.
AGAAATCGCGAATGCTGTTGGTGATAGTCGAATCCGTGCCGGTGTCAGGGACGCCGTTATCCGGGACTACGACTGTCCGCCCGCTGCCGTCGGCAGCGGCTCCGGAGGGGTCGCCGGCGTTCTGCGCCATCGCTGACGTGGCCAGACCGATCGTAAGCGCCGAAGCTGCGAGAATTTTCGTGAGCATGATGCTTCTCCTTTTACGAGGGTCGTCGCGCGTTGCGACTACGAAAACAACCGTTCGGGCGCGCGAAGGTTCCGACAAATTTCCTATGAATTCAGCATGTTCTCGGGTGTTCAAGGCGGCCGGCGCGCCATTGCACAGCTCGGCATTTTCCTCGCTGTATGTGCGTGCGCCTTGCTGTCGCGCCGGAACAGGAATGCTCTTTGCGAGTTCATACCTTTGTACAATGTGAACGCGCTGATGCGAATGGCGGCAGCGCAAACAAGGAGAGCAGACATCATGGGCCTTGGAACCATTCTCATCATCATCTTGGTCCTTGCCTTGCTTGGCGGCTTCAGCGGCTTGGGCGGCGGACCGTTCTACGGCACCGGCTATTACGGCGGCGGCGGCCTCGGCCTGGTGCTGCTCATCGTCATCATCCTGGTCGTGCTTGGACGCATTTAGCGTCACGCTCACGAGAAAAACGCCTGCCGCTCGGCAACTAAGCGGTGGGCGTTTTGTCGTGAAAAGATAAGATTTTCCAGGATTTCTGGCTAAAACGGGGACCCGGTGCCGACCCCTTCGGCACCAAGGACCCCACCATAGCAGCAGCTTAGTGTTGGCGATCGGGAGCCAGTGCCGCTTTTAAATCGGCACGAAGCACGCCCTCGTTGAACAGCAACATGATACGAGCGGCCAACCGCTCACGGACCGGACTGTCGTCCGCAACACCCAACTCGCGGCAGCAGTCGTCGAGCGCTTTTCTCAGCACGCTCAGTTCGGCTGGAGTTGCTGCACCTTGCATCGACATGCCATCCTCCCTGAAAAAGGGCGAAAGCGCGAAGCGTCTTTCAAGCGTCCACTCGCCATCTCTGCGTGGACGATTTCGATTCAATTAGCGCCGCTTTCTGCCAAACTCAATGTACGGAAATTACCGAGCGGACAGATCGGGAACAACTGTCTTTCACCTGCATTATTGCAGTGATCCAAGCCACCCTCATTTGGATCAGCGGGCGTAGCCCACGACGCCCGAGAGGAGCCCGTTGCCTCTAGCGACGGGCTCTTTTGTACCAGACATTCTCGATTGTCTATTCGTACCAAACAGCCTTTGGTACGTTTCCAACTCTAACGTTCAGTCGGATGTTTTCGTAGGCAGGCGGCAGGAGAAAACTGCCGTGCATCGATTCATTTATTTATTAGTAGGCTCCATACCTTCCAACCCTTATATAAGAAACATCGTCTGAACGTTATACCGGGCGCGGACGGCTGGGAGATCAAAATGCTCTTGCCCTGTTTTGGGCCGAGCCATGTCTGATCCTGCAATTCCGACTCAAAAATCATATAAAAACAAGCTGCTGCGCCGGATGAGCGCCGACGATTTTGCGTTGCTCGAGCCGCACATTGAGCGCTGTTCGCTGGAGTTGCGGGAATCGCTCGAAGTATCGGGATCGCCGATTAAGGCCATCTATTTCCTCGAGGATGGTATTGGTTCAGTGGTTGCGAAAATGCCGAACGGCAGCGATGCGGAAGTCGGCCTTATCGGGTTGGAAGGTATGACCGGTTCCGCCCTGGTGATGGGCGACGACCACACGGTCCATGAATGCTATGTTCAACTGGCGGGAGAAGCCGCCAGGATAGACGCCGAGCCATTCAAGGCAGCGCTGACGCAAAGCCCGACACTGCGGCTGTTTTTGTTACGCTATGTGCAATATCTGCATGTCCAGACCGGCTACACCGCGCTGGTCAATGCGCGATCGAAGCTTGAAGACCGGCTGGCGCGCTGGCTGCTCATGTGTGACGATCGGGTGGCTGGCGACCGGCTGACGATCACTCACGAATTCCTGTCGATCATGCTTGGCGTAAGGCGGCCGGGTGTCACGGTCGCGCTCCAGCTGCTTGAGGGGCGAGGGCTCATCCGGTCCCGCCGCGGCGAAATCATCATCCGCGACCGCGATGGGCTCATTGCGCTGGCGGATGGCGGCTATGGCCTGGCCGAGGCCGAATATATCCGCCTGGTCGGACATATCGGCGAGCGCTGACTGTGCTCTCCGCGCCTGTTGCTGCCGCAGGTCGAGGCCCCTCGCGATACCACGCAAGCGCCGTCGGAAAAATTTTCAAAGCTCCTGATCCGTCAGGGAACTTGTTTCCCATCGGAGGGTTATCGGACGCCTCCAATTTGCGAGGCGGCCACCAACCATTCGGGAGAGGATCATGGCGACTACGAAAAAAGCCGCGAAGACGGCAAGCAAGGGCCTTGAGGACCTGTTCCTCGACGGGCTCAAAGACCTCTACTACGCTGAGAAGAAGATACTGAAAGCGCTGCCGAAAATGGCCAAGGGTGCGGAGTCGGAAGAAGTGACAGCCGCGTTCGAGAAGCACCGTATGGAAACCGAAGCCCAAGTCGACCGACTCGAACAGGTCTTCGAGATAATGGGCAAGCCGGCGCGCGGCAAGACTTGTCCGGCGATCGACGGCATCCTCGAGGAAGGCTCGGAAGTGCTCGAGGAGTATAACGGTGCTCCCGCCCTCGACGCCGGGCTTGTCGGCGCGGCGCAGGCCGTCGAGCACTACGAGATCGCTCGCTACGGTACGCTGATTGCATGGGCGGAAGAATTCGGCAAGAGCGACGTTGTCGAGCTTCTCAGGGCAACGCTCAAGGAAGAGGTCGCGACCGACGAGGCGCTTTCCAAGCTCGGCGAGAGCGGCGTTAACGAACGGGCTATGCAAGAAGCCGCATAATCTCCAGACCGTTCCGAGCCTCGGCAATGGATAGCCGAGGCTCGGCTAGCGCGGCGAACCAGTGAATTCTGCATTGGTTCCGTCGTGGACGACAGAACGGGGCAGCAAGAGCCTTGAAGCGTTGCCTCGGGGTGGCGTTACTCGATCTGCTCGAACGTGCATTGCCGGGGCTCCTTGTCCGGCCGCCAGCGCAACAGCTTGGTTCCGTGCCGGAACCGATCGCCTGTCACATGGTCGAAACGAACCTCCACCACCAGTTCAGGCTTTATGGGCTCCCATTGTCCGCTGCGCTCCGTGCTCCAGCGGCTTGGTCCGCCCGGCGCCTTGCCGGTGAAACCCGGTTTGGCCCGCAGCTTTTCCAGCCGTCTGGTCAGCGCGGCTCTGTCGTCCTTGCCGATAGTCGAGGTGAACCCGACATGGTCCAGCCTGCCTTCGTTGTTGTAGAGGCCAAGCAGCAGGGATCCGACTTCGTTGCTGCCGGCGAGATAGCGAAAGCCGCCGACCACGCAATCTGCGGTGCGCAGCCGCTTGACCTTGATCATGACGCGCTCGCCAGGCCGGTATGGCTCGGCCATCAGTTTTGCAACGATACCGTCGGTCGAGCCATGGCCGGCGTCCTGCAGCCAGCGCTCAGCGGCAGCGGCATCGTGTGTGCATTTGGACAGGCGCAGTTCGGGCCGTCCCGCCGACGCGACAAAGGCTTCGATCGCCCGTCTCCTGGCGGTGAGGGGTTCTTCGATGATGACCCTGCCACCGGGCTCGGCCAGCATGTCGAACAGGACCAGCATGGCAGGCGTCTCCAAACTCAACTTGCGGATCCTGCTTTCGGCGGGATGAAGGCGCATTTGCAGGGCCTCGAACGAAGACGAGCCGTCGACCTCGATGACGATCTCGCCGTCGGCAACAAACTGTCGCGACTTCACATCGCGCAGCACTGAGATCAGTTCGGGAAAATAGCGGCCAAGCGGCTTGCCGGATTTTGCGCGAAGATCGACGGCATCGTCATCCTTGAACACCAGGCAGCGAAACCCGTCCCATTTCGGTTCGTACTGCCAAAGCCCGTCATCGTCGGGGATAGCGTCGGCGGCTTTGGCTTCCATAGGACGAAGGTCGAGCGGCAACGGAAAAATGGTCATGGCTGGTCCATGCCGCTGCTAAGGCATTCGCTACCGCAGCGGCCCGTCCCCCTGCGCCTCGCTTTGCCGTCTCGGCATCTTGCGGCCGTTCGGTGCCGGCGAAGGCGACAGTGGATCGACCTCGTCGGACCCGCCGATCTCCTTGGTGATGCGATAGGCGAAGGTAAGCGACAGCTCCGGCAACCAGCAAGCGGACCATGATTGAAAATCCTTCGTTGGCGTGAACCCACCAACCCGCGGGTCGAAGGTTTTGTTCCGCCGCTGCCTCGTCGCCGAGATGAATCGCCGGCTGCGCAACCAAAATCTAAGCGCATCGTTTGTTGCCTATCGCGACGAAAGGAATTTGCGATGAAGACGCTCTTGCCCTTACTCGCTTTGACCTCGGCCCTGATCCGGCCGGCTGCGACAACAATGTCGAACAGACCAGGGCCAACAGCGGCTTCGCCTGGCGGGTGACGGCGATGCTGCTCGTTGTTCCGGTTTGGCAAGACATCGCGGCACGGTTGCTTCTGACCGCGCTCGCCGGCCTGTTGATAGGGCTCAACCGGGAGGCACGCGGGCACGCGGCGGGGTTACGCACAACGGTGCTGGTCGGGCTGGCCGCCGCCATCGCAATGATCCAGGCCAGCATTCTGCTGGAGACCGTTGGCAAGCATCCCGATTCGTTTGCATCGATGGACGTCTTGCGCTTTCCGCTGGGCGTGTTGACCGGTGTCGGCTTTATCGGCGGCGGCGCCATTCTTCGCCGCGGCAGTCTTGTCAGCGGTGTCACCACGGCGGCAACATTGTGGGTGATGACGGCGATCGGATTGGCTTTCGGTGGTGGCCAATACGGCTTGGGCGCGGCCGGCACGGCGCTGACGCTGGCCACCTTGCTCGTCCTGAAATGGGTCGACCTTCGAATGTCGCGCGAACACCATGCTCAGTTGGCGTTGACCTGGAAGGCCGCAGCTCGACAGGAACTCGATACGATCATTGGGCCGCTTGGCTACCGGGCACGCCTCGTCGCAATAGAGAGGCGCCCAGATCTCAAAGACCCTGTATTCTCGTTCGAGATCAGTTGGAGACGGCCGGACACTGGGGCACCGCCAATGGATCTGCTGGCATCGGTGGGCGAGCATTGCGAGATCCAAAGGTTTGATCTCCTCAGCGAACCTGCCCGGTAGCGGTGTGCAACGATCGTGGCCTGAAGCAGGTCATCGCTTCTCTACTCCGCTTCCGCTACCTATCTGTCGAGCATGACTCAGGAGCAAGCAAAAGAACGTGGCACAACGATCGGGAAGTGCTGATCTTCCACTTCACGGCGGGCGCGTGCCGAAATGGCTCGGCGACCGCATGACGCGTCTTGGCGCGGTCATGTGCGAGGCGATCATCCACCACTACGGCCGCGATGAATTGCTGCGCCGGCTGGCGCATCCGTTCTGGTTTCAGTCCTTTGGCGCCGTGATGGGGATGGACTGGCATTCCTCCGGCATCACCACCAGCGTCGTCGGTGCCTTGAAGCGCGGCCTGTCGCCGCTTTCCGGCGAGCTCGGCATTCACGTTTGCGGCGGTCGCGGCGCGCATTCGCGCAAAACCCCGCACGAGCTTGCCTTGATCGGCGAGCGTGTCAGCCTCGACGGAGAAGGCCTGGCGACTGCCAGCCGGCTTGTCGCCAAGGTGGACAGCGCCGCGGTCCAGGACGGTTTCGATCTCTATCTGCACGGCTTCATCGTCACCGATGACGGCAACTGGGTGGTGGTGCAGCAAGGCATGAACGGCGACAGCAAGGTGGCGCGCCGCTATCACTGGCTGTCCGAAGGCCTGAAGAGCTTTGTCGACCAGCCGCATGCCGCCATCGAAGGTGCCAACCAGGGCGAGATCGTCAACCTGACCGACCGCCGCGCCGGTGCGTCGCGCAAGGGACAACTGGACCTTCTGCACGACCTTGGACCGGATCGCATCGTAAGGGAGCTCGCCGCTTTGGAACGAGGTTCGGCTCCGGCGCCGGAGCCGGCGCAACCGCTGTTGCCGCATCTGGTCATGCCGGCGCATCACGATGTGCGCGAAAGCGATGTCGTCATGCGCCGCCTGCACGGCAATATCGCGGCTGCGGCCGAGCGCGGTCCGACGGATTTCGCCGAGCTTCTCCTGGTGCCCAATGTCGGCGCGCGCACGGTGCGGGCGCTGGCGTTGGTCGCCGAAGTCGTGCATGGCGCGCCGTGCCGCTTTTCCGATCCAGGACGCTTCTCGCTTGCGCATGGCGGCAAGGACAGGCACCCGTTCCCTGTGCCGCTGAAGGTCTATGACGAGACGATCGGCGTGCTGAAGTCGGCTGTCCACAAGGCCAGGCTCGGCCGTGACGAAGAGATCGGCGCCTTGCGGCGGCTGGACGACCAGTCGCGGCAGGTCGAGCGCTATGCCACCGGGCCGAGCCTGAAGGAAATCGTCGCCGGGGAGTTCGACCAATCGCATCTGCTCGGCGGCCGCAGCGTCTTTGGCTGGGAAGGCGCACCCGAGACCGCCGCAGTTAAATCGAGGAAGTGATCGGCTCACGCCTCCAAATCAATCAAGGCGACCCCGAGTTCGGGACGGTGCCTGCGGCGCAGATGGCCAGGTGTTTCTACCAATGTGACCTCGAGCGTCGGGCGAACGATGGCGTCCAGCAGATGGCCGCCCCTTGTGCTGCCGTCGCTCAGTCCAAGCACGGCGTGGACGTGCAGGCTGGGCCTGCCGTCATCGCCGATGGCAACATCGCCGATCGCGCTCAGCACTTCGCACTGTTCCCGGACGGGGATTTTCCGGTAGGTCTTTTCCCCGGGGTCGAACCAGCCGACGGTTGCCCTTTCGAAAGCGCCAAGCGCGGTCAGCGATGCGCTGCCAATACCGTTGTCGACCGCAAAGGACGTCAGCTGCGCGAACGCCTCTTCGCCGGGGTCAAGCACAACGACGAACGTTCTTTGGCCGGCGCTTTCGGCAACAAGCTGTGATTTCATGATTTCGCTCCAGACGCCAAGTCGGTTTCTGCCCGACCAGCTTGAACGGCAAGCCGGCTCGAGAGTTCCCCGGCACGGTTCGGATGAACATAGGATCACAGACGCGTGAGGCAGGGGAACCTTGCTATCCATGACTGGTTCGGCCGGCTTGAGACCCAGCCAGTCGGGAGCCAGCCATGTCCGAAACCACCCTTGCCAGCCTGAGCCGACGCAGTTTCATGACCGGATCCGTTTCGGCGGCTGCGGCAGGGCCGCTTATGGCCACGTCGGCAAAAGCCGCCGCGCCGCAAGCTGCCGCTTCGGCCGAGCCGCGCGATCTGTCGGCGATCTCACTGCGCATCAACAAGCAGCCTTACAATCTCGCCCTCGACAATCGCACCAGCCTCCTCGACACACTGCGCGACCATGTCGGCCTGACCGGCACCAAGAAAGGCTGCGATCACGGCCAGTGCGGGGCCTGCACCGTTCTTGTCGACGGCAAGCGGGTGCTGTCGTGCCTGAGCTTCGCCGTCATGAACCAGGGCCACGAGATCACCACGGTCGAAGGGCTCGCTTCCGCCGATGGCAATTTGCATCCGATGCAACAGGCCTTCATCGACAATGATGCCTTCCAATGCGGGTACTGCACGCCCGGCCAGATCATGTCCGCCATTGGTTGCATCAACGAAGGCCATGCCGGCTCCGAAGACGACATCCGCGAATATATGAGCGGCAATCTGTGCCGCTGTGCTGCCTACCCCAACATTGTCGCGGCCGTCGTGCAGGCCCGGGACGAAACAAGGAAAGCCTGAGATGCGCCCCTTCGTTTACGAGAGACCGGCCAGCGTGTCCGCGGCGGCCGCCATTGCTTCCCGTTTTGCCGCCGAGAGTGTTCCGCCGACCGAGGCCGATGCGCAATTCATCGCCGGCGGCACCAATCTGGCCGACTACATGAAGCTTGGCGTGGCACAGCCCGAGCGGCTGGTCGATCTCAACGGTCTCGGTGATCGAGCCCTGCGGCAGATCGAGGTCGGCGAGGACAGTATCCGTTTCGGCGCGCTGGTCCGCATGGGCGAGGCAGCAGACACAGGCGAGATCAAGCGCCGTTGCCCGGTCCTTGCCGAAAGCCTGAAATTCGCCGCTAGCGGTCAGATCCGCAACATGGCGAGCCTGGCCGGCAATGTGCTGCAACGGACGCGGTGCGAGTATTTTCGCGAGACCTCCTGGCCGTGCAACAAGCGCGAGCCGGGCTCCGGCTGCGCGGCCATGGAAGGCTTCAACCGGCAACATGCGGTCCTCGGCACCAGCGACGCCTGCATAGCCACCTATCACGGCGACTTCGCTCAGGCGCTGATCGCGCTCGGCGCGACGGTCGAGGTCGAGGCAAGGCGCGGTATGCGCAAGATAGCATTTTCGAAGTTGCATCGCCTGCCGGGAGATACGCCCAATGTCGAGACCGATCTCGCCCCCGACGAGGTGATCACGGCCATCGAGGTGCCCCTCGGCGCCTGGAGCCGCCGCTCGCGCTACCTGAAAATCCGTGATCGCGAATCCTATGCGTTCGCGCTGGCCTCGGCCGCCGTGGCCCTGGACATGGACGGCGACACGGTCAGCCAGGCGCGCATCGCGCTTGGCGGCGTGGCGACCGTGCCATGGCGCGCCAGGGCGGCCGAAGCAGCGCTGAGCGGCAAGGTACTCGACGACGATGCGGCCGAAGCTGCCGCCGAAGCCGCGTTCGCCGAGGCGAAACCGCGCGAACACAATGCGTTCAAGATACCGCTCGGCAAGCGCACGCTTGTGCGGGCACTGCTCGAAACGCGCGATATGAAGGTCTGACCGATGAACCAAGCTGCTCCCGCGCCGAAAGAGAACATGGGAAATCCCGTTCCCCGGATCGATGCCCGCCTGAAGGTCACCGGACAGGCCGGCTATTCGGCCGACCTCCCAACCGCAAATATCGCCTATGGCGCGCTCGCCACCAGCAACATCGCCAAGGGCAGCATCACCGCCGTCCGGCTCGAAAGGGCGCGTAAGGTGCCCGGCGTTTTCGATATCGTCAGCGTCGGCGACATGGATGGCATCGACAGGCCGAAATTCGGCAACACCGGCGCAAGTTCGATCGCTCCGCTGCATGACAAGACCATTTTCCACGACGGCCAGATCATCGCGCTGGTGGTAGCCGAAACATTCGAGGCAGCCGAGGAAGCAGCAGCCCTGATCGGCGCCGATTATGCCGAAGAGACGCCCAGCGCCGGCTTCGATTCCAATGGAACGGAAATGGAGCCGGCTGCCGGCAAGAGCCCGCTGTTCAAGGAGGACGTCAAAGCCGGCGACTTCGACGCCGCCTATGCCGCAGCCGCCGTGAGGATTGACGAGAAATATTCGACGCCGACCCAGCACCACAATCCGATCGAGCTGTTCTCGACGACGGCGGTCTGGCAGGGCGACCAACTCACGGTCTACGAGCCGAGCCAGAACGTCACCGGCTGGAAGGCCGAGCTCGCCCGGCAGTTGAAGATCGACCCGGCCAATGTGCGGATCGTCAGTCCCTATGTCGGCGGCGCCTTCGGCTCCAAGGGGCCGATGACGGCCCGCACGGCGATAGTGGCGGAGGCAGCCCGCCGGATCGGCCGGCCGGTGCGCTGCGTCGTCAGCCGCATGCAGGCGTACGGCACGCAGACCTACAGGGCGGAGACTCGGCATCGCATTCGCATCGGCGCCAACAAGGACGGCCGCATCACCGCCTTCGCGCACGAAGGCTGGGAAGTGACCTCGCGGCCCGATCCCTATGTCGTCGGCGGCACCTCCGCCACCGGCCGCATGTACAATTACGGCTCGGTGCTGACGCACGTCTCGCTGGTCCATGCCGACCGCAACACGCCCGGCTACATGCGTTCGCCGCCCGAGACGCCCTATGTCTATGCGCTGGAAAATGCCATGGACGAGATGGCGGTGGCGCTCGGCATGGACCCGATCGAGTTCCGCCGCATCAACGAGCCGCAAAAGGAGCCGATCGGCGGCAGGCCGTTCTCCAGCCGCTCGCTGCTGAAATGCTACGACCAGGCCGCCAAGGCCTTCGGCTGGACGAAGCGCGAGGCCGCGGTCGGCTCGATGCGTGACGGCGACTGGCTGGTCGGCATGGGCTGCGCCACGGCCATCTATCCGACGGCGGCGGCGCCATGCGCCGCCCGTGTCCGCCTGACCACCGACGGCGAGGTTCGCGTCCAATGCGGCTCGCATGAGATCGGCACCGGCGTGCGCACCGTGGCGGGCCAGATGGCAGCCGAACGGCTCGGGATAGAAATTGACAAGGTCAGCGTCGAAATGGGCGACAGCGCCCTGCCGCCGGCGCCGGTGTCCGGCGGGTCGATTTCGACGGCAAGCGTCTGCTCGGCGGTGCTGAAAGCCTGCGATGCCGTCCGCGCAAAGCTCTTCGCCGCGGCCGTCGCCGAGGACGGGCCGCTGGCCGGGTCAGGCAACGCCAAGCTCGAAATGGAGAAAGAGAAAATCGTCGCGGACAACGGCAAGTCGGCCAAGCTGTCGGACGTCTTCAAGACGATGCAGATCGGCGCGATCGAGGAATATGCCGAGTTCGCGCCAAAGGGGTCGTCACCTGAGGCCCTGAAGAAGCTCTATGCCGGGCAGTCGGAATTCCATGGCGGCGACCAGGACAAAGATTCGGTGAAATACGCCTTTGGCGCGGAATTCGTCGAAGTGCGCATCAACAGCCATACGTGCGAGATCCGCGTGCCACGCATCGTCGGCGCCTTTGCCGCCGGGCGCATCATGAACACGCGCACCGCGCGCAGCCAGCTGATGGGCGGCATGATCTGGGGCATCGGCCAGGCCTTGCACGAAGCGACGGAAATCGACAAGCGTTACGCGCGCTACGTCAATCGCGACCTGCAGGACTATCTGGTGCCGGTCAACGCCGATGTGAAGCAACTCGAGGTGATCCTCGTGCCGGAGATCGATCACGAGGTGAACCCGGCTGGCGTCAAAGGACTGGGCGAACTCGGCAATGTTGGGACAGCAGCCGCGGTCGCGAGCGCGGTCTATCACGCCACCGGCAAGCGCATGCGCGACCTGCCGGTCAGGATCGATCATCTGATCGTCTGATCTCTCCAACTCAGCCGGCTTGGGACCGGTTGGGCGCAGTTTGCATTTATTCCTTCGGCGCGGTGGCGGGAGCGGTATAGCGGCGGCGCACCGCGTCCAAGACGTGGTTGCGGCTCTCCTGCGCCGAAAGCGCCTTGTCTTTCTCCGCCTCGGCGGTTTCGCGCGCCAGTTCCTTGTCCCTGATCTGGTGGCGAAACCATTCGGAATAGTCGCCGGCGCGCAAATGGTGTTCCCAGGTCTTGTCGTCGATGCCCTCGGCGATCTGGGCGAAAATCATCAGATTGTGGGCGCGGAGGTTCATCGCGTTGTCGGGGCCGCGGAAATAGAAGCTGCCCTTCTCGTCGAGCTGGCCCTCGGCATATTTGCGGCTGTGGCGCTTGAGCGACTGCCGCGGCTCGATCGCCTCGACCATGGCAGGTTTCTTGTGCGCCTGCGGCCGCCAGAACAGCACGCGCTCGTCTTTTGGCGAAGGTAGATTCTTTGGCGGTTCGGTGCCGGTCTCGCGACAGAACGTCTTGATGACTTTCTTCGCCTTGGGGCCGAGTGCGATGACGGCGGTGACCAGCCGCAATGCGTCGGTTGAGATCGCGTCCGGATGAACCGTGATCAGGATCGTGCCGGGCAATTCCATCGCCAGCACCATTGGCGTGTCGTCGCGCCGCTTCGGCAACAGGTGATGCGCCTCGTCGATGATCAGCCAGTGCGGTCTTGCCGTGCGGAAACGAAGACTGCCAAGGCCCGGCAGCAGGTCGGCAAAGAAGTCCGGCCGCTCGTTGACGCGCAGCGCCAGGCCGTTGACGACCAGGTTGTTGTCCGGCTTCTCCAGAAGATCGAGCAGCTGCGTCTTGGTCGGTGCATTCGAGCCGTCGCCCAGCCGAACGGCGCCTTCGAGGCCGTCGTAGTCGCCTTCCGGATCGAAAATGCAGAACTGAAACTTTCTCTCGACGAAGCGCTCCGTCAGTGCGGTCGCCAAGGTCGATTTGCCAATGCCCGAACTGCCTGCGATCAGCACCGTATCGGTTGGCGACAGGTACACCTCCTTGCCGGTGTCCGAGCCAAGCAGAATACCGTCGCGGCTCGGAACAAGCTCACGATCGCGCTCGACCACCTTGGCGATCAGTTCCTCGACGCCTTTTCCGCGCGCGCCGCGTGTCACAAGATCGGCGGTGTCCTTGACCGCCGCCAGTGCATTGTCGACCGCGACGCTGAAGCCGCAGGCCCGCAGGAAGGCGTGGTCGTTTTCGGCGTCGCCGACACCGACGACGTTGTGCGGCGACAGTCTAAGGTCCTGAAGCGCGGCTGTCAGCCCGGTCGCCTTGTTGATGCCGCTGGGCAGGATCATCACCGCGCCCTTGTTGAAGATGATTTCCAGCTCCAGCCCCAATTTCTTGATGACCTCGAGCACGGTAACCTGATGCGGTTCCCACGTCGCGACGATCGAGCGTCCGACCGAAAGCGGTTTGACACCGCGTTTCCTGAGTTTGGCGACGAACTCGGGGGCGGGCGGCGGAGATATCGCCCGCTCCTCCTCGCTGGCCGGCGTGTAGACCAGTGCGCCGTTTTCCGCGACGACCTTGTCGAAGATCGCGACTTCGGGAAAGACGCGCTTGAGGTCGGGCAGCTCGCGCCCGGTGACGAGAATGAGCTTGCGTCCGCTCTTCTTGAAACGCTCGAGCGCCGCAAGCGTCTTTTCGGCGACGATCCCCTCATGCGCCAGCGTGCCGTCATAGTCCGTCGCCAGGGCGATGAAATACATGTCGTCAGTAACCGCCCACGATCGGCAATATCTCGCCGGTAATGTAGCTCGAGCAGTGCGGCGAGGCGAGGAACACATAGGCTGGCGCGATCTCTTCCGGTTGTGCCGGCCGTTTCATCGGCGTGTCCGCGCCAAACCGCGAAACGTCGCCGGCTTCCTTGTCCGACGGATTGAGCGGCGTCCATACCGGACCCGGCGCCACGGCGTTGACCCTTATGCCCTTCTCGATGAGGTTGCCCGAGAGCGCCCGGGTGAAGGCATGGATGCCGCCCTTGGTCATCGAGTAGTCGACCAGTTGCTTCGAACCCTCGATGCCGGTCACGGAGCCGCTATTGATGATCGCCGAGCCGGGTTTCATATGCGGCACGGCCTCCTGTGCCATGTGGAAATAGCCGTAGAGGTTGGTCTTCAGCGTCGTATCGAAATGCTCTTCGGTCAGCTCGCTGAAGTCGCTGGAATGGATTTGGAAAGCGGCGTTGTTGACCAGCACGTCGATCCGCCCAAACTCCTGCACGATCTCAGCCACCGCGTTGTGGCAGTGGTCGCGTTCGCTGACGTCGGCCTTGATCAGGATGCAGCGCCGGCCTTCGGCTTCGACGGCCCTCTTGGTCTCTTTGGCGTCCTTGTCCTCGGACAAATAGACGATCGCCACGTCTGCGCCTTCACGCGCATAGAGCACGGCCACCGCGCGGCCGATGCCGGAATCGCCGCCGGTAATGACGGCCACTTTACCGTCGAGCTTTTTCGATCCGATATAGAATGGCGCATCGTAAAGCGGCGCCGGCTCGATCGCCCATTCATGCCCCGGCTTCGGCTGATGCTGCTCGGGAAAGGGCGGCTCGGGATATTTGCGGGCGCCGGCCTGCATGGCGCCTTTTTGCTTGCCCTTGGATTTGGACTTGTCCTTCTCGTCGATCCGGCGCTGGATGTGGCGTTGCTTGGCGGCCTCGCCAGCGATTTCCGATTTCATCTGCATGGTTATCTCCCTGGCTTGAAACCCAACAACGCACGTCCCGCGAAAAGGTTTACGCGATGGCGTCATTCCTTCAGTCCGGAGCGGACCGTGCGAAGTCTGACCCACGGCAAGCCGCTGAAAACGCTTAGGAGATTGCGGCGTCCTCAGCGGCGCATTTGTTCGGACCGCCCTGAATCAAAGATGTTCTGCAGGGTCGCCCGACCGCTGGGTTCAGCCGCGCTATTCATGTCGCGGCGCTTGCCATTGAGTTGCCTGGCCTCGTCCTCGGCTGCCTCTTCGAGCTTGGCGACGAGAAGATCCTTGAGGTCGCCAACCTCTTCCTCGATATCTTCGATGGGTACGCCGGCGTCGGCCGCCTCTTCCTTGCACTCCTTGGCGAGGATTTCCGCCTCCTTTTCAAGCCTGATCGGAGGCGGCGGCACATGAAGGTTTTCGTGAATCCAGTCCTGCAAGAATTCTATCGCACTATCACTCATGGCGCTCACCTATAGCGGCAAACTGTAGTGCCATTAACGTACGTGCTGCAAAATGGATGCTTGGCAACGTCGGATTTCGAATAGCGATACTCGACAATAGCGTGATCGCCAAGGAGCTAGAGCTCTTTCAGCCAAATGTAATCATTTAGCGTCACAGAAATGAGGCTAATCAGACAGTTGGAGCGGGATTTAATTTGGCCGCATCCCGCTCGAAGACGTGTTGCGCCGTCGGGCCGGTGCTGCTCGATTCGGCTCGCCCGACGGCTGAACATCGTCACCCGCAGCAACCGGTCGTGTCGACCGCTCAGCAGCGCCGTCGGCGCGCATTTTGCGTTTGTGCGCCATCCAGAACGGCAAAAGCTCGGCAAGAAAACTGTATATCGCGGTCTTCATAGGCATGCTCCGGACAACGGTTACAACTCGCGATCCCGAGTTGCGTTCCGACAAGAGTTGCGTTCCGACAAATCCGTCGCTTCTATAATTGCGATTCGATCGGCAGGCATCCAACCAGCGCTGCAACGATGCGCCGATAGAGACTGGCGTCCGGTTCACGCGAATATTGCTGCATCTCGCCATCCGCCATGCCGAGCCACCGCAAGGTGCCTTTGTCCAGGACCAATTGGTAGCTCGTCTGCGGCGACTTTTCGCGGTCGAACCGCCGGCGCAATTCCATCACCAGGTCGGTGTCGTGGAAAAGCACGCCCATTTCCGCATTCAACGACACCGAACGCGGATCGAAATTGAAGGAACCGACAAATCCCAGCGTGTCGTCGACCGTAAAAGCCTTGGTGTGGAGACTGGCTCCCTTTGAGCCGAAGACGGAGATGTTGGCCTGGCGGTTGAACGGCTGCAATTCGAAAAGCCGGATGCCGCTTTTGAGCAGCTTGCGGCGATATTTGGCATAGGCGCCGTGCACGGCGGCGACGTCTGTCGCAGCGAGCGAGTTGGTCAGGACTGCAACCTCGGCGCCGCGGTCCACCAGTTGCGACAGGATCGTCGACCCGGTGCGGCCGGGGATGAAATAGGGCGAGACAATTTCGAGGCGCTGCCTGGTCGCCGCGATAGCGGGAAGCAGCTCTTTGGTCAGCCAGTTCCTGCGCCTTTTGCCGCGCACCTTTTCCGGTGGATCGGAAATGACGCGAACGCCTTTCGTCCAGCAGACGTCGCTGTGCGCTGCAATGAACTCCGTGATCGTGCGCCAGGCACTGAGGCTGTTCAAAAGCTGGCCGTCCGCGGTCGCATCGAGATTGTCGAGGAAATCGGCGCGCGGGCCAGCAGCAGCCGGGTTGAGCAGCTGGATCGGCTTTGCCGCCTCGCAATTCCAGAAGGCCTCGAAGATCTGCATCGTCTGCCCTACGGCAGGACCGAGAAGCAACAGGTCGAGATCGCGGAAATTCGTCTCCGCGGCGTCGAAATAGGCATCGCCGATGTTTCTCCCGCCGACGATGGCCATGCTGTCGTCGGCGATCCAGGCCTTGTTGTGCATGCGGCGGGTCATCGCAAACAGCCGGGCGACCATCTCCAGCGACCGAAAGATGCTGCCGTTCCTCATGCCGCTGGGGTTGAAAAGCTTCAGCTCGATATTTTTGTAACTGTTAAGCGCCAGGTAAGCGGCATCGCTGTTGCGCGGATTGATATCGTCCAGAAGCAGGCGGACGCGGACGCCGCGCTCCGCCGCCTTGACGACCTCCTGCATCAGCAGCCGGCCACTGTGGTCGTCGTGCCAGAGATAGTACATCAAATCGAGACTGCTTGTGGCACTGCGCGCGGTGAGGATTCGCGCGGCAAACGCATCGTAATTGTCGGCGATCAGCAGCAGCCCGCTATTGCCGGCCGCGATCTTGTCCTGGGCAAACCGCGAAATGGCTGTATCCATGAAGTGCACCGGCAAATATCAGCGAAGCAAACAACCTGAAAATTTGACTAACAACCCTCCAGCTTCATTCTGGTTGCAGTCGCGGCTGCCTTATCGCGTCCAGGTTCAGGCGGGCCTTGATCGGCAGATGGTCGGAGGCGCGCTGCGCCAACGGCGTCTTGTGCACCTCGATGCTGGAAATCAGGTGCGGCGGCCTGGCCAGAATGCGGTCGAGCGCAAACAGCGGAAAGCGCGACGGGAAGCTCGGCAGAACCGCATCGATCGGACCGAAATGCGGCAACAGGGCAAGCAGCGAGGATCTGTTGCGGACGCGCCATTCGTTGAGGTCGCCGAGCAGGATGGTTGGCCGCAGAACCGGGTGGGTGGCTTCGACAAGTGCGTTGGCTTGCAGCGAGCGTGACCGCCGAAGCAAGCCAAAATGGGCGGCAACGATCCTGAGCGCGACCCCTTTCAGCTCCAGATCCGCGATAACCGCGCCGCGCGGCTCGAGGCCGGGCAATCGGATCTGGTTCACGCTTTCGACCACGCCGCGGCGTGCCAGGATCAGATTTCCATGCCAGCCATGGCTTCGGCGATTTTCCGGGACATGTGTGGGGACGAGGTCGCTGTCCCGCTCGAGCGCCGCCAGATCCAGCAATCCCTGCCTGCTTCCGGTCCTTTCGTCCGCCTCCTGCAAAGCGATGATATCGGCGTCGATTTCCTTGACCACGGCCGCCACGCGCTCCGGATCGAACCGGCCGTCGGTACCGACGCATTTATGCACATTATAGGATGCAATGGTGGTGCAAGAGGTGTCGTTGCCGGGCGCGGTGAACCGCGGCACTTCCCTCCGCAGGGCTGCGCCGAGCGACCTTGGAAGAGTAGGCGATCGATCCAGCATGGGGTCCGTTTGCTGTTGAGTCGGTGAGTGGCGGCCACGGCGATTATGGCGCGTGCGGAGGTCTGAAACAACGACGACCTTGAAAAACCGTTCCGTCGCCGGCCTCGTCGCACCCGCCGTCTGGAACTCTGACGGGCAATAACACGTTTTGGAGAAGGCAGCGCAGTCAACGGAGAAGTCGAATGCAGCCCTTAGCCGCAAATTCCGGCCGCCGCTCCGGCCCGCTTACGATTGCCCCATTCGATGGAACCGTGACCGTCAGGTTCTCCGATGCAATCATTGCGTCGAGCGAGCGGGCAAAGGTGCTCTATGAAGACGGCCATGACCCTGTCTTTTATATTCCGTTCGAGGATATCTATTTCGACCTTTTGGAAAAGACGAACACAACGAGCCACGACCAGTTGAAGGGCCCGGCGAGCTATTGGCGTGTTCACGCGGTCGGTTCGTCGGCGGAAGATTTCATGTGGGCCTATGAGACGCCCGACACCCCTGCATTGGCCATCGCCCGCCATGGCGCGTTCGACCCGGACAAGGCGCGAATCGAAGCCGATCCCGCCGAAGACAAGCGGCACACGCCGCACGTCACCGAGTAGCTTGAATTCCGCATCGACCGGTTGCGCGGACAGTCATTCGTCAGTGGGCAAATTCCTCGTCGAGGATGCGCAAGCCGCCTTCGTATTTCGCTGTCGAGGCACCGATCTGCCGTGCCTGCCATAGATTGTCGGCGAGATCGGCGCGCTTGACCGGCAACGCCAGCGGGTTGGCCGCAGCCCTGCGAACGAAAGCGGCATCGTCCTCGTTCGGCCGGCGTGTCAGGGCGTCGACGGCCGACACGATGGATGGTCCAAACCCGGCCGCCTCCAGCCGGTCGCGGTTCCAGCCATCGCCTTTCTCGAGAACGTCATGAAGATAGGCGATGGCTTTCTGGTCGAGCGTTTCGACGGCATCGACAACTCGGCGGCAATGTTCGATATAAGGCCGCCCGGTCTTGTCCGCCTGTCCGGCATGGGCCTGTTCGGCGATTTTCGCCGCGCGATAAAGCACGCTCATTGGACGATCCTGTAACGGACAGCACGTTCCTGGCTCACCAATGCGCCATCGTCAGCGCGAGTTCCGGCGCACCACGGCTCCTGCTGCCTCACTTGCGAGCTGAATGCCGCGCGGCGGGCGCGACAAGTCAGGAGACGCGTTCAAAACGGTCGAGGCTGGTTCCAAAGGCGCGCCATGCAGGAAGTTTCTTGGCTCGGGCCGGGGCACCTTCCTTTTCCGCCGACAAAGCGGCATCCGCAACAGTGTACCACAGCGTCTCCAGCTTCCCATTCCTGAGGATGCCGGTATAGCTCACCGCTGCGGCTCCGACCCGCCCTTCGGCCGCACAGGTGAATCCGATGACGTCTCCGTGGCAGGCTCCGAACAGGGGCACCGTCATGCCGAAGAAGGCGCTGTCCTCCAGCGCCGTCCTGAAGGTTCCGCTGATCCGTCCGTCCTCTTCGCCGGTTATTTCGACCACCGACCCGTACTGGTTCCGCCAGGTGCCCAGCCAACTCATCGCTGCTCCTCCTTATCATTTCCACAAGGAATTGCGGTTGCTCACGTCGTGGCTGCCGAGCCCGAGCGGCCTTCAATCAATCGCGATCTCAGCCATCGACATCTGTACGAAGCGCAGCGGCGCTTCCAGCGTCCAGGTGACGCCGTGCCTGTGGAACTCGAGGCGTCCTGTGCCGCTGAGCGCCTGGGGCGTAACGCGTTTAAGCACAACCGTTCCGAAGCCGCGTCGCGTTTTCTCATCCACCAACGGTCCGTCCAGTTCCCGCCAGACAAGGCGGAAGCCATCGCTGCCATCGGCGGCTGGCGTCACGGTCCATTCGATCTCGACCCGTCCGCCATGGCGCGACAGCGCTCCGTGCTTTACCGAATTGGTGGCCAGCTCGTGAAAGGCAATGCCGAGATATTGCACGGCGTTCGGCTGCAGCATGACAGTCGGCCCGGTCATCGACAGACGGGCCTGTGTTGCGAAGGCCTTGGTCTGGGCATGGATCAATTCGCCGACCGTCGCGCCCCGCCACTCGGCATCGACCAGGAGATCGTGCGATTCCGAAAGGGCCATGATGCGTTCCCGGACCTGTGAAAGGAAAGCCGCTGGCGTGCTTGCCAGTTTGCTGGTCTCGCGGATCATCGAGACGATCACCGAATACTGGTTTTTGACCCGGTGGTTGACTTCGCGCATGAGTGTGCGGATGCGCCGTTCGCTCTCCTTGTGGGAACTGATGTCGCGCGCGATCTTCGAGGCGCCGACGATTCGTCCGATGCCGTCGCGTATCGGCGAGATGGTGAGCGAAACCGGGACCAGGGTGCGGTCCTTGCGCTGCCGGATAGTCTCGTATGAAGGAACCCGTTCGCCGGCGCGAATGCGGCTGATGATCAGGGTTTCCTCATCCAGGTGGTCGGGCGGGATGAGGATCGTCACCGGCCGTCCGATCGCCTCGGCAGGCGTATAGCCGAACAGTTTTTGCGCCGCGTCGTTCCAGCTGGTGATGATACCGTTCAGGTCTTTCGACACGATGGCGTCCATCGAGGATTCGACGATGGCAGCAAGCCTTATGCCGGCCTCGTCGGCCAACGTCTGCGTGCGCAGATCGAGCAGCGTGTTGATGGCGCCGACAACCTCGCCGGTTTCATTGCGAAGCAGGATCGGATGCGCGCTGAACGGGATGAGCTGGCCGTCCGGCCGCTCGGCGATTGCCCGGCCCCCACGAACGTCCCGCTCCTCGACCAAGGCAACGGCCATCGGACATTCGTCATGCGCCATGGGCCGCCCGTCGAGATGGCGAAGCTTCCATGAACCGCACCAGCGGCCCTGTCCGAGCATCGGACGATGTCCCCAGAGATCGGCGGCGGCTTCGTTGAAGTAGGTGATGTAGCCTTGTTTGTCGGTGGTGTAGACAGCGACGGGCAACGCCTGCATCAGGTCGGCGGAGGAAACGTGCGGGATTCCGGCGGCCCCTAGTTCAACAACGTTCACCAGTTCCCCGTTTCCGCTTGCTTGCCGACGGATTGCTACGTCCTCCTAAATGCGCGGGAATGGTTTCGGTTCCGTTCGATCGGCTTTCGGGCATTCAGGCCGATTTGCGTTTCGCGGTCGTCTTCGAAGGTTTGTTCGAAACCTTGCCGCCCTCTTGCGCCAGGCTTTTGCGTAGAACATCGGCGAGATTGATGACATTCGTTCTCGGCTCAGGTGCCGGCTTGGGTGGTTTCTTGCCCTTGCGCTTGGCATCGATCATCGCAACCAGCGCCTTTTCATAAGTGTCTTCGAACTTCGACGGGTCGAATTTGGCGGGCTTCTTGTCGATCAGCAATTGGGCGATCTCCAGCATCTCGGGATCGACCTTGCGGCGCTTCAGGCCTTCGAAGACCGCGTCCGCCGCGATCATTTCATTGTGGTTTCGCAGTTCCGTCATCAGCATGCCCTTGCCCAGCGGCTGGATCAGCACCTCTCGGCCTCGCTGGTACAGCACGACGCAGGAGCGGGCGGCCACCTTCTTCCTGGCCATGGCGTCGCGGATCACCGCGAAAGCCTCGGTGGAGGGCGCGTCGGCTGGGACGAGATAATAGGGTTTTTCGAGGTAGCGTGCGTCGATTTCTACGGCCGGCACGAACTCGCCGATCTCAAGCGTATGCTGCGACACCATCTTCAGCTTTTTGATTTCGTCCGGTTCTATCCGGATGAACTCGCCCTTCTCGACCTCATAGCCCTTTACCTGCTCGGCCGCCTCGACCGTGTCGCCGGTCTCCTCGTCTAGATAGGCGCTCTTGACCGGGAGACCGTCCCTGCGGTTCAGGATCCTGAAATGCACTTTCTCGGCCTCGCTGACGGCGCCGATGATCTTGACGCCACAGGAAACCGATCCGACTTTCATAAAGCCCTTCCAGGCAGCTCGCGGCGTCGCCATGTCAATCACTCATTTGCCGAACGGACGGAACGGCTGCGAGCGGAAATCGTTCCGCCTTGGCAGGCTGTTCCATATGCCGGCCCGGACGAGAACGTTCGTTTCATTTTCGTCAGGGGAATAGCGGAATGGCCAAAC
This sequence comes from Mesorhizobium sp. M0244, assembly GCF_040321795.1. Lineage (NCBI taxonomy): Bacteria > Pseudomonadati > Pseudomonadota > Alphaproteobacteria > Hyphomicrobiales > Phyllobacteriaceae > Mesorhizobium > Mesorhizobium sp. M0244. Next base: position 370,441 of record NZ_JAMYSE010000001.1, on the reverse strand, counting down.
GCAGCGCAGGGTTGCTGATTTATCGCCGAAGCGAAGGCCTTCTCCAGGTCTTGCTGGTGCATCCGGGCGGACCGTTCTGGGCGAAGAAGGACCACGGCGCATGGTCGATCCCGAAGGGCTTGGTCGACGAGAACGAGGACGAGCTGGCAGCGGCAAAACGCGAGGCAGAAGAGGAGCTCGGCGTGGCCATCGATGGAGTTTTCGAACACCTTGGCAGCTACAGGCAGCCGGGCGGCAAGCTCGTCATCGCATGGTGCGTCGAAGCGGACTTCGACATCGAAGCCATCAGCAGCAATACCTTCGTCATGGAATGGCCGCCAAGGTCCGGCTCGATGAAGGAATTTCCCGAAGTGGACAGAGCGGGCTGGTTCTCCTTGCCTGAGGCCGAGATCAAGATCCTGAAAGGCCAGCGCGCCATGCTGGCGGATTTTGCCGAGCAGCACGGCGCCGAATGAACCGTATCGGCCCAGTTTTCAGGGCAGTGGTCCTTCAGGGCAGTGCCCAGGCTTCGTCACCGCTCTGGTTTAAGTGCGTTTGCGGCCGCAACGTCCGCAACGTGATCGAGTAGCGGTGCTCGGCAACCGGCGGAATGCTGTGCTCCCATTCGCTGCGCGCTGCGCCCGTCATCAGATAGGCCGATCTTGGCTCGACCATGACCGTCTTGCGGTCCCATCGCGTGCCGTTTTTCCGGCGCAGGCGAAAGCTGCAGGCGGCCAGCAGCGAAACGCCGGCGACCGCCTCGAAATGAGGCTGTCGCGGTGCCAGCCGATACCGGCGCCTGGCCGGTACTCGTTGATCAGAACCTGCACGAAGGTCTCGGCGGGCAAGCGGGCAAAATCCGCAACCTTTTCCCTCAACGGCAGCAGAAAGCCGGGTATCGGCGGTGCCTCGACGACTTCGCGCCGGTCGTAATCATAACGCAGCCCAAAACCGACCACCCGCCGGTTTGCCAGATGGCCGTGAAAATCGAAGGCCCGAAAAGGCAGGCTTGCGAGCTGGCTCGTCAACTCTGCGTCTTCGTCCGGCGTGATCAGTTCGGGCCGGTAGTGAAATCCTTCCGGCAGGTCGCCCGCGGCGGCAAAGAGATCACCCTGGCGGCCTGCAGCCGATGTCTTGAGCGATGGCATCAACCGTATTTGGTGAAGCCGCCTCGTAGCGGCAAGGCTGCTTCGGCAGGAAGGAACTTCGCTCTCCGTGCAGGGTTATTCACACGACGGCGTGGATTGGACCTGTTGAGAATGCCTTCAACTGCGATCAGAAGCATCGATTACCAACCGGCGACGAGGATACTCTCCGTATGGTTCGTCCCGAGCGGAAACCGCTATGATTACGAGGACGTGCCGCCGCAGGTCCACGCCGCGTTTCGCAAATCCTCATCAAAAGGCCGGTTCTTCAACGAGCATATTCGCGACCAGTATAGATACCGTCTGGTCGAGCAGAGCGTTCGAGCTGAGCCTTCGGATGCTTCCCATTCCTGACCCTGACTGTCCGCCATTCCTGGCCGCACGGCGGCAATGAGCATACTTCGCGGTTGGCGAGTGACCTGATATTGATCATGGCCTCATCCGAAGACATCGAAAGCCTGGAATGTCCGCCGAAGCCGAAACAGAGCAGATCCAGCAATTGCTGGACACCCCCGATCTGGCGAGCGCCTTGGATAGCGACCGCTTCAAGAGGTTCCTCGACCAGCTCCCAATAGCGATCGCAATTTCCGATTTGAGCGGCGAGGAGCGTGTCGTCTATGTCAACTCCGAGTTCCAGAAATTGTCTGGTGTTTCCGGGGCAGAGCTGCAACGCGGGAATTGGGCTGCGCTCAGCGGAGAAGGCTTGGGCGAACACGAGCATCGGCCGCTGGCCGAGGCCATCGTCGAGGATACCGATCGGGCGGGAACGTTCGGGATGCGACGTGCCGGCGCGGAGCCGGCCATCGTCGACGTCTATTCGAACCTGATCGTGGACGAGCGCGGGCAGCGGTCCTTTCGACTGGTCGCCTTTGTCGACGTCACCGCGCACAAGGCAAGCGACAGCGAGGCCATCGAAGAACGCATCCGCGAAAAGGACACGCTGTTGCGCGAGTTGCAGCATCGGATGAAGAACAATCTCCAGATGATCACGGCGCTCATCAGGCTGGAGGCCCGCAGCGCGGCATCACCCAACCAGAAACGTTTCGAGCGCCTCGCCGGCCGCGTCGATGCGCTTGCGATCCTCTACCAGACGCTGTCGGCCGACGAACAGAAGGCCGAGGTCGACCTCGGCGTCTATCTCAGCCAGATCGCTTCTGCCGTGATGACGTCGCATGCCATGCAGGGCATCCGGCTGGATATGAAGGTCGATACCCATCCCGTGTCCATCAACGTTGCGATGCCCACGGGACTGGTCGTCAACGAGCTTTTAACGAACGCGCTGAAACACGCTTTTCAGGGCCGTGAAGGCGGGACCATCACCCTGCGCAGCGTGGTAGACGGCGACGGATTTCGCATCGTTGTGGCCGATGACGGCATCGGCCTGCCCGAAGGCGAGACCTGGCCGAAACCCGGCAAACTTGGAGCGTTGATCGCGCAGTCGCTGACCGAGAATGCCAAAGCCCGGTTCGAGGTGGACTCGACCCCGGGCAAAGGAACGCGGGTCACCATCGTCTTCAACAGATCGGCCGCGCTCGCGACGTAGCCGGTCGGACAGCGCCGCCGCAAACGGGATCGTTCCAGACAATGCGCATCAGCTGGGCTCCTCCATCAGCTTGCGCGTGTGAGCGGCGATCATCCCTTCTTCGTCGGTCGCCACGACGCGGACTTCGACCTTGCTGCCCGCCTGGCTTATGAGCGCGGCATGGGAACTATTGGCGACCTCGTCGACCGCCACGCCAAGCCAGCCAAGCCTGTCGCAGATTGCCTTGCGGGCCGGAGCAGAGTGCTCACCGATGCCGGCTGTGAATACCAGGCATTCGAGGCCGCCCAGCGTGTTGGCGAGGGCCGCCATCTCCCTGGCGGCGCGGAAGGCGAAAAGCTCCACCGCTTCGCGGGCCTGGCGGTCATCGCTGGCTTCCAGCGTGCGCATGTCGCCGGAAATGCCGGACACGCCCAGCAGCCCGGATTCCTCGTAGAGCATGTGCTGAAGTGCGTCGCCTCCGACGCCTTTCTCCAGCAGGAGGTACAAAAGCACGCCGGGATCGATGGCGCCGCAGCGCGTGCCCATGACCAGGCCGTCAAGCGCCGAAATGCCCATCGTCGTATCGACGCTTCGCCCGTCGCGCATGGCACATAGGCTCGCGCCCTTGCCGAGATGGGCGACGATGGTTCTTTTCGCCGCCAGATCGGGTGACATCTGCTTGAGCCGGTCGGCGACATATTCATAGGAGAGTCCGTGAAACCCGTAGCGGTGGATGCCGTCTGCCTCATAGTGGCGCGGCAGCGCGAAACGGCTGACCATCGGCTCGATTGTCCGATGGAAGGCCGTGTCGAAGCATCCGACCTGCGGCAGGTCCGGCCGCAACGCGGCAAGCGCCCGGATCGGCGCTAGGCTGCGCGGCTGGTGCAGTGGCGCAAGCGGCGTCAGCCTATCGAGAGCCTGGATAACTGTCGACGTCAGGCGGACAGGTTCGACGAAGTCGCGTCCGCCATGGACGATGCGGTGGCCGGCGGCGATCAGTTTCCTTCCGCCAAGTTCGTTCTCGATCCATTGCAGCATCTGGCCGATGCCCATGTCGCGCGATGAGTGTGCGGCAAGTGGCCGATCGCACTGCACCGCCCCATCGCCGGCTTTCGCAGTCAGCCTTGGCGCATCGCCCAAATCCAGCGAACCGCGCGAGGCAAGATCCAGTTCGGCGGACGCTTCAAGATCGTAAAGCCCGAACTTGATGCTGGACGAGCCGGCATTCAGCGCGAGGATCGAGCGCATCAATCGCCAGCCCTCGTTGCCGTGTCTTGCGGCCAGCTCCATTTCTGGATCTCGGGCATATCCTCGCCATGCTGGCGGACATAGGCCGTGTGCTCAGCCAATTTCCCATGCAGCTCGGTGGCAAGATCCTTCGCCCGTTCGGCCAGCCCGGGCACGCGCGCGATCGCGGCAAGCGCCAGATGATAGCGGTCGAGCTGGTTGAGCACCACCATGTCGAACGGCGTCGTCGTCGTGCCTTCCTCGCGAAAGCCGTGCACATGCATGTTGTCGTGGTTGACGCGCCGGTAGGTCAGGCGGTGAATGAGATAGGGGTAGCCGTGATAGGCGAAGATGACCGGCTTGGCCCTGGTGAACAGCGCGTCGAACTTGTCGTCGGCAAAGCCATGCGGATGCTCGGAATTCGACTGCAAAATCATCAGGTCGACGACATTGACGACGCGGATCTTCAGGTCGGGAATCCGCGATCGCAGGATGTCGGCGGCAGCGAGCGTCTCCAGCGTCGGAACGTCGCCGGCGCAGGCCAGGACCACATCCGGATCCTCGTCCCTGGCAACTGTCCCGGCCCATTCCCAGATGCCCGCGCCGGCCTTGCAGTGTGCTTCCGCGGCGTCGGCGGATAGCCATTGCGGCGCCGGCTGCTTGCCGGCGACGATGACGTTGATGCGGTTGTAGGTTTTCAGGCAATGGTCGGTGATCCAGAGCAACGTGTTGGCGTCCGGCGGGAAATAGAGCCTGACCGTATCCGCCTTCTTGTTGGCCACGAAATCGGCAAAGCCCGGGTCCTGGTGGCTGAAGCCGTTGTGATCCTGCCGCCAGACATGCGAGGTCAGCAGGTAGTTGAGCGAGGCGATCGGCTTGCGCCAGGCGAGCTCGCCGGAGGTCTTCAGCCATTTGGCGTGCTGGTTGACCATGGAATCGACGATGTGGACGAACGCCTCGTAGCACGAGAACAGGCCATGGCGGCCGGTCAGCAGATAGCCCTCCAGCCAACCTTGGCAAAGATGCTCGCTGAGCACTTCCATGACGCGGCCGTCACGGGAAAGATGGACGTCGTAAGGCTCGATCCGCTCCATCCAGACACGGTCCGTAACCTCGAACACGTCGTCGAGGCGGTTGGAGGACGTCTCGTCCGGTCCCATCAGCCGGAAATTCCTGGCATCGGCGGCCAAGCGGATCACGTCGCGAAGATAGCTTCCGGCTGTCCGCGTCGCCTCTCCGACGGTGCCACCCGGACGCGGTACGTCCAGCGCCAGGCCTTTCCAATCGGGAAGCACCAGGTCTTGTTTCAGCAGGCCGCCATTGGCGTAAGGGATAGCGCCCATGCGTCGTGACCCTGTTGGCGCAAGCGCCGCGAGCTCCGGCAGGAGATGGCCGCCTTCGTCGAACAGCGTCTCCGGTTCGTAGCTGCGCATCCAGTCTTCGAGGATCTGGCGGTGCGCCCCGTCGCCACGTGCGTTCGACACCGGCACCTGGTGCGAGCGCCAGAAATCCTCCACCTTCTTGCCGTCGACCTCTTTCGGTCCGGTCCAGCCCTTTGGGCTGCGCAGCACGATCATCGGCCACAACGGGCGCTCTCCCTTCCAGCCCGCGGCTCGGGCAGGCTCCTGGATCGAGCGGATCCGGTCGAGCACGGCATCGAGCGTGCGGGCCATCTCGCGGTGCATCGTGGCAGGCTCATGGCCTTCGACAAAAAAGGTCTCGTAGCCATAGCCGAGGAACAGGCTCCGCAACGCCTCGTCTTCCATGCGGCCGAGGATCGTCGGGTTGGCGATCTTGTAGCCGTTGAGATGCAGGATCGGCAGGACGGCACCGTCGGATGCCGGGTTCAGGAACTTGTTGGAATGCCAGGCCGCGGCGAGCGGGCCGGTCTCTGCTTCGCCGTCGCCGACGACGCAGGCAACCACAAGATCGGGGTTGTCGAAGGCGGCGCCGAAGGCATGGACCAGCGCATAGCCGAGCTCTCCGCCCTCGTGGATGGAGCCGGGCGTCTCCGGAGCCGCGTGGCTCGGCACTCCGCCGGGAAACGAGAACTGTCGGAACAGCTTTCGCAAACCGTCTTCACCCCTGCCAATCTCGGGATAGATTTCGCTGTAGGTGCCCTCGAGCCAGGTGTTGGCGACCATTGCCGGGCCGCCGTGACCCGGACCGCAGATGAACAGGACATCGAGACCACGTTCACGGATGATCCGGTTCAGATGCACATAGATGAAATTGAGGCCGGGTGTCGTGCCCCAATGGCCGAGCAGCCGCGGCTTGATGTGCTCGGGCCGCAAGGGCTCGCGCAAGAGCGGATTGTCGAGCAGATAGATCTGGCCAACCGAAACGTAGTTCGCGGCGCGCCAATAGCGGTTCATCAGATCTCCCTGGCCAAGGCCGGTTGTTTGCGCGGGAGTGCGGGCCTCGTCGTTCATGGCAATGCCTCCGGAATACCCTCGTCCGTCGTTATCTGGAGTGGCGTCGCGTCGGAGAAAGGATTTGCCTCGAAATAAGTTTGGGCGGCGCGGCCAGCGCCCGCTTGCCGATCCTACAACCCGCCTCGCAGACAAAAAGCGGGTCGGGCTTTTGGGGAACCTCGGGGCTTGCCAACGGTTAGGAAGATGCACCGCATTGCATGAATCCAAGTGGACTGCCGAGGCCCCGGGATATGGACCGGCCAAAGTGCCGTTGAGCAGCTTGGGCGATTGTGGCGGAGGCCCGTAAGAGGAGCAAAAAAATGCTCGATCTCTCCGATGCCCGCAACCAAATGGTCGACATCCACTTAAGCCGCCGTGGCATTCGCGACCGCAATGTCCTTCAGGCGATGCGCGAGGTCCCGCGCGAGGCTTTCGTCGATCCTGGTTTTGAGGAATTCGCCTATGAGGATGGGCCGCTGCCGATCGCCGAAGGTCAGACGATATCGCAGCCCTATATCGTTGCGCTCATGATCGAAATGGCGGAGATCGGAGCCGGTGACCATGTCCTCGAGGTCGGCACCGGCTCGGGCTATGCGGCTGCCGTGATGAGCCGGATCGTCGAACGCGTCTACACGATCGAGCGCCACGCCGCGTTGGCTGAAACGGCATGGCAACGGTTCAAAAAGCTTGGCTACGACAATATCGAAGTCCGCACCGGCGACGGCACCAAGGGCTGGCCCGAGGCGGCACCCTTCGATGCGATCCTGGTTGCGGCCGCCGGACCCGGCGCACCGCTCGCTCTGCAAGAACAGCTCGACGTCGCTGGCCGGCTTGTCATCCCGGTCGGCGATGAATTCGACTCGCAGCGCCTGCTCAAGGTCACCCGTACCGGCGCCGCAACCTACACCGAGGAGGATTTCGGCGGCGTGCGGTTTGTTCCGCTGATCGGCGAGCAAGGCTGGGGCGAGCCAGGCAGCGACAGCCAAATAGCGGCCGATCTTCCGCACCGGCATCAGCGCAGAAGCAGCCTGCCGCAGATGATAGCGACCGCCGCTGAACCGCTTCCGGATTTCGACGATCCGGCCTTCGGTGCGCTGTTCGACCGGTTTGCCGACCGGCGCGTCGTCTTGCTCGGCGAAGCCAGCCACGGCACGTCGGAGTTCTACCGGGCGCGCGCGGCGATCACTCGCAGGCTGATCGAAAAGCATGGCTTCACCATCATCGCGGTCGAGGCCGACTGGCCCGATGCCGCGGCGATCGACCGCTATGTCCGCCACAGGCCGCCGCGGCCCGGCGCCGATCCGCCGTTCCAGCGGTTTCCCACCTGGATGTGGCGAAACACCGACGTCGCGGTGTTCGTCGACTGGATGCGAGAGCATAATGAGCGGATCAGGATATCCTCCCGGCGGGCCGGGTTCTATGGCCTCGACATCTACAATATGGGTGGATCGATCGCGGCGGTCCTGCAATATCTCGATCGCGTCGACCCACAGGCCGCAAGGATCGCACGCGAACGCTACGGCTGCTTGACGCCGTGGCAGAACGACCCGGCCACCTATGGCCGTGTCGCACTCACCTCCGGCTACCAGAAATGCGAGAAGGCCGTGCTCGAGCAATGCCGGGAACTGCTTTCCAGAGAGCTCGACTATGCGCAGCAGGACGGCATCGACTTCCTCGACGCCACCCAGAATGCCCGTCTGGTCGCCTCCGCCGAGCGCTATTATCGCACCATGTATTATGGCGGCGCGCAATCCTGGAACCTGCGCGACACCCATATGTTCGAAACGCTGGAGCACCTACTGCAGGCCCGCAGCCCGAACGCCAAGGCGGTGGTGTGGGCACATAATTCCCATATCGGTGATGCCCGCTACACCGAGATGGGGGTTGTCAGGGACGAAGTGAACATCGGCCAGCTCTGCCGCCAGCGTTTTGGCGACGAGGTTGCCTTGATCGGGTTCGGCACGCATTCCGGGACGGTGGCCGCGGCCACGGACTGGGACGGTGACATGGAGGTGAAACCGGTTCGGCCTTCCCACAACGACAGCTATGAGCGGCTTTGCCATGACAGCGGCGTCTCGCCTTTCCTGCTCGATTTCGAGCGCGACGACACGCTGCGCCAACGGCTTCTGGAGCGCCGGCTGGAGCGCTTTATCGGCGTCATCTACCGGCCCGAGACCGAGCTGCACAGCCACTATGCGGATGCCTCGCTTGCCCGGCAGTTCGATGCCTTCGTCTGGTTCGATGAAACCAGTGCCGTGACGCCGCTTGGGCCGGAGCATGTTGGGACAGGCGTTCCCGAGACCTATCCTTTCGGGCTCTAGCGGATTGGACCTGGGGAAGCGGAACATAGAAAGAAGGAGGTCACCGATGGTCGGAAAAAAGACTCATGAGCAGCAATTGCGCATTATCGAAGAGCGCGAGAACACGAAAAACGCCGGCAAGGATTTCGACGCGGAAGCGGATTTGAAAAAGACCAGGCAAGAGCGCGAGGCGTTCCGGCGCGGTGCCGAGCTCAGGTCGGACCCAAAGGACATTGCCGATCCCGACGATCGCAACATCATCCGCGGCGAGCACCAGGAAAGCGCCCATAACAAGCATCGCGCCGGCCGCTGAACGACCGGATTGCTCAACGTTAAGACAGTACGGCGCCGCGTCTCGTTCCCTGATCTGAGGATGGAACGTTCGCGGCCGGAAAATTGGCGGACGAGGGCGCCGTCGCGATCCCTCGGCCCTATTCAGGATCCCTCGGCCCTATTCAGCAAAAAATGTCGCGGCGACAGCAATTGAGATGAGGCTCAGCATCGCCAAACCTGCCCTGGCGACATGCGAGGTCTCCCAGACGTTGCGCAACTCTCTCCAGTCGCCGACCTGCTTTCGAGAGAACATTGAAAAAAACGTCGCGGCTGATTTCGGCGTAGCAACGTCTTGCGCCCAGAAATTGTTGACGGGATGCGTGATCAACCAATAAGTCGCATGTTCCGCCAGCAAGAAGACAAGGGCTGCCAAGGTCCACCAGAATCGGGCGCTTGGATAAGGCGTCAGGTAGAGCAGGATGGCGAGTGCGATGATGCCGCCGATCTCGGCGAACCCGCCGACCGTGAAGCCGGGATAGTAGATCGCCTGCACAGATTTGTAGGTGGCCTCCTCGAGGCGCAACTTGCCGGGCAATTCCAATGCGTGCGCAAGTGAGAGCGCCATCGTGATAGCGACCAGAAGAAGGGTGGCGATCATGAATACGCGCATGTTCTTACTCCCAGCACCCCTCGTCGTGCGCACGACGATCAGTGATGCGGTAAAGGTCATTCCCCGATCTGGCTGGTCGACCGCTCGTGGAGTGCGGCGCCAGTCTGTGCGTCGACCGCGGCCATGCTGACCTCGTAGCCCCAGAGCTTGCGGATATGGCGCAGCGTGGCGTCGCGGCTGCCGCCTTCCAGCACGATACCGTCTTTCACCTTGTGCTGCAGGCGCAGATGCCGGTCGCCGAGCAGGTCCACGTCCACCACCTGGATGTCCGGCCGGCTGGCGCCGATGTCGTAGCTATGGGCGAGCGCGGCGCGGATGCTCTCGTAGCCGCGCTCATTGTGTATCGACGCAACTTCGTAATGTGGATCGTTGGCAGCATCGGCGAGGACAAAAAACCGCCATTTCCGTATCAGGGCCGGGCTCAGATATTGGCGGATAAAGGATTCGTCGCGATGGTTGGCCCAAGCGTCCAGCAAGGTTTGGCGCCAGTCGCCATTGCCGGCGATATCGGGAAACCAGTCGCGGTCCTCGGCGGTCGGCGCGGTCGAGATGCGCTGGATGTCCTGCATCATGTCGAGGCCCAGCGCATAAGGATTGATGCCGGAAAAGCGCGGATCGTCGAAGCCCGGCTGGAAGATCACGTTCGAATGGTTGCGCAGCACTTCCAGCATCGCACCTTCGCCGATCAGGCCGCGGTCGAACAGCAGGTTCATCAGCGTGTAGTGCACGAAGGTCGCACAGCCCTCGTTCATCACCTGCGTTTGCCGCTGCGGATAGAAATATTGCGCGATGACGCGGACGATTCGGATGACCTCACGCTGCCAGGGTTCCAGAATCAGGCTGTTCTTCTCCAGGAAGTAAAGCAGGTTTTCCTCGGGCAGCTTGAGCGATTTCTTGCGCTCCGTCATGGTATCCGTCTCGCGGGCCTTGTTGCCGTCCTTCGACGGCGGCAGCGTGCGCCACAGGTCATTGTAGGAACGCGCTTCATATTCCAGGCGCTCGCGAACGCCCTCGCGCTGCCTTTCCGACGACAGCCTCGGCGGCCGGTGGTATCTGAACACGCCCTGTTCCATCAGCGCATGCGCGGCGTCGAGGATCTCTTCCACCGCATTGACGCCATGCCGCTCCTCGCAGCGGGCAATGTAGCCCTTGGCGAAGTCCAGATAGCTCAGGATGGCGCTGGCGTCCGTCCACTGCTGGAACAGATAGTTGTTCTTGAAGAAATGATTGTGGCCGAGTGCCGCGTGCGCTGTCACCAGGGCCTGGAGGGCCATGGTGTTTTCTTCCATCAGATAGACGATGCAGGGATTGGAATTGATGACGAGTTCATAAGCGAGCCCCCTTCCGCCTTTGCGATAGAGCAATTCCTGGTAGAGGTAGTGCTTGCCGAAGGACCAGTGCCGGTACATTAGCGGCATGCCGACCGAGGAATAGGCGTCGAGCATCTGCTCGGACGAGATGATCTCCATCTGCACCGGATAGACGTCGAGGTGAAGCTCTTCGGTGGCGACCGCCTCGATGGTCTCGTAGGCGCGCGACAGCGTCCTGAAATCCCAGTCGGAACCGGAAAACAGCAACCCGGATTTGCTCGCCATCAGCCCCCTCTTTCACCGCTCTTTTGATAACCCGGCTGTCTGGCGAAGAGCTGGCGGAAAACCGGGTAGATGTCGGCCGCCGTGGCGATGCGGCTCATCTGGAAATTCGACCATCTCAGCTTGACTGCACTGTAGGCACGCCACAGCGACGTGCCGTTGTCGGTGGCGCCGAAGATGTGGCTCTCGCGTTCGTCGAGGATTTCGACATAAGCGAAATACTGGCAAAGCCGCATGATCTGTTCGTCGAGAAGGGCGATGCAGCGCTCGGAATCGGTGACGAAATTGTCGCCGTCCGAAGCCTGGGCGACATAGATGTTCCATTCGCGGCTGGGATAGCGCTGCTCGACGATGCGGTGCATCTCCTCGAGTGCCGTGGAAACCACCGTGCCGCCGCTTTGGGTGTTGTAGAAGAAGGTTTCCTCGTCCACCTCCTGCGCCTCGTGCGTGTGGCGGATGAAGACCACCTCGGTCCGGTCATAGCGCCGTTTCAGGAACAGGTGCAGCAGCACGAAAAAGCGCTTGGCCAGATCCTTCTCGCGTTCGCCCATCGAACCGGACACGTCCATCAGGCAGAACATAACCGCATTGGCGTTCGGCACCGGCTGGGCGTCGAAGCGGTTGAAGCGGATATCGACCGGGTCGACATAGGCGATCCGCTTGCGGCGGTGCTCCAGCCGCTCAAACTCTTCCTGCAGCGCCACGATGCGCTGGCGCATCTCGGCGTTTTGCGGCTTCGCCTCCAGCGACGCGATCTCCTGCGCGATTGCGTCGAGCTCCACCTGTTTGGGGCGCCTGAGCGCTATGCGGCGGCCATGGCTGTTACGCATCGTGCGCCCGACATTGATGTTGGTCGGCGAGCCGGTCGCGGCGAAACCGGCCCGGCGCGGCTTGAAGGCGAGGATCTCCTTGAGGTTGAGCTTGACCATGTCGGGCAGTTCGAGGTCTTCGAAAAAGAGGTCGAGCACCTCTTCGCGCGACAGCACGAAACGGAAATCGTCCTCCGATTCGGTTCTGCCTGGGGCTGACCCCATGCCGCCGCCCTGGCCGGGCTTGGGGAGCCGGTCGCCCGGGGTAAAACGCTTGTTTCCAGGCAGGACATGCTGACGGCTGCCGCTGTTCCTGGCATCATTGAACGTGGGCTCGCCGGTGCCCCGCGCCGGCATCGAAACGGCATGCTCGGCGTCCACGTCGGCGATCTTGCCGGTGCGGATCTGATCGCGGATGGTGCGCTTCAACTCTTCGCGCGCCCGCCGCAGGAAACGCTGCCGATTGCCGAGGCTTTTGTCCTTCGGGTTCAGTCGGCGATCGATGAAGATCGGCATATGTTACCCCGGGCTGGCTTCAACCCGCCTTGTTCACCCGCATATACCAGTCCACCAGCCGGCGGACCTGGCGTTCGGTGTAGCCGCGCTGGACCATCCGTTGCACGAATTCGGTATGCCTCTTCTCCGTCACGCTGTCCTGCTTGGAGCCGAAACTGATCACCGGCAGCAGGTCCTCGACCTGCCCGAACATCCGCTTCTCGATGACTTCGCGCAGCTTTTCGTAGCTTGTCCATGACGGGTTGCGGCCATGGTTTCTGGCCCGTGCGCGCAGCGTGAACTTCACCACCTCGTTGCGGAAGTCCTTGGGGTTGGCGATGCCGGCCGGCTTTTCGACCTGCGACAGTTCGTTGTCCAAAACCTCCCGATTGAGGATCTGGCCGGTATCGGTATCCTTGTAGTCCTGATCCTCGATCCAGGCATCGGCATAGGCGATGTAGCGGTCGAACAGGTTCTGGCCGTATTCGCTGTAGGATTCCAAATAGGCCTTCTGGATCTCGTGGCCGATGAACTCGGCATAACGGGTGGCCAGCTCCGATTTTATGAAATCGAGATAAGCCGCCTCGGTTTCCTTCGGGAACTGCTCGCGCTTGATCGCCTCTTCCAGGATGTACATCAGGTGCACCGGATCGGCGGCCACCTCTTCGGTGTCGTAGTTGAAGGTCTGCGACAGGATCTTGAAGGCGAAGCGGGTGCTGACGCCGGTCATGCCTTCATCGACGCCGGCGGCGTTTCGGTACTCCTGGACCGATTTCGCCTTGGGGTCGGTTTCCTTGAGATTCTCGCCGTCATAAACGCGCATCTTGGTGTAGAGCGGCGAATTGTCGTGTTCGGCCAGGCGGGTCGAAACGGTGAACCGGCTGAGAATGTCGAGCACTTCCGGCGCGCAGGGACTGGAGGCCAGCTCGCTTTCGCGCAGCAGCTTGTCGTAGATCTGCCGCTCTTCGGTGACCCGCAGGCAATACGGCACCTTGACCACCAGGATGCGGTCGAGGAACGCCTCGTTGTTCTTGTTGTTCTTGAACTGCAGCCATTCCGATTCATTGGAATGGGCAACGATGATGCCTTGATAGGGAAAGGCGCCGAAATTCTCGGTGCCGTTGTAGCTGCCTTCCTGGGTGGCGGTCAGCAGCGGATGCAGCACCTTGATCGGCGCCTTGAACATCTCGACGAATTCGAGCAGGCCTTGCGTCGTCCGGTTCAGCCCGCCGCTGTAGGAGTAGGCGTCCGGATCAGATTGGCTGAAGTGCTCGAGTTGCCTGATGTCGACCTTGCCGACCAGCGCCGAAACGTCCTGATTGTTCTCATCGCCCGGCTCGGTCTTGGCGATGCCGATCTGGCGAAGCCTGGACGGCATCAGCTTGACGACGCTGAATTTGGAGATGTCGCCGGACAGCTCGTCGAGGCGCTTGGCCGCCCATGGCGAGATCAGGCCGTTCAGCCGGCGCCGCGCGATGCCGTATTTGTCCTCCAGCAGGTCGCCCATGCGATCGGGGTCGAACAGCCCGAGCGGCGATTCGAACACCGGGCTGATCTGGCCGCCGACCTTCAGCGTATAGATCGGACGCTGCTCCATCAGCCTCTTCAGCCGTTCGGCCAATGAGGACTTGCCGCCGCCGACGGGGCCAAGCAGATAAAGGATCTGCTTGCGTTCCTCCAGCCCTTGCGAGGCATAGCGGAAATAGCCGGCGATCCGCTCGATCGTATCCTCCATGCCGTAAAAGTCGGCGAAGGTAGGATAGATCTTGATCGTCCTGTTCGCGAAAATGCGGCCGAGTCGCTCGTCCTTGCTGGTGTCGACATAGGTCGGCTCGCCGATCGCCTCGACCATCCGTTCGGGCGCCGACGCATACATCGACTTGTCCTCGCGGCAGGCAAGCAGATATTGCTGGAGGCTTCTCTCCTCCTGCGCCGCATTCTTGTAAACCTCGGAAAACAGATCGAAGACGTCGGATTGGTTCTCACGCATGATATCCTAGCCCCTGAGCCGGTTTGGCTGCATGTTTGTCTCTTGAACAATCAAATGTCGGAAAGCCGTTGTGGTTCCCTTCACTTCAAAGAGAGTGGATGCGACCCAATGCTAGGAGTCTAGATAGGGCGCCCTGATGGCCCGCAAAAGACGTAAAACGTCCTGCTCGGGACATAAAATCCTGATTTCGCACCACGCCGTGCGGGCAACCTCCATCAAGCCGGAGGAACGGTTCTGCTCCTTCCCGGTTGTGAGGGAAAGGAGACGGTTCGATGTTTGAGAATAGTATGTGGTTGCTCGTTGTTGCAGGCGGCCCGCTGCTGCTGGCCATCGTGTTCGCCTACGCCCTCCTCACGCAGCGCCGTCGCGGCCCGGCGGAGCGCAGGGAAGCCGACCGCGCGACCGAGCGCCTGTATCAGGACAAGAAGCACTGACGGACGGAGCGCTGCTCAGCTGCCGGCGACCGCAAGTTCGGCGGCTTTTTTGGCGCGCAGCAGCATGCCGAACAGGTCACGCGGTTCATCAGGATCGGCCAGAAGGTCTAGTTCATCATAAAGGCCGGTTCGCTGAAGCTGATCGCGGACGTAGCGCAATGCGGAAAAATCCTCGATTGCAAAGCCGACGGAATCGAACAGCGTAATCTGGCTGGTGCTTGTGCGCCCTGCTGCCTTTCCTGTCATCACCTGCCACAATTCGGTGAGCGGATGATCGGCATCGAGCTGCTGGCTCTCGCCTTCGATGCGCGTCTGCGGCGCATATTCGACGAAAATATCCGAGCGGAGCAGAATGTCGCGATGCAGCTCGGTCTTGCCCGGGCAATCGCCGCCTACCGCATTGATGTGCACGCCGGATCCCACCATGTTGTCGGTCAGGATTGTTGCCGATCGTTTGTCGGCGGTAACCGTGGTGATGATCTCTGCACCTTCAACGGCCTCCTGCGCCGACGCGCAGAGCTTGATGTCGAAACCCAGGCCGGCAAGGTTCTTCATGCATTTCGTCGAGGCCGCCGGGTCGATATCGTAGAGGCGCAGCCTGTCGACGCCAAGCAGCGCCTTGAACGCGATCGCCTGAAACTCCGATTGCGCGCCATTGCCGATGATCGCCATGCACCTGGCGGCCTCGGGAGCGAGATATTTCGCCGCGACGGCCGAGCTCGCCGCCGTCCTGAGCGCGGTCAGGATGGTCATTTCCGAAAGCAGCATCGGATAGCCGTTGCCGACATCGGCAAGCACGCCGAAAGCGGTCACGGTCTGTCGGCCGTCACGCGTGTTCTTCGGATGCCCGTTGACGTATTTGAAGCCGTAAAGCTGTCCGTCGCTGGTCGGCATCAGCTCGATGACGCCGTCAATGCTGTGCGAAGCGACACGCGGCGTCTTGTCGAACAGCTCCCAGCGCCTGAAATCCTCTTCGATATAGGCGGCAAGCTCGACCAGAAAGCGCTCGACGCCGATGGCAAGCACCAGTTTCATCATGCGGTCGACGCTGACGAAAGGAACGATGTTCAAATTCACGGTCATGCCTCAGAACCCCCTTGTCGGGCGATCCATGATCCGCCGGCCCATCAGGCTTGCGGTCAGGTCGACCAAAAGCGTGGCGGTGCGGCCGCGCTCGTCGAGAAAAGGATTGAGCTCGACCAGGTCGAGACTGGTGACGAGGCCGCTGTCATGCAGCATTTCCATCGCCAGATGCGCCTCGCGGAAGGTGGCGCCGCCGGGAACGGTGGTGCCCACCGCCGGGGCGATCGACGGGTCGAGAAAATCGACGTCGAGGCTGACGTGGAGCATGCCGTTGGCGGCGCTCACCCGTTCGAGAAAGGCGCGAAGCAGTTGCGCGATGCCGTGCTCGTCGATGGAACGCATGTCGTGGACCGTCACGCCGGCTCTGCGCAACGCTTCCCGTTCCGCCAGGTCCACGCTGCGGATCCCCAGCGTGCAGATGCGAGCCGGGTCGACCTGCGCTGCGAGGCGGGGGAAATAGCCCTCGAAGCCGGGCTGCCCGCTGGCATAGGCCAGGGGCACACCATGCAGATTGCCGCTGGTCGTCGTGTCGAGCGTATGAAAATCGGGGTGGGCGTCGAGCCACAGCACGAAGAGCGGCCGGCCGGCATTCGCCGCCCGGCGGGCAATGCCGGCGAGCGTGCCGGCCGAAATGCTGTGGTCGCCGCCAAGAAAGATCGGCATTGCGTCGGCGCTCGCGGCATAGGCGGTTTCGCTGATCGCTGCCGTCCAGGCGGCGATTTCCGGCAGCGCCTTCACCGCCGCATTGCCATGTACGACAGGGCGCATGTCAGCAGGAACGATCGTCCCGAGGTCGGTCAGCGTATGGCCGAGGTCGGTCAGTGCGCCGGCCAGGCCGGCCGTGCGCAGCGCGCTTGGCCCCATCTCGCAGCCCATCCTGCCCGAGCCGGCCTGGATCGGTGCGCCCACGATCGTGCAATGCATTCTCATACCCTACCAAATTACGATGCCTTTATTGAAGCCCGCATCGCTGGCAGAATGAACATGTCAAATTGGCAAATTTGTCGAAGTGCCTTACCATAGTGGCATCATCTACTTCCGTTATGAGTAATCATGGACCAGCTCGACGAGCAGATCATCACATCTTTGCGGCACGACGCCAGACGCAGCATTTCGGACCTTGCCATCAGCCTGGGTGTCTCCCGGGCGACGGTGAGGTCTCGAATGGAGCGACTTGAAAGAGACGGCGTCATCGTCGGCTACACCGTTATTTTGCGCGCCGACGCGGTCGATCAGCGCGTGCGTGGCATCATGATGATCGAGATCGAAGGCCACGCCGCCGATCGCGTCATCCGGGCGCTGGGCGGCTTCTCCGAGGTCTCGACGATCCACACCACCAATGGTCGCTGGGATCTGGTGATAGAACTCGGAACCCAGACCCTGAGCGAGTTTGATGCGGTGCTGAGACGTATCCGACTGATTCCCGGAATTACCGGCAGCGAAACAAGCCTGCTCTTGGCAACGCCGCGCACCACCAAGGCGCGGCTGTGATCTTCGAGGAACCGCCTTGACCTGTAGCGGTAACGAAATCCGAAGCCACGGAACCTTCAATTGCCGCCGCGGTTAGGCTCGGACAGGCCTTCTTCGAGGGAGAACAATCATGGCTCACGCCCACCAGGAACTGGTCGACTTCGTTATCAGCAAAGCGTTCAATCCGGTCATGCGGGCCAAACCAGACGGAAAATCCGATGCCGAACGCAAGACTCTCGAGCACGTCCAGCAGGCCACGAAGACCGAGATCGAGCGCTATCGCCATTACGGCTCAGCCGAGGAGGTCGCGACCAATTTCAAGCGCGACCTGAGCTCCGATGCCGCCAAAAAGTTGCACTCCCAGCTGCGGCGCCTGCACCTGCCGACAATCGAGGATATTCGCGACGACTTTGAGGACAAAGCCCGCAAGCTCGGGGTCAAGGCCTCGTCGTAGATCCGCGACGGGTCCTCGGGCACGTCCGTCAGGGCTGTCATCACAAACCGTCTTTGGTAGGAGGCCACCCTGACCGAACCGTCTCGGGGATGTTGTCCGACGTCAGCTCGCCCTCATTGAGCTTTTCAATCGCTTCATCGGCTTCGCTTTCGTCGAGCCCGGAAAGCGGCAATCCGTCGACCACGACGGCTTCGTCGCTCTCGCTGTCATAGACGTCCCAGAGGCCTTCCGAATCCTGTCGCTTGTCGTAGGGCATGGCCACTCCCCAATGCCGCTATTGTACGCCCGCCACCCATACCAGGGCCTGGGCTTTTTCGTTCTCCGGGAACACCCGCGCCTCGACTTGCGGAAACAGCGCGTCCGTCATTTCCGTGGCTGCCTTGATCCACTGCTTGTCGGAGATCACTGCAGCACGTTTGAAGCGGTGGAGCTCGCCAAGTTTGGTCAGCCCATACTGCAGGTCGCGACGCAAAGCGCCAGCCGTCATGTCCTCGAAATCAGTGAGATCAGTCAGGACGCCGATGTCCTTGTGATCGCTCAGTTTCGCTTCGATTGCCGGGATGACTTTGTCGTAGTCGTCCGCCGTCACGGTACCCGCGACACGAAAGGCGGCTACGTTTCGGGGAGCGGAAATGATCTCGATCATTTTTTCCTCCGTTTTCTGACTTCGCTGGCTGCCCGAAACAAACTCGGGCCACTCACGGATGTTCCCTGCCGGGGACGTGTTTCACTTCGACCTGACATAGCTAAAAGACGATCGGCCGGCGTCCCCGACGGGCCCTCGGATAGCCTGGGTGACGATAGTATAGCGCGTGACCTGGCCCTCCTCGGGATCCTCTCCGTGGAAATGGACTTCTGCGTTCAGCGGCTGCCGCGCAGTGTTGCCGAACTGCTTGACAGCGGAGACATGCACAATCTGCACGTCGGGGTCACGCTTCATAGCGTCCATTGCCGCAAGCTCGGCGGTGCTGCTGCCGCCGATCCGCCAGCTGGCTTCCAGAACGCCCGATCGCCAGACGCCCGAGGAATCGACACCTTGGCCGATGTCGTAATTGCGCCGCGAGGCGAAGAATCCGGGATAGCCATCCATCGCCGCGTCGTAAGTCCTCGCCTGCGCCACAGCCAAACTTAGCGCCGGAGAAAGCTGCAGCCCGTCGAGCGCCTCCCATCCGCCGCGCACGACGACCAGATCGGATCCGCCGTAAACGGGCTGTCCGGCATTGTCGGTCGTCGTCCGCTGCACGCCGTAATAGCTGACCAATGTTCCGTCGATCGCCGTTCTGCCAATGCTCAGCGTGACGATGTCGCGAAGCTCCGTTTCGAGAACAAGGCCGTATTCCCTTAGGTCGGAGGATGGATATCGCTCCAGCAGCCTTTCGATGTCGGCGACCGTCGCGGCGATATGCTGGTCCCGGCCCCGCGAAGCGCGCGGTGGCTTGTACCGGACCAGCCCGAACCCCAGCAGACGTTCCGCTGCGCGCAGCGCATCATAGCGTGAAAATGCGGTGTAGCCGGGCAGCACGGCCGCGCCGACGGCTCTGCCGAAGCCGACTGGCCATTCTTTTGGCCGTGCCACCGACCCGTCCACCAACTCGTGGGTTATGGCCTTGGTGGTTGCGAGGCGCCAAGGCACCACACCGCCGAAGAGGTCGTCGGGCCCGTTGATGCCGAGCCGGACCGCATCGGCAGCAAGCAGGCTGTCGTCCGGCACGAAATACAGCCCGCCGCTGTCACCGCCGCCGTCACTCAGGCCCTCGCGGAAGGCAAAGCCCTTCGACGCCGCAATCGTGCGCGCGACGGCAGCGACGGTTTCCCGCTCGTGGGCATAGATGGTCTCGCCGCCCGGTACGGAGAATGCGACCACAACACCTTTTGCCCCGCTTGATTGCATACCGCTTAGCCCGGTCATGTCGCGCTCTTCGTCCATTGCCGAGCCCCATTGCCGTTATTCCGCGGCGATGCGTCCGAACCGAAAAACCCGCTTCCTCGGCGAATGTTCCGGGCAACGGCGAGCTATCCAGCTTGACCGAGGCGCGGCGACCGGAACATCGGCGGCTCGTGGTTGTTATGCGGAAACCTCAGACAGGGAGATGGAAACCATGGCTTTCACGCTCAAAAGCGCTGCCTTTGCAGAAGGCAAAAAAATACCGCCGCGCTATTCCCGCGACGGCGGCAACGTCTCGCCGCCATTGGAGTGGACGGACGCGCCGCAAGGAACCAAAAGCTTCGTCTTGGCCGTCGAGGACCCCGATGCCCCTTCGGGCACGTTCCGTCATTGGGCGGTCTACGACATCGACGCACAGCGCAATTTTCTTCCCGAAGGAACGACCGCCGGCGCCAAGACCGAGAGGCTCGGTGTCAACGATTTCGGCAATCCTCACTATGACGGTCCCCAGCCGCCGCCTGGGCATGGGCTCCACCACTACCATTTCCGGCTTCTTGCGGTCGACGTCGAGACGCTGCGTCTCGGCGAGAAGGCTGCCGTCGACGACGTGCTGAAAGAGGCCGAGCCGCACGTCGTGGGAGAGGCCGAGCTCGTCGGCACATTCGAACGGGTTTGAGGATGCCGGCTGATAGCGGCTCGCCATCCTACGATGCGCCCAAAGCACGGGCGCGGGCAACGTCGGGCGAGGCCCGGGGTTGCGCTGTCGCGATATGATCGCTAACGACCCATGGTCATCGTCTCATGCACCGGCATCAAATTGTGGTCGAGATTGGCCATGATCCAGATCGAGCCGCCGATCACCAGGATCACGATCAGCACGCCGAAGGCAAGCGCCAGGGCATTGTTCGTGTTGTCCGGTCCCGTCGTGATATGCAGGAAGAAGACGAGATGCACGCCCATCTGGGCGATCGCCAGCACGATCAGTGCCACCGGAATGCCGGGTGCCCAAATCAGGTTCGTTCCCAGAAACCAGAACGAGGCGATGGTCAGCAGCGTTGCCAGCCCGAGACCGATCACATAGCTGCGCAAGCCGGATGCGACATCGGCATCGCCGAGATATTCGTCGCCCGGCGCCGTATCGATGTCGTAGCGTTCCAGACTATCGGTGTCGCGCTGTTGCGCATGGCGATCCCCAGCATTGCTCATCGGCTTGCTCCCAGGAGATAGACCACGGTGAACAGGGCGACCCAGATGATGTCGAGGGCGTGCCAGAACAGGCTGAAGCACATGAAACGCCGAAGGATGTCGTCGCGAAATCCCTTGGCGAAGATCTGCGCCATCATCGTGAGCAGCCACAGCAGCCCCGCCGTGACGTGAAGGCCGTGGCATCCCACCAGCGTGAAGAACGCCGACAGGAAGGCGCTGCGCGTCGGTCCGGCATCGCGGGCAACCATATTCGCGAATTCGCGCAGCTCGAGCAGGATGAAGGCGGCGCCGAGCGCGAAGGTGACGGCCATCGCGACGTAGAACCAGGAGCTTCGCCGCGCTGCCACGGCGAGGCTGGCGAGACCGCAGGTAAAGCTCGACAACAGCAGGGCCGCCGTCTCGATCGCGACGTTGCGCAGGTTGAACAGCTCGGCTCCGCTCGGCCCGCCCGCGGTCTTGCCCGCCAGCACGGCATAGGCCGCGAAGAAGGCCGAGAACATCACGATGTCGCTCAAAAGGAAGATCCAGAAGCCGTAGCCCACGACGATCCTGATCGGCGCCGGGCCGCCCTCGCCATGGCCGGATGCAGGACCGTGCACGCGATGGCCGAGTCGGTAGGGATCGCGGTCTCGAACGTCGATCGCGGTCATGGCCTTGGCCCCGTATACGTGGCCAGCGCCTCGCGGCGGGCGCCTCGGTTGGCGCGGTCGATTTGAGCGACTTCGGCGGCCGGAATGACGTATTCGGGTATGTCGCGCCACGCGAATACGACGAAGGTGGCGAAAGCACCGAGCGCGCCGAGCGCCACCATCCACCAGATGTGCCAGATGAGGGCGAAGCCCATCACGGTGGCAAAGAAGGCGCAGACGAATCCGGTGGGGCTGTTGCGCGGCATCTCGATCGGCTCGTAGTCCGGCTCGTCGCGCAGGCGGTTCTGCTCGCGCGCCCGCTGCTTGATGTTCCAGTAGGGCTCTTCACCCTCGACATGCGGAAGCGCGGCGAAGTTGAAGACCGGCGGCGGCGAGGGCGTGGCCCATTCCAGCGAGCGGCCGTCCCAGGGGTCTCCGGTGACATCGCGAAGCGCCTCACGCTGCCGGACGCTGACGACGAGCTGTATGATTTGCGCGATCACGCCGGCGGTGGTGATGATCATGCCGGCGCCGGCAACCAGCACCCAGGGATACCAGGCCGGCACGTCGAAATGCTGCATGCGGCGGGTCATGCCGAGCAGGCCAACAGTGTAGAGCGGCACGAAGGTGGCGTAGAACCCGATCAGCGTCAGCCAGAAGGCCAGTTTGCCCCAACCCTCGTGCAGCCGGAACCCGAATGCCTTGGGAAACCAATAGGTATATCCCGCGAAGGCGCCGAACAGCACACCGCCGATGATGACGTTGTGGAAATGCGCCACCAGGAACAGGCTGTTGTGAAGCAGGAAATCGGCCGGCGGCACGGCCAGCAAAACGCCCGTCATGCCGCCGATGACGAACGTCACCATAAAGCCCAGCGACCACAGCATTGGCGTCGCAAAGCGGATGCGGCCGCCATACATGGTGAACATCCAGTTGTAGATCTTCACGCCGGTACCGACAGCGATGATGCTGGTGGCGATGCCGAACGCGGCGTTGACGTCGGCGCCGGCGCCCATGGTGAAGAAGTGGTGCAGCCACACCATGAAGGAAACGATGCAGATGAAGAGCGTCGCGGCCACCATCGACCGGTAGCCGAACAGCGGCTTGCTGGAGAAGGTGGAGATAACTTCCGAGAAGATGCCGAACGCCGGCAAGACGAGGATGTAGACCTCGGGATGGCCCCAGGCCCAGATCAGGTTCACGAACATCAGCATGTTGCCGCCGGCTTCGTTGGTGAAGAAATGAAAGCCGAAATAGCGGTCGAGCGTCAGCATCGCGAGCGTGGCGGTGAGGATCGGGAAGGCGGCGACGATGAGGAGGCTGGCGGCGAGTGAAGTCCAGCAGAACATCGACATGCGCAGGTAGTTCATGCCGGGCGTCCGCATCTTCAGGATCGTAGTGACGAAATTGATGCCGGTGAGCAGCGTTCCGACGCCGGATATCTGCACCGCCCACAGATAATAATCGACGCCGACGCCCGGCGAGTAGGCGGTCTCGCTGAGCGGCGGATAGGGCAGCCATCCGGTACGCGCGAACTCGCCTATGACAAGCGAGATGTTGACCAGCAGCGCGCCGGTGGCGGTGAGCCAGAAACTCACCGAGTTGAGCGTCGGAAAGGCAACGTCGCGGACGCCGAGCTGCAGCGGTACGACCAGGTTCATCAGGCCGATGACAAACGGCATCGCCCCGAAAAAGATCATGATGGTGCCGTGGGCGGAAAAGACCTGGTTGAAGTGATCGGGCGGCAGATAGCCGGGCGCCTGGAAGGCGAGAGCCTGCTGGGACCGCATCATGACGGCGTCGCTGAAGCCGCGCAGCAGCATCAGCAGCGCCAGCAGCGTGTACATCACGCCGATCCGCTTGTGATCGACGCTAGTGATCCATTCGCGCCACAGATAGGGGAAATGGCCGGCCAGAAAGACCCAAGCCAGCACGCCGAGGATTGCCAGGGCGACGACCGCCGAGGCGATCATTGGCAGAGGCTGATCGAACGGAATGACGTCCCAGCTCAATTTTCCGAGCATTGTCAGCCTCCTGCCTTGGGCGATGCGCTCGGCTCGGGGCGTCCGGCCTGGGGGCCGGGCGCGGGCGGAACGCCCTGCGTCGCGATTTCATGGAAAAGGTCTGGCTCCACCGAGCCATAGGTCGAAGACGGCACGTCCATGCTCTGTCTGGCCAGTTCCTGGTAGCTGGTCTTGTCGAGTGCCTGTCCCTGGCTTCGCGCCGAATTGACGAACGCGTCGAAGGCATCCGCTGCGACTGCATGCAGCACGAATTGCATGCCTGGAAACCCGTCGCCGCTGAAATGGGCCGACCGCCCATAAAATTCGCCCTGTTGATCCGCCTGCAGGTGAAGCTGCGTCGTCATCCCGTTCATCGTGTAGATCATGCCGCCAAGCTGAGGCACGAAGAACGCGTTCATGACGCTTGCCGAGGTAAGCGAGAAATGCACCGGCCTGCCCGCCGGCACCACGAGCTGGTTGATGCTCGCGACATTCTGCTCCGGGTAGATGAACAGCCATTTCCAGTCGAGCGAGACGACCTGCACCTCAAGCGGCTTTTGCTGGGAATCCAGCGGCTTCATTGGATCGAGGTCATGCGACCCGATCCAGATGATGCCGCTCAGAAACAGGATGACGAGGATGGGGATCGACCAGACCACCAGTTCGATCCGTCCGGAATAGGCCCAGTCCGGCAGAAACCGCGCTCTTGTATTGGTTTCCCGGAACCACCAGGCAAAACCGAGCGTCGCCACGATGGTCGGGATGACGATGGCCAGCATGATGGCAACCGAATTGAGCAGGATCGTCCGCTGCGCCGCGCCGACTGGCCCTTGCGGGTCCAGCACGCCGCCCTGGCAGCCGGCAAGCAGCCCGGCAAGAAATATCGTCGCGCCGATGCAACAAAGACGGATGGCGGCACAATTTCGAACGATCGCCCTCGGTAACATGAGATCTCGCCGTTTCCTGAAAACCGATTGGAATGCGTTGCAGGCAGCATGGGTGCCAACCCCGAATGTGCGCGCCGACGTGCTCCTGGCGACAGTTTCTTCACGCACGCGGCTCCGGCTGGCAGAACGACATGCCTTGGACGTCGTTGTTAAGCGGTCAACCTGTCGAGAACCCCTCCAAATCCTAAGAAACCAGAGCCAAATCCTAAGAAACCAGCGACAGGACCCAGATTGAAGTTATCGCCAGAAACGTGGCGAATGCCAAGGCGGTAAACCGGTTCATGGCCGCGCCCACAGTTGGTCCATTTAGTCCGCTCCCTGCGACGCGGCGCTGATTCCGGTGACGCTGCTCTGAATGGCTGCGCCAACCGAACGAATGTTCGTCGCGAAAGTTCCAAAAAAGGCAGATCCATTGCAGCCTTTGGTTGCAGGTCGGCGGCAACGCGATGCGCACCACGGGCCGTTGGGCGGCTTTCCTGCCAAAACGGAAGCCGAGGCTGGCTTTGCGTATGTAAAAATTACTTGTCTAGGTGAAAATAATTGCTACTAATCGGCTAACCCGGCGCATGGCCGGTTCAGGGAGGAATTTCGGGCATGACAAGACTGCGCGGTCTCGCGTGGGATCACCGACGCTGCTGGGGTCCGCTCGACGCCAGCATCGGGCCGTATTGCGCCGCCAATCCCGGTCTTGAGATCGAATGGGACCGCCGCAGCCTCTACGAGTTCGGCGAGGGCGCACTTGGTCCGGTGCTCGGCGCCTATGACCTTGTCGTGTTCGACCACCCGTTCATTGGCGATATTGCTGAAGGTGAGCTGATGGTGCCGTTCGATTTGCCGGGTGAGCAGCGCCGCGGCTTCGAACAGGATTCGGTCGGCGCATCCTGGCGATCCTACACAAGGGACGGGCGCCAATGGGCGTTGCCGATCGACACCGCCTGTCAGGTTGCCTCGTATCGTCCAGATCTTCTGGAGCGCTACGGGCCGCCGCCCCGCACTCATGATGAGGTGCTGGAACTTGGCCGGCGCGCGCGCAAGGACGGCAAATGGCTTGGCCTGCCGTCCGTGCCGACGGACGCCATGTGCCTGCTCTTGACGCTCGGCCGTCCGCAGGAGAACGGCGAGGAGTTCATCGCAAGAGAGAAGGTCGAGCAGGCCATCGGGCAGTTGCGCCAGCTTGCCGAGCTGTCGCATCCGAATTCGCCGAAATGGAACCCGATCCGCTGCTACGATCACATGATCGCGCATGACGATGTGGTCTATGTGCCGTTCGCCTTCGGCTATGTGAACTATGCTTCCAAGGCCGACAGGCCGTATCTGCGCTTCGCCGACGTGCCCACGCCGCGATCCGCCGGCGCCTTGCTGGGCGGCGCCGGCATCGGCGTCAGCGCCCAATCGAAACACAAGCAAGCCGCTGTCGACTACGCGCTTTTTCTGTGCTCGCCCGGTTACCAGCGCAGCGACTATGTGAAATCCGGCGGGCAGCCGGGATCGCTGGCGGCGTGGCAGGATGCCGAGGTCAACGCTCTTTCGGGCGACTTCTTCGCTTCGACGCTGGCGACCATCGAGGCGTCCTATCTGCGCCCGACCCATCCGGGCTTTATCAGCTTCTTCCGCCAATGCGCCCCTCATGCCGCTGCGGCGATCGCCGGCGAATTGCCGGCGGCGGAGCTCGCAGACCGGCTGAACCGGCTCTATCGCGAGACCAGGCAGGGCCAGCCGCAACGGAGCGTCGCGTAATGGCCGCCGGTATTGCCCAGATCGCCGACGAAAGCGGCCGCAACGGCTATCGCGTGCCCGCGGTGGAGAAGGCGCTCGACGTCCTGGAATTCATGGCTGCGAGCGGCGAGCCGCTGACCCAGACCGAGATCGCCACCGGAATGGGGCGCTCCATTCACGAGATCTATCGCATCCTGCTGCTGCTGGAGAAGCGCGGTTACATTTTCCGGACCCAATCGGACCGCTTCCGCCTGTCGCTGAAGCTGTTCGAGCTGGCGCATATGCATCCGCCGGTAAACCGCCTGGTCGAATGCGCGCTGCCGGTGATGCGCGGCCTCGCCGCCAATGCCGATCAGAGCTGCCATCTGGTCGTTCGCGAAGGCGAGAGCGCACTGGTCGTGCTGCAGATCGATTCGCCTTTGCCGATGCGCTATTCGGTTGCCCTCGGCTCGCATTTCCCGATCCTCGAAACGAGCTCCGGCGCGGTGCTGCTCGCCCATTCGAGCCGCGCCGAGCGCGACCGCATCGTCGAGCGGATCGTCGCTGCCGGCGAAGGGCAAGGCAGCCGGACGGAAATCGAAGCGCGGCTGAACGAAGTCGCAAGGCTCGGCCATGAAATGCGTGCCTCGCTGGCAGTCGAGGCCTGCACCAACATTTCGATGCCGGTGCGCGACCATACCGGCGCGGTCATTGCGGCGCTTACCGTCCCGTTTCTGCCGCAAAAGGCCGCGCGCTTCGATCGCAAAACCGTTTTCGAGCGGACCCAGGCGGCGGCCGAAAAGATATCGGCGGCGCTGGGCGCGGGCGAAGCTGCCAATTCTTCACGTGCCGACCCGGAACGGCGGGACTATCCGTTCAGCAACTGACAAGAAATACAGGGAGAAGAAACATGAACTGGTCCAAATCAATGCTGTTTGCCTCGGCGGCCGCGCTGGCTCTGAGCGCCGCTGCCGCACAGGCTGAAAACATGCCGAAGCGCATCGGCTACGTCACCAATTACGCCACCCATGAGTGGTATCAGAACGTCATCAAGGGCATGCAGGCCCGCGCCAAGGAACTCGGTATCGAGCTCGAGGTACAGGACGCCAACCTCGACGTTGCCAAGGAGGTTTCCGCCGCCGAAGACTTCATGGCCAAGGGCGTCGACGTTCTGATCATTACACCTGTCAACGAGGAAGGCGTCGTGCCGCTGCTGCGCCAGGCGAAATCCAACGACGTTCCGGTCGTGCTCGAAGGCAATCCGGTCAAGGGAATGACGACAATGGTCGCGATCTGCGACTATGATACCGGCTACACCGCTGGCATCGAAGCCGGTAAATTCGCCAAGGAAAAGCTCGACGGCAAAGCCAAGGTGATGAATGTCGGCCTTCCGCTCCTGTCCGCCACGGTCCTGCGTTCGCAGGGTTTTATGGACGGCCTGAAGACCATCGTGCCTGACGCGGTCATGGTCCACGACCTCGACGGCGGCGGCAATCCGGACCGCGCGCTCGAAGTCTCTTCGGCAGCACTTGCCAAGAACGCCGACATCAACATCATCTATGGCATCAACGATTCCTCGTCGCTCGGCGGCCTTCAGGCCTGGAAAGCGGCCGGCAAGTCGCAGGACGGCCTGTTGACGGTCGGCACTGGCGGCGAAGGCCTTGCCTTCATCAATGCGATGCAGAACGAGCCGTCCTATCGCATCGAGGCCGCGATGTTCCCGGAAAAGGAAGGCTACACCGCCATCGATGCAGCAGTTAAGCTCTTCAACGGCGAAGAGGTGCCGGAGCACATCGTCAGCCCGACCGCGCCGATGAACGGCGACGAGTGGAAGAAATTCTACGACTACAATGGCACCACACGCACGATCAAATGGGACGCCGTCAATGCGCTTCAGCCGCCGGAAAAATGCATGAAAACCTCCGCTGACCTGAAGAAGTAAGGATTCCGGATAGCCCTTCCCGCGCGGCGGGAAGGGCACCGGATCGGATGCCGACGACAAAACAGGTCAACCGTCCGGTTTTAGGCCGGCAGGTTCCAAATGGCGACGGCACCGATACGGCCCGGAAATGGAATGGAAATGAGCGAGCTTACGCAATCCTCCGCGCCAAGGCGTTTCATCGGCGGCCAGTTGCTGGGCAGCAGCCAGCTGGTGCTCGGCGTGATCCTGGCCGTGCTCTGCATCGCCATCTCGATAGCGGCGCCGCAATTCTATTCCGAGGCCAACATCATCGCCATCCTGCGCCAATGCGCGCTGGTACTGATCGTCGCCTCGGGCATGACGATGCTGATCATCACTGCTGAAGTCGATCTGTCGGTCGGTGCATCGCTCGCCTTTGTCGGCTGCATCGGCATGGCCGTCCTCAATTCGACGCACAGCCTGACGCTCGGCCTGCTGGCGGCGCTCGCCTTTTCCGGCGCGGTCGGCCTGTTCAACGGGCTGGTTGTCACCAGGCTCAAGGTGAACTCGCTGATCGCCACCATCGGCACGATGATGATGCTGCAGGGCGGCGTCTATCTGTTCACCCGCGAGGCGGTGCAGAATCACCACCGGCTTGCAAGCTTCACCGATCTCGGCGCCGGTTATATCGGCGCGATCCCGCTGCCCGTGGTCATTGCCGCGGTGATTTTCGCGCTGGCCGCGGCAACGCTGCGCTTCACCTCGCTCGGCCGCTATCTCTACGCGGTCGGCGCCAATGAACGCGCGGTTCGCCTCTCCGGCGTGCGCTCCGAACGCCTGAAACTGTTCGCCTTCGTCGCCACCGGCCTTTGCGTCGGCATCGCCGGCATGATCCTGTCGTCGCTGATGAATGCCGGCCAGCCGACCGCCGGCCGCGGCTTCGAGCTGACGGTGATTGCCGCCGTCATCCTCGGCGGCACCAGCCTGCTTGGCGGCCGCGGCTCGCTGCTCGGCACGTTGCTTGGCGTGCTGGTGCTGAAGGTCATCGACAACGGCATCATTATCCTCGGCTGGAACCAGGACCTGCAGATGGTGGTGCCGGGCATCGTCATCATCCTCGCGACCTATCTCGACATCGTCCGGAACAGAGCCAATGTCTGTTGATTTCCTTCACTCCGGCGAAACCGCGGCCGTCGATAAAAGCGTGCCGGCGCTGGAAATGCATGGCATCGGCAAGCGCTTTCCCGGCGTCGTGGCGCTGGACAATGTCGACCTGACCCTGGAACCCGGCAAGATCCACGCTCTGATGGGCGAAAACGGCGCCGGCAAGTCGACGCTGATCAAGATCATGGCCGGGGTCTACGGCAAGGATACCGGCAGCATCCGCCTGCGCGGCCGCGAGGCCGACATCAAGGCGCCGCGCGACAGCCTGAAAGAGGGCATCAAGGTGGTATTCCAGGAGATCGCGCTGATCTCCGAATTCAGCGTCGCCGAGAACATCTTCCTCGAGGGCTATCCGACCGGCAAAAGCGGCTCGATCGACTGGAGGAAGATTCGTGCCGACGCTGCCGCCTTGTTCAAGCGCATTGGCTTCAACGTCGATCCGGCGGCGCGCACAGGATCGCTGCCGGTCAGCCAGCAGCAGATGGTCGAGATCGCCCGCGCGCTCGCCCATGAAGCCCGCGTCGTGGTGATGGACGAGCCGACCTCCTCGCTGACGCCGAACGAGGTCTCGCTGCTGTTCACCGTCATTCGCCGGCTGGCCGCGCTCGGCATCGCCGTGCTCTATGTCAGCCACAAGCTCGACGAGGTCTTCGAGATCGTCGACACCGTGACCGTGCTGCGCGACGGCCGCCACGTCTCGACCAGGCCGATCGGCCAACACACCAACGACACGCTGATCCAGGACATGATTGGCCGACGCATCGAAAACCTGTTTCCCCGCAAGCGCGGCGCACCGGGCAGCAAGGTCGCGCTTTCCGTTGAAGGGCTCAGCACCGCGAAGAAGCTGAAGGATGTGTCGTTCGAGGCGCATGCCGGCGAGGTCCTCGGCTTCTTCGGCCTGATGGGGGCCGGCCGGACCGAACTCGCCAAGGCGGTTGTCGGCTACGACCCGATCACTTCCGGCACGATTGCCGTCGATGGCAGCCGGCTGATGCCGCACGACACGCACACCGGCGTCCGTCTCGGCATCGGCCTGCTGACCGAGGACCGCAAGAGCGAAGGGCTGATGGGTGAGTTGCCGGTCTATCAGAATGCCAGCCTCGCCTCGCTCGGCGGTTTCGCCAAAATGGGCATTGTCGACAAGGCCAGGGAACGCAAGGCGGTGCAGGACTATGTCGATCGTTTCCGCATCCGGACGCCCAGCCTGTTCCAGCAGGTCAAGAACCTGTCCGGCGGCAATCAGCAGAAGGTGCTGATCTCGCGCTGGCTGATGCGAGGCCTGAAGGTGATCGTCGTCGACGAGCCGACCCGCGGCATCGACGTCGGCGCCAAATCGGAGATTTTCGCGCTCATTGACCGGCTCGCCGGCGAAGGCCTGGCGGTCGTCATGATGACGTCTGAAATGCCTGAACTGCTGGGGCTTGCCGACCGCATCGCAGTGATGTGCGAAGGTCGCCTCACCGCGATCATGTCCCGCGACGACGCCACGCAGGAGAAAATCCTCAATGCAGCGATCGGATAAGGCGATGACACTTTGCGGCAGCATTCCCTGTCATTCGGCCCAGGCCTTCGAAGGGAGCAAGCGATGAGCCTTGCAAGCACCGAGTTCATGAAAGCCGGGCCGTCCATGCTGGCGCGGCTCTTCGCGCGGCAGGAACTGGCGCTGCTCGTTTGCCTCATCCTGGTGATCGCCTTCTTTTCCCTGACGGCGGAGAACTTCTTCTCGGTGCGCAACATCACCAATGTGCTCGGTCAGGCGTCGCTTGCGCTCACCGCTGGCATCGGCTGCGCCATCGTTTTCATGTCCGGCGAGGTCGATATTTCGATCGGGTCGCTGCTGGCGACCATCGCCCTGCCGCTGATCATCATCATGAACGACACGAACTCGCTTGCGCTCGGCGTCGGTGGCGCGCTGCTGTTCGGGCTGATCATCGGTGTGGTGAATGGCTATCTGACGGCCTATGCCGGCATCAACTCGCTGATCGTGACCCTGGGCACGATGTTCATTATGCGCGGCGGCGTCTATCTCTACACCGGCCAGCGCGCCATCCCAGACGATGCCGCGCTTGACAGCTTCATCGCGCTGTCGGACGGCCGCCTGTTCAATGTCGTTCCCTATTCGGCTGTCATCGCCATCGTCCTGCTCGCCGTCTTCGCCTACATGATGCAGCATCGGCCGTTCGGACGGCAGATCTATGCCGTCGGCGGCAATCCCGAAGTGGCAAGGCTGGCGGGCTACGACGTGCGCCGCGTCAAGTTCATCTGCTTCATCATCAGCGCGCTGCTGGCGACGGTTGCCGGCATCATCCTGGCCGCCCGCGTCGGTTCGGCCCAACACACGGCCGGACTGAATTTCGAATTCCAGGTCGTTGCCGCCACCGTGCTCGGCGGGGTGAGCCTTGCCGGCGGCATCGGCAGCCTGACCGGCATGGCGCTCGGCGTGCTGATCCTGCAGTTCCTGTCCAACGGGCTGCGCGGGCTCGGCCTGCCGACCGAGTGGCAATTGGTCATCACCGGCATGATCATCATAGCCGCCGTCGCTTTCGACGAAGCGAAGCGCCGGCGCATCATTGGAGGCTGACATGGATCGTCTCGAAGGGAAAACCGCAATCGTCACCGGCGCGGCCGACGGCATCGGCCATGCGATCAGCGAGGCGATGGCAAGGGAGGGCGCGCACGTCTTTCTCAGCGACATCGCCGACGAGAAGGGTGAAAGATTCGCGGCCGAGTTGCGAGCCGCCGGCCACCGCGCCGACTACGTCCATTGCGACGTGGCGGACGAGGCCGATATCGCCGCCCTGGTGGATACCGCCGTCGGCAAGACCGGCCATCTCGACGTTCTCGTCAACAATGCCGCCATCGCCATCGGCGGCATGCCGGTCCATGAGATGACCGACGAGCAATGGCACCGGCTGATCGCGGTCAACCTGACCAGCGTGTTCCGCGGCTGCAAATATGCGCTGCCGCACATGATCGCGCAGAAATCCGGGTCGATCATCAACATGGCCTCGGCGCAAGGGCATATCGGGCTGGACGGCTGGACCGCCTATGCCGGCGCCAAGGGCGCGGTAATGGCGATGACGCGCCAGATGGCGGTCGAGTTCGGCCCGCTCAACATCCGCGTCAACTCGATCTCGCCCGGCACCATCAACACGCCGATGAACGATAAACTGGTCAAGGAGATCGGCGGCAATCTCGCCAAGGCCTGGGTGAAGATGCATCCGCTTGGCCGCATCGGCAAACCGTCCGAAGTGGCCGAAGCCGCCGTCTATCTGGCCTCCGACGCCGCCGGCTTCACCACCGGCACCGACCTGCGCGTCGACGGCGGCCTCACCGCAGCACCCCGCTACGTACCCGACCTGCTTTGACCCCCGACCTGCGTTGACAACAAACGAGACAAAAATGAACAAGGCCCTTGAAGACGTCCGCATTCTCGATTTCAGCCACCTGCTGCAAGGGCCGTTCGCAACGCAGCTGCTTGGCGACATGGGCGCCGACGTGATCAAGATCGAGCGTGCCGGTGCCGGCGACATGTTCCGCGGCATGACCTTCTTCGCCAAATGGGTCGGCGGCTCCGAAAGCCCGAATTTCCTCGCCTGGAACCGCAACAAGCGTTCCATCGCGCTCAATCTGAAGAGCCGCAAGGTGCATGCGATCATCATGGACATGGCGAAGAAGGCCGATGTGGTGGTGCAGAATTTCCGCCCTGGCGTGCTCGCCAGGCTTGGCTATGGCTACGAAGACTTCAAGGCGGTCAATCCCGGCATCATCTATTGCTCGGGTTCCGGCTATGGCGAGGAAGGCCCCTATGTCGAGCGTCCCGGCCAGGACATGCTGATCCAGGGGCTGTCCGGGCTGATCTCCAACACCGGCCGCGGCGACCAGGCGCCTGTTCCGGCCGGCGCCGGCCTCGCCGACCAGATCGGCGCGATGAACATGGTCTACGGCATATTGTCGGCGCTCTATTATCGCGAGAAGACCGGCAAGGGCCAGAAGATCGAGGTCAATCTGCTCGCTGGCATGCTGGCGCATCTCAACCAGGAATATGTCGCCGTGCTCAATCTCGGCGAGGATTTCGTGCGCCCGAATTCCGGCATCGGCCATCCCGGCATGCAGGCGCCGTTCGGCATCTACGAAGCGAGCGACGGCGGCTACATGTCGATCGCCATGAGCCCGTTCAAGACGCTGTACGAGGTGCTGGAAGCGCCGCAGCTCGCCGTCTACGACGATCTGAAGACCCTGTTCGACAAACGCGACGAGGTGTTCGACAAGGTCAACGCCGAGACCAGGAAGTTTGCGACGCAAGATCTGCTGGCACGGCTGCTGGCAGCCGACATCTGGTGCGCCGAGGTGAAGGACATAAGACGCGCGGCCGAGGATCCACAGGTCAAGCACATGGGCATGATCACCAGCTACGACCATCCGCGCGGCGGCAAGGTCAGGGTGGTCGCGCCGGCGGTCAAGATGAGCGAGACGCCGGCAACCATCGAGCGGCCGGCGCCGCTGATCGGCCAGCATGGCCGCGAGATACTGGCCGAATTCGGCCTCTCCAGGAACGAGATCGCCGCGCTGGAAGCCTCCGGCGACATGACCGTGGATGCCGCCTGACAATGAGCGTTTACCAGACACTCACCTTGGAAATGTCCGGCCGCGTCGCGGTCGTCACCTTCCGGCGCGCCGATCAGCTCAACGCCATGAACCGGCTGATGCAAAGCGAGATCACCGATGTTTTCGAGGCGCTGTCAAGGGATGACGGTGTCGGCGCGATCGTGGTGACCGGCGAGGGGCGCGGCTTCATGGCCGGCGCCGATATCAAGGAATACGCCGCCCAGACAGCTATCGAGTTCGATGCCTTCCAGACGGCGGGCACGCGCATGTATGCGGCGATCGAGCAGAACTGCAAGCCGGTCATCGCCGCGGTCAATGGTTTTGCGCTCGGCGGCGGCATGGAGCTGGTGCTGTGCTGCGACATCGTCATCGCCAACCAGTTCGCCAAGCTCGGCCTGCCCGAGATCAAGCTCGGGCTGGTCCCCGGCGGCGGCGGCACGCAGCGCAGCGTCCAAAAACTCGGCCGCAACCGCGCCAACCTCCTATTGATGACCGGCGCCATAGTGCCGGCTTCCGAGTTCGTCGGCGCCGGACTGATCAACGAGATCGTCGATGCCGAAAGGCTGATGCCGCGGGCGCTGGAACTCGCCGGCATGATCGCCGCCGAACCGGCCGCCGCGATCGAGGCACTGAAGGCGCTGACTGCGCATGCTGTGTCGGGCGAGCTGGTCGACGGCCTTGCCATGGAGCGCGACGTCCTGGGTAGCCTTTACCGCAGCGAGATCGGCCAGCGCCGCGTCAAGGAGTTCGCTGAGAAGAGCGCGGCGCGGGCCAAGGCCGCGCAATGATATCCCTGGACAAGCCGAACCGGCCGCGCTTCACCGATGTCGAAGGCCTGGCCGCGATGGTCGGCGGCGACGACGCCTTCGGTGTCGGCGGGCATCATTTTGCCCGGCTGCCGATCGCCCTGTTGCGCGCCATCGCCCGCTCGCGCGTCAAGGGCCTGCGCTATGTCTGCTGGGCCGGCGGCCTGCCGCTCGAACTGCTTCTCGAAGCGGATGCCGTGGCGGAGATCGATATCTGCTTTTCCAGCCTCGATATTTTTGGCTTGCCGCCCCGCTTCCGTGCGGCTGCCGAGATGAATGCCGTGCCGGTCCGCGACTGGACGGCGCTCGCCATGATCCAGGCGTTGCGGGCGGCGCAGCAGAACCTGCCGTCGATGCCGTTTCAGCTTCCGCAGGGTTCGGACATGCTGGCGCGCGTGCCGGGCGCGATCGCCGCGCCCGATCCGGTCGCGAAAACCACGACCGGCATAATCCCGGCCTTGCGGCTCGATACGTTCGTCGTCCATGCCCAGCGCGCCGACGAAAGCGGCAATGTCGAGATCATCGGGCCGCGGGCGCTGGACTTCGCCATGGCCGGCGCGGCGCGCCAGGTGTTGGTCACGGTCGAGGAAATCGTTCGGGTTGGAGCGCTGCGGCATGACGGCCGGCAGAGCATTTTGACCCGCAACCAGGTGTCAGCCATAGCGCTGGCGCCGGGCGGCGCCTATCCCGCTTCCTGCCTGCCTTTCTACGTCACCGATTATCGGGCTTTGGCGAACGCCTTTGCCGTCAGAGAAACGTCCTTGGCGGATAGCCTGCATCTGCCTTCCGAAGGCGTGCCGGAACTAGTCCGAGGCGCCGCGAAGGTCCGTGCCGAGACGGTCGTGGCAATGCCCGGCCTGGTGCAGGGCGAAGGCAAGGCGTCTGTCGACGAGATCATCGCTGCCCGCATCGCCGCCGAACTCGACAATGAGAGCTTTGCCAGTGCCGGCGCGGTGTCGCCGCTGGCCAACGTCGCCTACCGGCTGGCAAAGGCGACGCACGCGCCGGACATGATCATCGCGACGATGAGTTGCGGCCATCTCGACATAGCGCCGAGCCCGATGATCCTGTCGCTGATCGAAAGCCTCGACTGCGAGACGGCGGTGGCGCATGTCGGCGGCGACGACACCTATTCGACCTATTACCAGGCCGGCGCGGTGACGCATGAGATCGTCGGTGCCGCGCAGGTCGACCGACGCGGCCGCGTCAACACCATTGCGCTGCGCAAGCGCGACGGCAGCCTCATCCGGCTGCCCGGGCAAGGCGGCATGGCCGATGTCGCCAACATGCATCGCGATTATCTGCTCTACGTCCCGCGCCATTCCGTGCAGTCGCTGGTCGACAGGGTCGAGATCGCCAGTTCGGCGCGCGGACTGCTGACAGAGGCCGAACGCAAGCCGATGGGTTACCGGACCGGTGCTGCACTGGTGTTCACCGACCTTTGCGTCTTCCGGCTCGACCGGGAGAACCGGGAATTGGTCGTCGTCGAGACCATGCCGGGCGTGACGCGCCAGCAGATCCAGGATGCCACCGGTTTTGCCCTGACATTCGATGCCGATTGCCGCGAAGTTCCGCTGCCCGCGAACGAGACGCTCGATGTCCTGCGAAACCGGATCGACCCGCTTGGTCTGCGCCGCCTCGAATTCGTCAGCGCCAAGGAGCGCGGCGCGCTTATCGCCGAAATCCTTGCCGGCGACCGGCTGATGGTCGAGCTCTGCATCGCCGCGCAGCGGTCGCATGCCGCGGCAGGCTGAAGAGGGGGCGCATGGCAAAGCCGTTGCTCGAACTATCGGCCGCGAGGGTCTTCTTCGACGGCATCTTCACCAGCCCGCGCGTTGCGCATCCGGAAGGCGTGGCCATCCATCGCGACGGCTCCATCTGGTGCGGCACCGAAACCGGCGACCTGCTGCGCCTGGCCGCCGATGGCGGCTCGGTCGAACGCATGGGCGGCACGGAGGGCTTTCTGCTCGGCATCGCCTTCGACAGCGCAGGCAACTGCTTCGCTTGCGATCTCAGACATGCGGCGATCTTTCGCTGGGATGCCGCGACGGCTGGTATGCAGCGCTTCGCTTCGGCCGGCATCCGCGTGCCGAACTATCCCGTTATCGACGAGGCGCGCGGCTGGCTCTACGTGTCGGACAGCGTAGGCGAAGACAACCGCTCCGGCATCTTCCGCTATGATTTGAAGAGTGGCAAAGGCGGCCTGTGGTGCCGCGAGGCCATGGCCTTCGCCAACGGCATGGCGATGGCGCCGGGTGGGAACGGACTTTACGTCGTGGAAAGCCATGCAGCCTGCGTCAGCTATGTGCCAATCCTTGCCGACGGCACGGCAGGGCCTCGCCAGCTCGTCGTGGAGGGCGTGAACAACGTTCCCGATGGTGTGGCCTTCGCGCCGGACGCTTCGCTGTTCATCTCATGCTACGAGCCGAGCCGGATCTATCGTTGGCGAAAGGATAGCGGGCTCGAGGTGCTGATCGAGGATCCGGCGGCAACGACGCTCGCCCATCCCACCAACATCGCCTTCAAGGGCGACAAGCTCTACACCGCAAATCTCGGCCGCTGGCACATTACCGAGATCGACCTGACGGCGATTTTATAGATCAGGATCAAAGCTATCCCAGCCGGCCGTGACTGGAGCGGATGCGCAGCACCTGCACTCTCGACGGCAGCTCGATCAGGAACTCTTCGTCCCGCTCGAGATGGTGGATTTTTGTCGGGTCGCCGCCAGTGAATGCCGCCATCGCCTCGATAGTCTCCCAATAGGAGATCGTCACGAATTCCGAATGGGTCGGCGTGTCCTCACGAAAGGTTTGCACGCCCAGCGCCTTCTCGATCAACGGCTTGATGCCGGCCTCGTAATTGTAGCTCTCATAGGCATCTGCCTTCTCAGGCAGGGTTCTGCCGCGCCAGACACGAACTATGGTCGGGGTTTTCTGTGTAGCTTTCTCCGTCATGGCCAAATTCCTGCTGTCTCGATTGGTTCCAACCCGGCATTCAGCTTGGCAGGGCCAGCCAGGCAACGCATCTTCCCTGCTGGCAACCCGCTATCCGGTTGCCAGCGGCGGTTTTCATCCTCCCCGGTCGACGTAGGTGGCGCTGCCCCAGATAGGGCTTCCTTGCCGACCGCTAGGAGACTTACTCCTGATCCTCGGCGCCTCCTCCATGGAAGAAGGATCGGATTTCCTGCATGTCGACGCTGCCGTCACCGTTCTCATCGACTGCGTTGAATATCCGCCCGACGAAATCCTGGACTTCGGCCTGAGAAAGTGCGCCGTCGCCGTCGGCATCCACTATGGCGAACATCATTCGCATCCTCGCGCCATGCATCCCGCGTCCAATGCCACCGCCGCCTCCCGTCTCCCAACCTCGGTCAGGCGGGCCCATCCTGTAGTCGCGATGCCAGTGGTCGCGACCTCGCCATTCTGCCCGGGGCCCGCGATCTTCTTGCATTCTCTCCTCCAGCATCTCAGTCATCATCTGGCGCATCATTTCGCGCATGGCATCCTGGCTCTGCCCGTTCATTCCGGGCGACTGTTCGGCGCCACGATTCGGTGCCGGCGCCGCGGGCGCAGGTGGGCTCGTCTGGCCGAATGCCGGCGCGGCCAACATAGCCAGCGCCGCGGCAATTACAGTGGTTTTG
Organism: Mesorhizobium sp. M0244; assembly: GCF_040321795.1. Classification (NCBI taxonomy): domain Bacteria; kingdom Pseudomonadati; phylum Pseudomonadota; class Alphaproteobacteria; order Hyphomicrobiales; family Phyllobacteriaceae; genus Mesorhizobium; species Mesorhizobium sp. M0244. The sequence goes on along the minus strand of NZ_JAMYSE010000001.1, from coordinate 332,101 downwards.
CTTGCGAACGTCATCGTAGTCTCCATCGGTATGAATTGGTGGCTGAACGTGTCTGCATCCACGCCAAACCGGCTGCTCGCCTCATGGTTCCTGGGCAGTCGGCACGGCGGCGGAAAAGTCCGCCCGATCGCGGCAACAAAAGCGGCTTACCCACGTTGCCGTTGATGCAAAGCTCCACCAGGAGGAAAAAATGGCCGACGATAAGAGCAAGCGAGATTTCCGCGAGCGCGACCGCGTTTCTACGGAAGACGACCGTGAAGTCGAGTATTTTGCCCAACAGAACGGCATTACCGCCGATCAGGTCCGTCAGCTGATCAAAAGCTTCGGCAATGATCGCGGCCGGCTGACCGTAGCCGCGAAGGCGTTGCGAGGGATTTCACCTGCCGGAGCCGACGAGGTGACCAGAGAAGCCCGCCAGCAGGCGACACCCATGCATCTCGGTAAACCCGACGAGTGATGCCAGGCAACTGCTCCGCCGCTGCGGCGGGCATCAGAACTTGCGGCTCAAATAATCCGAGTCGCGCAGTCCGAACCGCCACTCGGCATCGACAGCCTTGGAAATGCCGATCCTGCGGCCTGTCAAAATGGCGCTGGCTTCGCTCGGCGGCCTGAATTCGAATGGCGGCTCGTCCAGCGGCAGCCCGTCATGGGATTTACCGATCGCCAGTGCCTGGCAAAGACGACCCGGCCCCGAACAAAGCAGTCGGGCATCGTCAAGGCCGCGATTGGCCCGCATCACGTCCAGCCCTGATCGCGGCTCGATTGCGCGGATAAGCACGGCACTGCCGGGAAGGCACACGGCATTGAGGCACCAGTGCAGGCCATAGGAGCGATAGACATACGCGCTGCCCGGGGCGCCGAACATTGCGCCGTTGCGCACCGTCCTGCCACCGAAAGCGTGCGAAGCCGGATCATCGGGGCGATAGGCTTCGGTTTCGACGATGATGCCGCCAACGCCGTGCAAGAGCAGCGTCGCGCCAATCATGTCGCGCGCGACGATGGCGGCGTCTCGGGCAAAGAATTGGTGGTTCGTGGTCAACGTGCACCGGACTGATCGCGCCTGGGCCTGGCGCGACAACAAATTCTCGGACCGGAAGCAAAATGTCCAGCCACTGCGCCTCCGGTCTGGATCGGCTGTATTCAGCGCAGCATGGCCGCGCCGATGAAAACCGCAGCGGCCAGCACGACGAAGGCGGCAATCACCAGGACCGGCCCGTATCTGCGCGGCTGGACGTCGGGCTCATCCCTGAGCGGGCGCATCGCATCGGCATAGCTCGCCTGGTTGGTGAACTTCGGCGTTTTGCGGGGCGGAGACGGGTCTTTCGCCGAAGGGTTGCCGGCGGATTCCGCGTCAGTTTCCACGGGAGCGGCAGCCGGGTCGATACCTGGCGTCTTATCCCCTTCGCGCCCGGCATCGATATCTCCCCTTGCCCGTGGCGGGGTCCGCCCAACAGGTGCTGCGTCGGCCATCATCGAGGGTTCCTTCAGAACATCGGCGTCACGCGTCCTAACCTGCGTCTCATTTCAAAGTTCCGGCGAGCGGAAAACCGCCAGAGCATCCTTCCAGGAACAACCGGCGATCGGGCGGGTTGGGGCAGGCATCACGGAGAGCAGGATGGACTTGGCGAGTCACGCGCCCACATGCGCGGCTGTTCGACAGCAGGCTCCAACGAACGCACATGATCTACTTCACCGCCGACACGCATTTCAGCGACCCGCGCATTTTGCGCATCGATCGCCGTCCGTTCGGCTCGTTGGCGGAACATGATCGGGCCCTCATTGCGTTCTGGAACGAGACTGTCGGGCCGGACGACGAAGTCTGGCATCTCGGCGATTTTGCCAAGCGGTCGGCCGCATTCGTGTCGTCGCTGCTGTCGTCCCTCCATGGCAGCAAGCATCTGATCATCGGCAACAACGATGGCGCAGCCACCATCGACGCGACGGGTTGGGCGAGCACGCAACATTACAAGGAACTGACGCTCGACGGTAGCCTGCTGATCCTTTGCCATTATCCTTTTCGCACCTGGAACCAGATCGGCAGGAGGTCGATCGATCTGCATGGCCATTCCCACGGCAGGCTCACCCCCGTCACGCGCCAGTATGACGTCGGCGTCGACAGCTGGGATTTTCGTCCGGTCACACTTGCCGCCATTCTTGGCAGCCGAGGCAGAAGCGCGGCCCGGCGAAAGCCCGGCTGAAGGCTGCTGGTCGCAACCGGAACCTCTGCGGAGCTGAGGCGTTCGAAAAGTGCAAGGCGTAAGGGCAACTGCAATGGCTCAGACATCAAAGATCACGACAGGCATGAATGACCGGCCGCGCAATGAAACCATCGGCCAATCCGGCGAAGGCCTGCCGGACGACAGCAGCAAGCCGCTTGAGGTCGACGAAGGCTTGGTCGCCCGGTTGAGAAACAAGCTGCAGGGCCGGCAGGCCGGCCAAACCAACACGGACGAGGTTCCGGCAGGTATTCCCGGCGCTGGCGAGAATATTTGTCGCCGCTGCTCAGGCACCGGCATGGTCGACGGCCGGACCTGCCCCGAATGCGGCGGAACCGGCAAGGTGATGACGCCCATTGGTGGCGGCTGAGGGGATTCGACAGGCTTGGCGACCCGTTTCAGTCAAGCTTCGGCTGTCGAGCGCGGATCAGATCGCCGGCACCCACTTCCAGAACACGCCTTCCTTGCGTTCGGGGTAGTGCTTGAACTCACATTCGAAGCGCCATCCGTAGTTCTTCGCGGCGGCAAGCGCCTCCTTGCTGACCGGGTTCATGCCCGTTCCCGGCGCGAACCAATCCTCCAGCAAGTCGTCGGGTATGTAGGCGCCGATCCTCAAAGGAAGCTTTTCGAGAACGATATCCATTTCGGGCGGTGCGGGCACGGGGGCGCTCCTTCGAATTTATCTCACGAACAAATCATTCGAGGCCGATTGAGTTCCAGGCGATCGCCGGGATCGAAGCTGATCGTCATGGGCGGGCAGGGCTGGATTCGAGGTTCGGTCTACGAGATATGGCTGAACCAGGAGGATCAGCAGATCGTGCCCTTCCCGAGAGATGGGTGCAGTCCACCATGTCTCCGGTATAAATCGTAACCTATGTGTCCGGAATGGACCCCCTAGTATGTTGGCGCACCCGACAGGATTCGAACCTGTGACCTCTGCCTTCGGAGGGCAGCGCTCTATCCAGCTGAGCTACGGGTGCCTTCAGGATCGGCGATCCCAAAAACGAACCAGCCGGGTAACCGGCCAGCCACGGCTTCTTAGCGGAAGCAGGCGCCGGCTTCAACGGGCAATCGCGGGCGGGCCTAAGTTGCCGTAGCAGCCTTGGGAACAGAACACTGTCCCCTGCGGCCACCGCCTGCTCATTCGGTCATGGTGAGGACTGCCTTGCCGCTGATGCTGCGCTGCCGCAGCGCGTCCAGGGCCTGAGCGACGTCCCGCCACGGCACGGTCAGCGCCACGCGCGTTTCGAGCCGGCCGGTTGCGATTAGCGCGAGCAGCGAGGCGATGTCGGCGCCTACCTCCGGACCGGAAGTGTAGTAGGCGAAGGTCTGCAGCCGCGCGCCTTCGTGACCCGGAACGAACTGGCGGAAGCCGATGGGCGTGAGTTCGCCGCTGCTCGAGCCGAACATGACGACGGTCCCGCCAGGCGCCACCCGTTCGATCGCATGGGCGAGGCTGTTGCCGCCGACCGACTCGGTAATCAGCGAGAACAGTCCTTCGGCCAGCTCGATCGTTTCGACGACCCGCTCGGCTCCGAGGCTGCGGAGATCCGCGGCATGCCGGGCGGCGGCGACCGCCACCACCGACGCGCCCTGCTGGCGGGCGATCTGGATCTGGAAACGACCGACCGCGCCGCTTGCGCCCGTAATCAGGACTCGCTGGCCGGCCAAGTCTCCGCCGAGGCGCAGGGTCCGCAGCGCGGTCGTGCCTGCGACCGGAACAGTGGCGGCGGAGACGAAGCTGACGTCGTCCGGCAGGATGGCGAGGTGGTCGGTTGGAACGGCGACACGTTCGGCCCACCCGGCCTGGTCGACCAAAGCCGCAACCCGGGCGCCGACGGCTGGCCCAGAGCCATCGGCCGCGGCGCGCTCGACAATTCCGGCGACGTCCTGGCCAGGTATCCAGCCGTTCGGGCGGATGTTGAGCAGGCGCAGTTCGCCGCGGTTCACGGAGACGGCGCGGACCGAGACCAGCGCCTCGTGCGGGGCGGGCTCGGGCTCGCCAAGCTCGGCGAGCCGCAACCCGGTGGCGCTGTCGAGAGAGGTGACTAAGGCGAGCATGGGGTCATGCCTCCTTGCTGCGGGGTGGACGCGTGGCCTGCTATGCCTCGGACTTGTTCGGCTTGGCGGCACAGGCGGGGCGCTGATGATCTCAGAGCCCGGCCGCACGCCGGATGTTGGGTAGCGTGCCAAATAGGCCAAGCTCTTCCCGTCGCTGCCTCAGATGGCCGCTGACGATGGGATCCACGGCCCGGTCTTTCAGCACGGCCGCTAGGCGTCTGAACAATCTTTCTCATCGTCTTTGCAGGCTCCTGACTCATTCGCAAGTCGGAGCCTATCGACTTTCCCGATGGAATAATTTAGATATCATGGCACTTGATCGCTAAAATAAGTCAATATGAGACAGCCGCTCCGCTACCCTTGGCCGAATTTCGATCCGGATGACATCCTCGTACCGGCAATTGCCGTGCGCGTTGAGGTTACCGAGACCAAGGCGGAGGTACCGGACCATCGCCACCGCAAAGGGCAACTTGTCTTCGCGCTGGGAGGTGGCGTCACATGTCGCGTCCCCAGCGGCCTGTGGATGGTGCCGCCTCATTGCGGGGTGTGGATTCCGGGTGGCATGGAGCACAGCAATGTCGCGACCGCCAATGCCCGGATTTTTTTCGTATACGTCGAGCCAGGAGCTACCGATCTGCCGGACCGGTGCTGCACGCTTTCGATCTCGCCGCTGCTGCGCGAGCTCATTATCGAGCTGGCGGATCGCAGTGAGGACGATGACGCAAGGGGCGAGCTCCTGACCAGGGTTCTGCTAACCGAACTGCCGCGTATGCCTGTTCAGCAGCTACACCTGCCGATGTCGTCCGAGCCGCGCTTGAGGCGGATCGCCGCGGCGCTGGCGGAAGATGCTGCCGACCGTAGCACCCTGGCGGAATGGTCCAATCGCGTTGCGCTCAGCGAGAGCAGTCTCGCACGTCTCGTGGTAAAGGAGACAGGGCTGACCTTCGGGCGCTGGCGCCAGCAATTGCACCTGATCGTCGCAATGCGGGAGCTGGCCTCAGGCGCGAGCGTGCAGCAGGTTTCGGCCGATCTCGGTTACGGTTCGGTCACGGCCTTCATCACCATGTTCAAGAAAGCGCTTGGCAAGCCACCGGCAAAATATCTCAACAGTGTCGCGCAAAACGGCGGTTCCACGTTTGTCGCCTGATGAGCGCCTTGATCCGCCGCCTGCTCGGCCGTCGCCCCTCACTGCTCATCGGCATACAGCAGCCGCGTCGTCGCGTTCGCCGTCGTCGTCGACAGGCTGCGCTGGATCAGCGCCTCGACGTGGTCGTTGCGCTGGCGCGCGCTGTCGGCGCCCATCACCACGATGATCAGCCTGTGCCCGTCCGCATTATAGGAGGTAACGATGTTGAAACCCGAAGCTCTGATGTAGCCGGTCTTGATGCCGTCGACGCCGCGCACCCGGCCGAGCATGTCGTTGTGGCCGCGCACCAGCCTGCCGCGGAACATGAAGTCGCTTTCGGAGAAATAGTGGAAGTGCTGCGGGAAGCGGGCGTGCAGCGCGATGCCGAGCACCGCCATGTCGCGTGCCGTCGTGTGCTGGTCCCCGTCCGGCAGGCCCGAGGCGTTGCGGAAGACGGTGCTGCTCATGCCGATCTGGCGCGCCTTGGCGGTCATCATGCCGGCGAACGCCGCTTCGCTGCCGCCGAGATATTCGGCGACGGCGACCGCCACGTCATTGGCCGATTTGACGACGATGGCGCGAATCGCCGAATCGACGTCGATCGTCTCGCCGCGCCTGAACCGCAGCTTGGTCGGCGGCTGCCGGGCGGCGTTGTCCGACACCGGAATTTGTGTCTCCTTGCTGATGCGGCCAGAATCCAGCGCCTCGAACAGAAGGTAGAGCGTCATCATCTTGGTCAACGACGCCGGATAACGCGGCGCCGTCGAATTGACCTCGAACAGCGTCTTGCCGGTGCCGGCATCGATAACCATCGCGGCATATTTCTGCGGCGGCGCCGGCACGGCCAGCACGCTGTCGGGGGGCGTCACCGTCGTGCAGCCGGCGGCAAACAGCAGCAGCGCAAGCACCGCGACACATTTGTGGATGAGCGGAAGTAAGCGCAAGGCGGACAAGTCAGTTCCGAAGGCAGGCTGTTTCTGAGACGACGCGAAGCTATCTTAACGCAAGGGCGCAGTCCATTTGGTTAATATCGCTCGGGCCCTGGATGGGTGTCTGTCCACAGGCCCACGTGGCGGCTGCGTCGATACAGCCGCCGTTTGATGTGAATTGCCGGCCGCACCGCTTGCGCAACCGGCGGCGAGTGGGCTTTGCTGGCGCCGGCAGAATTGGGCCGCCAGAATCGGGCTGGCAGAATCGGTAGGTGCACATGGATGCGGTCACGATCACGGCAAAGGGCATTTCGGTATCGGTCGATCTTGCCGTCGGCCATCTCGCCGACATGGCGGTCGATATCGATGGCCATCGGCTGAAGCCGCTGCATCGCGCACCCTGGGTCGGCGAGCCGCGCGAGACGCTGCCGAAAGACCTGCCTGAAGGTACGGTCCACCTGTCCGGCGATTTCCTCTGCGCGCCGTTCTCGATCAGCGACGTCGAAGAGGCACCTTTGCATGGCTGGCCGGCCAATAGTCGCTGGGAGGTCGTTGACAGCGCGGCAACGGCCGATGGCTGGCGCGCCGTCTTCCGGCTGCAGCGCCCGGTCATGGGCGCGACCGTCGACAAGATCCTGACCTTGCGCGACGATCATTCCTTTCTCTATCAGGAGCACGTCTTTTCCGGCGGCTCCGGCGCCATTCCCGTCGCCCACCATCCGATGACGGTGATGAAGACCGGCGGCAGGCTGGCGTTCTCGCCGAAGCGCCTTGCCGCGACGCCGAACGAGCCGCCGGAGCCCGATCCGGCCCGCGGCCGCTCTTTGCTCGCCTACCCGGCGCGTTGCCCCGCCCGGCCGCGCGTTACCGCCCCCCCCCGCCGCCCGATCGCCCGGCCCGGGTATCGCATGGCCCAGCTGCGGGAGGCCTTCGTCACGCTGGTCGAGGCCGATCATGGCGGGCCGGGCTGGACCGCACTGGCGCGCCAGGCGGAAGCCGATCTCGTGCTGGTGCTGAAGAACCCGGCTGAACTGCCGGTCACCATGCTGTGGGTCAGCAATGGCGGGCGCGATTATGCGCCGTGGAGCGGCCGCCACCGCGGCGTGCTCGGCATCGAGGACGGCCGCACGGCCGTCGGCCATGCCGCATCGCTCGGCGACAACTGGCTGAAGCATGAAAGCGTGGCGACCGCCTTTGCCCTTTCTGAAGGGCGCAGTTTTTCGTTCCGCCATGTCATCGGCGCGCTGCCGTGGCCATCCGGCGAGCCGCCGCGCGACGTCACGACCTCGCCGGGCCGCATGCGCATCCTGGCCGCCGACGGTGCCGTGCGCGACATCGCCTTCGACAGCGATTTCCTGCGGATCGGCCAATCCAGGCCCGATTGAAGGCTTGGCACAATCCGGCGTTTGAAATTTTCGAAAACTGCCGCCAAAATGCGCCAGAACCTACCGTAAGGGGGCCAATGTCAGAAATCGCCCATATCGCTGCTGCCATTTTCAAGCGCGCCGGCAAGGCGCCGCGCTTCATCGTTGCCATTGCCGGTCCGCCCGGCGCCGGCAAGTCGACATTGTCGGCAGGCTTGCACGACCTGCTGCCGGAAGGCACGGCGGAAGTCGTGCCGATGGATGGCTTCCATTACGATGACGTCGTGCTCGATCGACGCGGCCTTCGCCAGCGAAAAGGTGCCCCGGAAACCTTTGATTTTGCCGGCCTCGAAGCGCTGCTGAAGCGCATCCGCGCCGGCGAGCCGGATATCGCCATCCCGGTCTTCGACCGCAGCATGGAGCTGTCGCGCGCCGCTGCTGCGATTGTCGCCGCCGAGACCAAATTCATCCTGGTCGAAGGCAATTATCTCCTGCTCGACGAGGAACCCTGGACGCGGCTGGCGCCGCTGTTCGACTTCTCGATCTTCGTCGATGTGCCGCGCGCCGAGCTCGAGCGCCGACTGATGGCGCGATGGCACGAGCACGGCCGCTCCGACGAGGACGCGCGCGCCTGGATCGCCTCTAACGACATGCCGAACATCGACCGCGTGCTTGCCCGTCGGCGGCCCGCCGACCTGGTGGTCGGCGACCTGGCCTGACTTGCAAGGAACCGCCCGGCCGGAACCTTAGCAGTTTCAGGCCGTTATCCCGGACACGGCAATTGTGCCCATGAGGGAACCGTTCGATGGAAACCATGGCAAGAAAGCCTGCGCCCGCCAAGGGCAGGGCAACACGATCAAAAGCAACTCGAGCGAAAACCAGCGCCGGCCCGGCAGTGGCAGCCCGCGCCAAGGATGCGGCAAAGCCTAGCTTTGGCAAGGCAGCGCCGAAGAAGGTGATGCCTGCCGCGGCCAAAGCCGCTGCACCCAAGGCAGCGGCCCCCAAAGCCGCCGGACCCAAAAAGCCGGCAAGCAGCAGAGGATCGATCGCTGGCAGCGCAATGCGCACTGTCAAAGCGACGGCCAACGTTGCTGCTGGTGCGGTGCTTGCGACCGCCAAAGGTGCGGCGTCGCTTGCCGCTTCCGTAGTCGGCAAGAGCGGCTCAAAACCGCGGACCAAGGCAAAGTAGCCGGGCCAGTCACGATCAGGCTCTGGCCGGAATGGTGAGGCCCTTCTGCACCGCCGGGCGGGCGAGGCCGCGCTCCAGCCATGCGGCCACGCGGGGGAAATCATCGAAACCGACGAGTTCCCGCGCCTCATAGAAGCCGATCAGATTGCGCACCCAGCCCAGCAGCGAGATGTCGGCGATGGTGTAATCGTCGCCCATGATCCAGCTGCGGCCTTTGAGCCTCGTTTCGAGGACGCCGATCAGCCGCCGCGACTCGTCGCGGTAGCGCTCCAGCGGGCGCTTGTCGGCGATTTCGCGTCCGGCGAATTTGTGGAAGAAACCGACTTGGCCGAACATCGGCCCGATCGAAGCCATCTGGAAGAACACCCACTGGATCGTCTCATAACGCAGCGTTGTGTCTGCCGGGACCAGCTTGCCGGTCTTGTCGCTGAGATAAAGCAGGATGGCGCCGGACTCGAACAGGCCGATCGGCTTGCCGCCCGGGCCGTTCGGATCGATCATCGCCGGTATCTTGCCGTTCGGGTTCAAGGACAGGAATTCCGGCGTCCAGCTTTCGTTCTTGCCGATGTCGACGGCATGCGGCTCGTAGGGCAGGCCAAGTTCCTCCAGCGCGATCGACACTTTCACCCCGTTCGGCGTCGGAAACGAATAAAGCTGGATGCGGTCGGGATGGTTTGCCGGCCACCGCGTGGCAATCGGAAACGCGGACAGATCGGTCATTGAAACTCCTGGTCGGGGAGCGCGCCGAACGGCACGGTCATGGCGGGTTGCAGAGAGTTAGGAGCAGCACCCGGTACGATCAATGTCACCGGCGAAAAGTTTTACTGCTCGGGCACGGGATTGGCCGTCAGACCGCCTTGACCGCCAGCACCGCATTGGTGCCGCCGAAGGCGAAGCTGTTGCTGATCGCGGTGCGCACCGCGCGCTCGCGCGCCACGTTCGGCGTGATGTCGAGATCGCAGTCGGCGTCGGCTTCCCGATAGTTGGCGGTCGGCGGCACGATGCCTTCGCGGATCGCCATCACGCAGGCGATCATTTCCAGCGCGCCGGACGCACCGAGACAGTGGGCGTGCATCGATTTGGTCGAGGAGATAGAAAGCTTGTAGGCATGGTCGCCGAAGACGCGCTTGATCGCTGCCGTTTCGATCTGGTCGTTGGCCTTGGTGCCGGTGCCATGCGCGTTGAGATAGTCGACGTCCTCCGGATTGAGGCCGGCATCGACGAGGCAGAAGCGCATCGCCGCCTCCGGCCCTTCGATGGTCGGCGCAACGATGTCGGAGGCGTCGGCGGAAAGGCCGACGCCGGCGATTTCGGCAAGGATGGCGGCGCCGCGCGCCATGGCATGCTCATAGGTTTCCAGGACCACCATGCCGGCGCCTTCGCCGAGCACAAGCCCTTGGCGATCGGCCGAAAACGGCCGGCAGGTGTCCGGCGACAATACCCGCAGGGCCTCCCAGCCCTTCAGGATGCCCCAGACCAGCGGCGCATCGGTTCCGCCGGCAACCATGACGTCGGCACGGCCGAGCCTGATCTGGTCGACGGCCGAGGCAATGGCGTGATTGGATGACGAGCAGGCAGAGGTGATGCCGAAGACCGGCCCACGAAGACCAAGGTTCATGCTGACGTGGCCGGCCGCAGCGCCCGGCATTACTTTCGGCACGGTGAAGATGCCGGCGCGGTTCTTGCCTTCGAGCAGGATGGCGCGATAGCTCTCTTCTATCGCCTCCCAGCCGCAGACGCCGACGCCGACGATGGTGCCCATCCTGTAGGTGTTGGCCGCGTGCGCGTTCAATCCCGCCTGCTGTGCCGCCTCCCGCGCGGCGATCGTCGCCAAAAGGCTGAAGCGATCCATCGACACGACCTGCTTGCGGTCGATGCCGTGATCGGGAAGCGCCTTGATTTCGCAGCCGACCCTGACCTTCAGGTCATGCAGCTCGGAATTGACGATCGCGCCGATTGCCGAACGGCCGGCGCGCATCTCGTTCCAGATTGCTGGTGCATTGGTGCCGAGCCCGCATAACCCACCGATGCCCGTGATGACGATGCGCTTGTGCATTCAGTCAGGCTTTTTTCGCGATCAGCGCGCGAACCGCCTCGACCATGTCGCCGACATTCTTCAGATTGCTCCAGGCATCGACCGTGTTCATCTCGATTTCGATGCCGTACTCTTCCTCGAGATCGAAGATGATTTCCGTTAGTTCCAGCGAATGGATGCCAAGGGCGGTCAGTTCAGTATTGGTGGTGATTTCCTCGCCGCCCGGCTCGGCATGAGCCTTGATCTTGGCGATGATATCGGTTGCCAGCTGGTCAGCCATTCGGTTTCTTCCCCAACCTATCGTTTCCCGACGCCAACTGATCAGCGCCCTTTTTGTCCTCGATTACGTCGTCACCGTCGCCTTTTACCCCGCCAGGCGCCGATAATCGTATCAAGGTGGCTCCCTCTATAGAAACCGAAACGCTGTCAAGCAACAAGCTATATATCGACAAAGCCGCCGCAGTGCTTAACGTTGGTGTCGTGGATACGATCGCATATAGCTTGACCTCAGTGCCGCCGGCCCAGCGCGTTGCCGGCGTCGCGCGGCTTGCCTGCGACTGGAACGGTGGCCGCACGCGTCTTCGGCGCCTGTACCAGGACGGCTCTGCCAAGATCCGCATGCCGGCGGTCTCAGCCGATCCGCTCGAAGCCGTCCTGATCAACACTGCCGGTGGGCTGACCGGCGGCGACCGTCTCGCCTGGGTGGTCGATGTCAGTGCCGGCGCCTCCGCAACCATAACAACGCAGGCCTGCGAGAAAATCTACCGAGCCGCATCCGACCGCGCCGAAGTGCGGGTGAAGCTGACCGTCGGCGAAGACGGCCACATTGCCTGGCTGCCGCAGGAAACCATCGTCTTCGACCGCTCGGCCTTTGCCCGCACGCTCGACGTGGAGCTTGCCACCGGAGCCGAGGCGCTAATCCTGGAGGCCACCGTCTTCGGCCGCCTGGCCATGGGTGAACGGGCAGCGCAAGGCCATTTCCACGACCGCTGGCGCGTCGGCCAGGACGGAGCGCTGATTCACGCCGAGGAGTTCCGCGTCGGGCCGGACATTGCGGCCACCTTGAACCGTACTGCGGTTGCCGGCGGCGGCATCGCTGTGGCGACGCTGCTGATGGTCTCGTCGCGGGCAGAGGCTTTGCTCGAGCCGGCGCGGGGCATAGTCGGCGGCCAGGGCGGCGTCAGTTTCTGGAGCGTGCGGAAATCTGGCAAGCTTCTTGCGAGGCTGTTCGCCGAGGACGGCTACCAGCTCCGCAAGCGGCTGGTGCCGCTTGTCGAATTGCTCAACGGGCGGGCGGGCCTGCCCAAATTATGGTCACTCTGATTTCGATTACGCCACCGCAGGAAAAAGCATGAATCTGACGCCGAGGGAGAAGGACAAGCTGCTGATCGCCATGGCGGCGATCGTGGCCCGCAAGCGGCTCGAACGCGGCGTCAAGCTCAACCATCCGGAAGCGATCGCGCTGATCACCGATTTCGTCGTCGAGGGTGCCCGCGACGGCCGCGCGGTCGCCGAGTTGATGGAGGCCGGCGCCCATGTCGTCACCAGGGCCCAGGTGATGGAAGGCATTGCCGAAATGATCCACGATGTGCAGGTCGAGGCGACGTTTCCCGACGGCACCAAGCTGGTGACCGTGCACGAGCCGATCAGATAACACCGCCAAGGAGAGGAAAATGCTTGAGCTGCGTCCCAACTGCGAATGCTGCGACAAGGATCTGCCGCCCGATGCGACGGATGCGGTGATCTGCACCTTCGAATGCACTTTCTGCGCCGACTGCGCACAAAACGTGCTCGGCGGCGTCTGTCCGAATTGCGGCGGCAACTTCTCGCCGCGCCCGATCCGTCCGGCAGCGATGCTGAAGAAATATCCGGCCTCGACCAAGCGTATTCTCAAGGCAGAGGGCTGCGGCCCGGCCCGCAAGGCGGCGTGAGAGGCATGATGATCTCGAAGATGGAAGGTACGCCGATGATCCCCGCTACGATGAAACGCGCAGCCCTCTCGGCGGCCCTGCTGCTGGCAGCAGCAATGCCTGCCTATGCCCATGTCGGCGTCGGCACGGCTTCCTCTTTCGCCACCGGCTTCATCCACCCGCTCTCCGGCCTCGATCATATGACGGTGATGATCGCCGTCGGCCTGTGGGCGGCGCTCAAGGGTGGCAAAGCGATCTGGGCATGGCCGCTGGCCTTCGTAGCCGTCATGCTGGCCGGCGGCGCGCTCGGCATGCTGCATGTGCCGATGCCCTTCGTCGAGCCGGCCATACTGGCGTCCGCCGTGGCGCTGGGGCTGCTGGTTGCGCTCGCGGTCGATCTTCCCGTCTCGGCCGGCGTCGCCGTCATCGGCCTGTTCGCGCTGTTCCACGGCTACGCCCACGGCACCGAGGTGCCTGAAAATACCGGCGGGCTCGGCTATATGGCGGGCTTTGCCTTTGCCACCGCGCTGCTCCACGCCGTCGGCATCACTGCCGGTCTCAACCTCGGCTGGCGTTTCCGCGGGCTTGCCCGCGCCGCTGGGGTCGCCTGTGCCGCGATTGGCGCCGGCCTCGCCTTCGTCCTGTGAGGCCGCGATGATCCCCGGCGAAATCATCACGGCAAGCGGCGAGATCGAACTGAACAAGGGACTGCCGACGGTCACCATGAAGGTGGCCAACAGCGGCGACCGGCCGATCCAGGTCGGCAGCCACTATCATTTCTTCGAGACCAATGAAGGGCTGAGATTCGATCGCGACAAGGCGCGGGGCATGCGCCTCGACATCGCCGCCGGCACCGCGATGCGCTTCGAGCCCGGCCAGGAGCGCGACGTTACGCTAGTGCCGTTCGGCGGCAAGCGCGAGGTCTACGGATTTCAGCAGAAGATCATGGGCAAGCTGTGAGATCGACCGCATCGGCTGCAGATGCTCACCAGAGCTTAGCCAGGGGAAGCTTAACCGGGCGGCTTGGCCGCCGCATAGATGACGACCTTTCCCGGATCATCGAATTCAACCGCCAGAACGTCCTCGGTCTGCACACGCCGCGAGTCGATCGCGTTGAACAGCAATGCGTTCGCCTCGATCTCCTTGCGCAACTCCGCAATGTCGTCCCGATGTTGCCTGACCTTGTTCTCGATCGCCGGCGGCGGGCCGCCTTCGGTGCGCGCGGCGTCGGTAAGAAACACGATATCGACCTTGTCGAGCTTGGATGTCTTGCGCACGGCAGCGATGTTTTCACGCGTGCGATCGATCGCCGAGCTGACCTTGCCAGCTTCCGCATTTGTCTTGGTCTCTTCCTGCCCGACCTCCGAGCCGACGATCCGGTTGACGGTCTCGGCGCTGTCGAGGCTCTGCGCGTTCAGCGCGGCGTGCGGAATGCTGGCTGCCAAAAACGCGGTCGCAGCAATCCCATGCAGCCATCTGGTGTCGGAGAAGGTGGTGATCGCCATCGCTCGTTCTCAGGGTCCTTTTCGAGGCTGGTGTCAGGGCGACAGGACCGAAACGTAACTTCCCCTGTGAAGGTTCCCTTTGCGAGGCGGCGGGCTGATCTTGTGCCGGCCCGCCGCCTCGTCTCGTCAGCTCGCTTTCTTGGTGATCAGCGTCAGCGCGCCATTGGTGCTCATGCTGGCGGCGATCACCTGCGCCGAGGTGAGCCCTTTGGCTTCGAGCGCGGACTTGACCTCCGGCGTCGCGTCGATCGAGCCGCGCAGTTTCTGCAGGTCGGCGTCGCTGCGCTTGGCGATCACCTGGTTGACCTTGGCCTGAGTGTCCGCCGGCAGATCCTTGATATCGACGACATTGATCGCCTGGATGGTGGGCGCCTGCGGCGGCGCCCCGGGCGCGGCTGGAGCAGGCGCGGCCGGCGCCGGACTGGGCTGCTGCGCAGGCTGTTGCTGGGCGCTGGCGGCGGTTGCGAGCACCAGCGTGGCGGCGGCTGCCAGAAGGATTGTTTTGCGCATGGATGTTCCTTTCCATCGATTGGCAAGTGGTCGTTTTGGGGTGGCCCGGCCACCTCAAACGCTAAATGGGATCGGAAAGTGTCGCTCAGCGGGTCATTGCGTGACCATAGGATGGCGGCAATGTGGGACCCGGCTTCGACCAGACTGTATTTCGGGAGCAATTGCTGATGGCTAGAATCACCCGCGCCGCCTATGCCCAGATGTACGGCCCGACCGTCGGCGACAAGGTCCGGCTCGCCGACACCGAGCTGTTCATCGAGGTCGAAAAGGATTTCACCCTTCACGGCGAGGAGGTGAAATTCGGCGGCGGCAAGGTCATCCGCGACGGCATGGGCCAGAGCCAGGTTTCGCGGGCGCAAGGCGCTGTCGACACCGTCATCACCAATGCGCTGGTCGTCGATGCCGTCGCCGGTATCGTCAAGGCCGACATCGGCATCAAGGACGGCCGCATCGCCGCGATCGGCAAGGCCGGCAACCCGGATACGCAGGACGGCGTCGGCATCATCATCGGCCCGGGCACCGAGATCATCGCCGGCGAAGGCAAGATCCTGACCGCCGGCGGCTTCGACGCGCATATCCACTTCATCTGCCCGCAGCAGATCGAGGAAGCGCTGATGTCGGGCATCACCACCATGCTCGGCGGGGGCACCGGTCCGGCGCATGGCACGCTGGCCACCACCTGCACGCCTGGGCCGTGGCATTTGGCACGCATGATCCAGTCCTTTGATGCTTTCCCGATGAATATCGGCCTGTCAGGCAAGGGCAACGCGTCGCTGCCTGCCGCGCTCGAGGAGATGGTGCTCGCGGGTGCCTGCTCGCTGAAACTGCATGAGGACTGGGGCACGACGCCGGCTGCAATCGACTGCTGCCTGTCGGTCGCCGACGATTACGACGTGCAGGTGATGATCCACACCGACACGCTGAACGAGTCCGGCTTCGTCGAAAACACGGTCGCGGCGATCAAAGGCCGCACCATCCATGCCTTCCACACCGAAGGCGCCGGCGGCGGCCACGCGCCTGATATCATCAAGGTGTGCGGCTTGCCCAACGTCATTCCGTCTTCGACCAATCCAACCCGCCCCTACACGATCAACACACTGGCCGAACACCTCGACATGCTGATGGTCTGCCACCATCTGTCGCCGTCGATCCCCGAAGATATCGCCTTTGCCGAAAGCCGCATTCGCAAGGAAACCATCGCCGCCGAAGACATTCTGCACGACATCGGCGCCTTCTCGATCATCTCGTCGGACAGCCAGGCGATGGGTCGTGTCGGCGAAGTGGCGATCCGCTGCTGGCAGACCGCCGACAAGATGAAGCGCCAGCGCGGTTCGCTGCCGCAGGAGACCGGCAACAACGACAATTTCCGCGTCCGCCGCTACATCGCCAAATACACCATCAATCCAGCCATCGCGCATGGCCTGTCGAAGGACATCGGCTCGGTGGCGGTCGGCAAACGCGCCGACCTTGTGCTGTGGAACCCGGCCTTCTTCGGCGTCAAGCCGGACATGGTGCTGATCGGCGGCATGATCGCCGCCGCTCCCATGGGTGACCCCAACGCCTCGATCCCGACGCCACAGCCGATGCACTACCGGCCGATGTTCGGCGCCTACGGCAAGGCGATGACCAATTCGTCGGTGACCTTCGTTTCGAAGGCCGCCCGGGAGGCCGGCCTGCGCGGCAGGCTGGGCGTCGACAAGCAGATGATGGCGGTCGAGAACACCCGCGGCGGCATCGGCAAGCATTCGATGGTCCTCAACGACGCCACGCCGCATGTCGAGGTCGACCCCGAGACCTACGAGGTCCGCGCCGACGGCGAATTGCTCACCTGCGAGCCGGCCACCGTGTTGCCGATGGCGCAGCGCTACTTCCTGTTCTGAACCATAGGCGCTAGAACGCCCGATGTAGAACGTGCCGCGCGAGGCCTATGGACCAGCAACTTCCTTACGCCCACGACATCTTCCCGCATATCCGCATCGTCCTGGGCATGGTGATCGGCCTTGGCGTCACCCGCCTTTTGTCGGGGCTCGCCCGCATCGTCCAGCATCCCGGCCAGTACCGGCTCTATCCCGTGCATCTGGCCTGGGTCGCGTCGGTGCTTTTGATGCTGGTGCATTTCTGGTGGTGGGAGTTCGGTCTGTTCCAGATCGAGAATTGGACCTTCGGCAAGTACCCGTTCATCATTTTCTACGCCGTCACCCTGTTCCTGCTCTGCGCGTTGCTGTTCCCGGACTCGATGCTGGACTACACCAGCTATGAGGATTTCTTCTATTCGCGCCGTGCCTGGTTCTTCGGCCTGCTGGCGGCGACCTATCTGCTGGACGTGGTCGATACGCTGCTGAAAGGGCCGGCGCATTTCGCCCATTTCGGCGTTGAATATTTGATCCGCACGCCGGTTTTCGTCGCGCTTTGCGTCGTTGCGATCCTGCTGCGCGACCGCCGCTTTCACATCGCCTTTGTCGCCGCCGCGCTTGTCTACCAGATATCGTTTATCCTGCGGCTCTTCGACACGATCGTTTGAGCGCCATTAGGGCGGGGAACCGGATAGTCTAGGCTTTTTGCGAAAGGCAGTCTTACATGAAGCTCGATATCCGCACCGACTTCACCAAATTCCCGCGCGCCGTCTCCGTCCTGGCCGCAGGCGAAGCCGGAGCGACGACGCCATATGACAGTGCGGTGCTTGCCCATGACGAGCGGCATCTGCGCCGCCGCGCCATCGAAACGGCCCGTAGCGACAGGGTATTGGTCGACCTGCCCGAACCGGTGGCCTTGAACGATGGCGACCGGCTGGTGCTGGAGGATGGCCGCCAAATCGAGATCATCGCGGCCGAGGAGCCGCTCTGCGATATCCGGGCCAGCGGACCTGTCCATCTGGCCGAGCTCGCCTGGCATATCGGCAACCGCCATCTCGCCGCCGCCATCGAGGCTAACCGCATCCTCATCCTGCGCGACCATGTCATCAAGGCGATGCTGGAAGGGCTGGGTGCGACCGTGAGTGATGTCTCCGAACCGTTCAAGCCGGTGCGCGGCGCTTATTCCGGCCATGGCGGCCATGGCCATGCTCATGCCGAGGCGCATGCGCACAGCCATGCCGAAGCGCATTCCCATACCCATAGCGAATCGCATTCCCACAGCCATTCGCACGACCATGACCATGACTGACCAGCCTTCCAACGTCGCCCAGCCTTCCAACATCGCATTGTTGCGGCTGATGGCGTGGCTGTCGCCTTCCTTCCCGGTCGGCGGCTTTTCCTACAGCCATGGTCTGGAACAAGCCGTTCATGCCGGGCTGGTTGCCGACAGCAAAGACCTCGCCGTATGGCTGGAGACGCTGGTCGAGATGGGTTCGGGCTGGAACGATGCCGTGCTGTTTGCCGAAAGCTGGCGGCGGGCGCGTGAAGCCGGCGATCTCACCGAAATTGCCGCACTCGCCGAGGCCTTGGCGGGCTCGCGCGAGCGCCATACCGAGACGATGCTGCAGGGCGCCGCCTTCCTGAAAGCGGCCTCGGCCTGGCCGTGCCAGGTGTTGGACCGCCGCCTGCCGCCCGAATGCGCCTATTGCGTTGTCGTCGGTGCTGTTGCCGGCGGCCACGGCATTGCGCTGCAGGACGCGCTGGCTGCCTTCCTGCAGGCCTTCTTCTCCAACCTCGTCCAGGCCGCGATCCGGCTTGGCGTCCTCGGCCAGGGCGCTGCGATGACGCTGCTCGCCGGCTTCGAGCCGCTGGCCTTGGCCACTTCCGCCCGCGCTGCCGGATCGACGCTCGACGATCTCGGCGGCTGCGCTTTTATCTCCGACATAATGGCAATGACGCACGAGACCCAGTATTCGCGACTGTTCCGCTCATGATCGTCCTCGCTTTCGCCCTCTCGCTCGTCCTGCTGCTGATCACTGCACTGCATGTCTATTGGGGCATTGGCGGCATCTGGCCGGGCAGGGACGCCGCCTCCTGCGCCCGTGCGGTCATCGGCTTTCGCGGCGTCGACGAGATGCCGGCGCCCTTCGCCTGCTTCGCCGTTGCCGCCTGCCTTGGCCTTGCGACACTGTGGCCGATGGCGCTCGAGGGCATCTTTGCCACGCCCTTTCCTAAGGCCGGGCTTGCCGCCACGTCGCTGCTCATCGCGCTGGTTTTTCTGGCGCGTGGCATTGCCGGCTTCACGCCGTGGTGGCGCCGGCTGACGCCCGAGCAGCCTTTCGAGCGGCTCGATCGGCGTTATTATTCGCCACTGTGCCTGCTGATCGGGCTTGGCTTCGCCATTCTTGCCTTGACGGAGTTCTCCACATGACGTCCCCAAACGGTCCTCTTCGCATCGGCATCGGCGGCCCGGTCGGCTCGGGCAAGACGACGCTTACCGAGAAACTCTGCAAGGCGTTGCGCGACGAGTTCTCGATCGCCGTCGTCACCAACGACATCTACACCAAGGAAGACGCCATGATGCTGGCCCGCCTGCAGGCGCTGCCCGAGGACCGCATCATCGGCGTCGAGACCGGCGGCTGCCCGCACACCGCCATCCGCGAGGACGCCTCGATCAATCTGCAGGCAATCGCCGAGATGACCAGAAAATTCCCGGATCTCGATATCGTCTTCATCGAATCGGGCGGCGACAACCTCGCCGCCACCTTCTCGCCGGACCTGGCCGACCTGACGCTTTATGTCATCTCGGTTTGCCAAGGCGAGGAGATCCCGCGCAAGGGCGGGCCGGCAATCACGCGGTCGGATTTCCTGGTCATCAACAAGAGCGATCTTGCGCCTTACGTGAACGTTAATCTCGAAATCATGGAAAGCGACGCTGCCCGCATGCGCGGCAAGCGGCCGTTCGGCTTCACCGACCTGTCGCGCGGCAAGGGGCTGCAGGAGGTGATCGATTTCATCGTCGAGCATGGCGGGCTTCGGATCGGCACGGCCACCAGCACGGCGGCATAGTAACGGTGCTTGTCTGCACCAAACGAAACCGGTTGCGCGCGTTGCAGCCGCGCGGCATCCTTGCCTCTTTCACGGAGGTTTACGATGAGCATCGCCCGCCTGCAGAAGGAGCCGTTGACCAACCTGCCATTCTACGATGAGCGCGTCGATCTCGCTTGCGCCTTCCGCTGGACGGCGAGGCTCAACATGCACGAGGCGGTGGCCAATCATTTCTCGCTGGCCGTCAACGACGATGGCTCGCAATTCCTGATGAACCCCAACCAGGTGCATTTCTCGCGCATCAAGGCGAGCGACCTGCTTTTGATCGACGCCAACGATCCCGACACGCTGGCCGGCCCGAATGCGCCCGACCCGACGGCCTGGGGCCTGCATGGCGCCATCCACCGCAATGTGCGTCATGCGCGCTGCGTCATACATGTCCACTCGATCCATGCCACCGTGCTTGCCTCGTTGGCGGACTCGACGCTGCCGCCGGTCGACCAGAACTCGGCGATCTTCTTCAACCGCCATGTCGTCGACGGTCATTATGGCGGGCTGGCCTTCGAGGAAGAGGGTGAGCGCTGCTCGCAACTCCTTGTCGACCCGAAGGTCAAGGTGATGGTGATGGGCAACCATGGTGTGCTGGTCATTGGCGACAGCGTCGCCGACACCTTCAACCGCATGTTCTATTTCGAGCGCGCCGCCGAAACCTATATCAAGGCGCTGTGGACCGGCCGGCCGCTGCGGGTACTGTCGGACGAGATCGCCGAAAAGGCGGCAAGGGAACAGGAAGACTATCCCGACCAGGCCGAACGCCACCTGTCCGAACTGAAGGCGATCCTCGACGAGCAGGAGCCTGCCTACCGGAATTGAATCTCATTCAACCGGCGTGGCTTAAAGCCCCAACTCGGCGCGCAATTCATCGGCGCTGTTGATGACGATCGCCCCCGGCGGGCCTTCCATCGGCACCTCCGGCCAGAAGATCGTCTTCATCCCCGCTGCCAGCCCGGCCATGGCGCCGGTCCGGCTGTCGTCGACCGCCACGGCCTCGGCGGGGTCGACGTCGGCCAGCCAGGCGGCGCGCAGGAATGGTTCGGCATGTGGCTTGCCTTCGCGCACGTCGTTGCGGCTGACCGTCTTCATGCCGGGATAGACGAGGCCGACGGCGCGCAGATTGGCATCGACGATCAGCCTGTCCGAGTTGGAGACCACCGCTTGCGGCAGGCCAAGCTCTCGCAGCTCGTTGAAGATCTCGATCGCGCCGGTACGTGGCGTCAGCGTTTCGGCCATCGGCAGATAGTGATCGTATTTGCGCACGATCCAGTCGTCGAAAGGCAGGTCGAGGCCGAACTCGTCGCGCAGCATCTCGTAGACCGGCCATGCGGCGATGCCGAGCACGCGCTCATGCAGGTCGGCCGGCGGTGCGATGCCGACACTGTGCAGCGCTGCAATCAGCGCCGCCTCGTGCAGCGGCTCACTGTCGACCAGCGTGCCGTCCATATCCCAGAAAACCGCTTTCGGCGTCATGCAAGGCTCCATTCTCCAAAACCCCCTTAAAGCGTTTAGCTCGGGAGATAAACCGCTGCGCCTGCGAGAACCGATCTAGTGCGACCGCGACTGCCCGGATTACTTCGAAGAGGCTGCGCCGGCGACGGCCGCGTCGCTCGAAGCACCAACTCCCCGACCCTAAGCAATTGCTCTTGCAATAGACAATTGCGCGCAACTTCATTCCCTGCGAAACTGTGGTACTCCGCCTCTTATGCTTGGCGGAGTTGGGAGGCACGAACTTGAATTCCCGGCAGGACAGCGGTGGCAACAGGCTGGACGACGCGGCGCGCGCCGGCTGGCTCTATTACGTTGCCGGCAACACCCAGGACCAAATCGCCGCCACGCTTGGCATCTCCCGGCAGACGGCGCAGCGGCTGGTGTCGCTCGCAGTCTCCGAAGGGCTGATCAAGGTGCGCGTCGACCATCCGATCGCCAACTGCCTCGACCTTGCGGCACGGCTGAAATCGCGCTTTGCGCTTGATCTGGTGGAGGTGGTGCCGAGCGACCCTTCTTCGTCCTCCACCATCATCGGCGTCGCCGAAGCGGCGGCGGCCGAGATCGAACGGCGGCTGCGGTCGCCGACGCCGATTGTCATGGCAATCGGCACCGGCCGCACGCTGAAGGCGGCGATCGAGCAGCTGCCGCCGATGGAATGCCCGCAGCACAAGGTGGTATCACTGACCGGCAACATCTCGCCGGACGGCTCCGCCGCCTTCTACAACGTCATCTTCACCATGGCCGACAGGGTCAAGGCGCGTTCGTTTCCGATGCCTTTGCCGGTCATCGCTTCCTCGCCCGAGGAGCGCGAGATGCTGCTCAGCCAGCCGATGATCCAGCCGACGCTGGCGCTTGCGGCCGAGGCCGACGTCACCTTTGTCGGCATCGGTGATCTCGGCCCGAAGGCGCCGCTTTACGAGGACGGCTTCATTTCGGAGGCTGAATTGAAGGCGCTGCAGAAGGCCGGCGGCGTCGCCGAGATCGTTGGCTGGGTGTTCGATCGCGATGGCCGCATGATCGAAGGCATCACCAACGACCGGGTGTCGTCGGCGCCGCTGCCGTCGCGCGAAAAGTCGCTGGTGATCGCGCTTGCCATGGGCGACCGCAAGCTGCCGGGTATCTTCGCCGCCGTCAACCGGCGGCTGGTCAACGGGCTGATCACCGATGAGCGGACCGCCGCCGCCTTGCTGGCCGGTGCATGATTTTTCGATAAAATGAGCGACACTACTGGTGCCGGCCGCAAGGATCGTTGCCGTCGAGAAAGCCCATGTCGCGCTGCAAATGCGGCGGCAGTTCCCGGACGTCGAGATAAGCGCGTTTGCGCGCCGCGTGCCTTGCCAATCCCCGCGCCAACCGTGAAAACCAGCCATGGGCTGGAGCAAGAAGCAGCTTTTCCTGTATCGTGGTCATGATCCTCAGCCTTCGCTATCTCTAGGCGAAATTGATCTTCAACACGGAATATCGGTCGGACCGGCCGCTGCCGCCAATCAAACGTCGATCACTGCCCATAAGGAGGGCTTATGCCGGAGCTCAATTCACGACAGCTGGTTTCACAGCTTCCTCCGCTTCAGGCGATCCGGGTGTTCGAGGCGGTGGCGCGGCACCTCTCGTTCACCAAGGCCGCCCGGGAGCTTGGCATGACGCAGGCGGCGGCAAGCTACCAGATCAAGCTTCTGGAGGAGCGCATCGGCGCGCCCTTGTTCCTGCGCCAGCCAAGGCAGATCGTGCTGACCGAACCCGGTCAACGCCTGGCGCCGGCGGTCAGCGAAGCGTTCGCGCTGTTAAGCGGGGCCTATGCCGCCGCGCGCACCGGCGCCGACGGCGTGCTTTGCGTTTCGACGCTGCTGACCTTTGCCTCCAACTGGCTGGCGCAGCATCTCGGCTCGTTCCAGGTCGCACATCCGTCGCTGGCGGTGCGGGTCGATACTTCGAACAGGGTTGTCGACTTTGCCAGAGAGGATATCGACATCGCCATCCGCTCCGGCGGTGGCAACTGGCCGGGCGTCGAGACCCATATGCTTTTCAGGGCCGATTTCACGCCGGTTCTCAGCCCAAAGCTCGCGGCCAGCATCGGCGGCGTCAACGAGCCGGCCGACCTGCTGCGGCTGCCGATCCTCGATCCGGGCGACATCTGGTGGCGGGACTGGTTTGCCGCCGCCGGCCTGCCGGTCGCGGAATTGGCCAAGCGCCCCGGCACCAGTATGGGCGCGCAGGCCTATGAGGCCAATGCCGCGATTGCCGGCCAGGGCGTGGCGATCGTCACCAAGGCGCTGTTCAAGACCGAACTTGCCGACGGCCGCCTGATCCAGCCTTTCGACCTGGTCGGTGACGACGGCCATGCCTATTGGCTGGTCTATCCTACGGCGCGACGCAACGTGCCAAAGATACGAGCCTTCCGCGAATGGATCCTGGCCGAGATCGCTTGCCAATAGGCTGAGGCAAAGCCAGCCGGACAGCGAAGCCCTGGCTTTTGGCGCGCGATGAGCCCGACCGAGCCCTTCCCAGATATCCCAGGCCAGACATCCCAGGCTTGCCGCTGCACGCGATAGGCATGCTGCGCTGCAGCAACGAATCCGGCTTGACATAATTCACAGCAAGTGAGTAATTGCTCATAGCCAAGGCAAATGCTCAGCTTGGTTCACGGGAGGAATTTTGATGAAACTTCGCACGCTCACCCTAGGTCTGTTGTCGGCCAGCGCCCTCGCTTTTGCCGCGCATGCCGAATCTATCACCATCGCCACGGTCAACAATGGCGACATGGTCCGCATGCAGAAGCTGACCGACGACTTCACCGCCAAGAATCCCGACGTCCAGCTGCAGTGGGTCACGCTCGAGGAAAACGTCCTGCGCGAGCGCGTCACCACTGACATCGCCACCAAGGGCGGCCAGTACGACGTGATGACCATCGGCACCTACGAGGTGCCGATTTGGGCCAAGCAGAGCTGGCTTTTGCCGCTCGACAAGCTCGGCGACGATTACGACGTCAAGGACATCATCCCGGCCATAGCCGGCGGCCTGTCGGTCGACGGCAAGCTCTACGCAGCGCCCTTCTACGGCGAAAGCTCCTTCGTCATGTACCGCAAGGACCTGATGGAGAAGGCCGGGCTCAAGATGCCCGATGCGCCGACCTGGGACTTCATCAAGCAGGCCGCCGACAAAATGACCGACCGCGCCAACGGCGTGAACGGCGTCTGCCTGCGCGGCAAGGCCGGCTGGGGCGAGAACATGGCCTTCCTGACCGCCATGTCGAACTCCTTCGGTGCCCGCTGGTTCGACGAGAACTGGAAGCCGCAATTCGACCAGCCCGAATGGAAGAACACGCTGCAGTTCTATGTCGATCTGATGAAGGCCGACGGCCCAGAGGGTGCGTCGTCCAACGGCTTCAACGAGAACCTGGCGCTATTCCAGCAGGGCAAATGCGGCATGTGGATCGACGCCACCGTCGCTGCCTCCTTCGTCTCCGATCCGAAGAACTCCACCGTGGCCGACAAGGTTGGCTATGCGCTGGCGCCGGACAATGGCTTGGGCAAGCGCGGCAACTGGCTCTGGGCCTGGTCTCTGGCCATCCCCGCCGGCACCCAGAAAGCCGACGCCGCTCAAAAGTTCGTATCCTGGGCAACCAGCAAGCACTATGCGGAACTTGTCGCTTCGAAGGAAGGCTGGGCCAACGTTCCGCCGGGAACGCGCTCCTCGCTCTACGCCAATCCCGAGTACCAGAAGGCGGCACCGTTCGCCAAGATGACGCTGGACTCGATCAACTCCGCCGATCCGACACATCCGACCGTCAAGCCGGTGCCTTATGTCGGCGTCCAGTTCGTCGCCATTCCTGAGTTCCAGGGTCTCGGCACCACTGTCGGCCAGCTCTTCTCGGCGGCACTTGCCGGCCAGTCAAGCGTCGACGATGCCCTGAAACAGGCGCAGGACGCCGCCACAGCGACGATGACCGAGGGCGGTTACATCAAATAAGGCTCCTCCCGGTGCCGGCAGCCCATCATGGCCGGCAAGGGCCGCCCGAATCCCAGTTCGGGCGGCCAGCTTCACACCGCTGAAAAACTTGGCTGACCTCGAAGGGTGACCGTCATGGCTACTCAGCAGACCCGTTCGCTTGCCCGCTTCATGATGGCGCCATCCGTGGTGCTGCTGCTGGTTTGGATGATTGTGCCGCTGGCATTCACGCTGTGGTTCTCTTTCCAGCAGTACAACCCGCTCAATCCGATCCGCGACGGCTTCGTCGGCTTTTCGAATTACGCGCTTTTCTATTCCAACCCGGCATTCCTGCAGTCGATCCTCAACACGCTCACCATCGTCGTCAGCGTGCTTTTGATCACGGTGATCGGCGGCACCCTGCTGGCCCTTCTGCTCGATCAGCCGATGTGGGGACAGGGCATCGTTCGCATCCTCGTCATCTCGCCGTTCTTCGTCATGCCGCCGGTGGCGGCACTCGTCTGGAAGAACATGATCATGCATCCCCAATACGGCGTCTTCGCCGACATTGCGCGTTTCTTCGGCGGGCAGCCGATCGACTGGTTCGGGCAGCACCCGCTCCTGGCGATCGTCATCATCGTCGCCTGGCAGTGGCTGCCGTTTGCGACGCTGATCCTGTTGACCGCGCTTCAGTCGCTCGACAGCGAGCAGAAGGAAGCCGCCGAAATGGATGGCGCCGGCTTCATCAGCCGCTTCATCTATTTGACGCTGCCGCATATGTCGCGCGCCATAACAGTGGTCATCCTGATCCAGACGATTTTCCTTCTGTCGGTCTATGCCGAGATCCTCGTCACCACCAATGGCGGCCCCGGTTATGCCTCCACCAACCTGCCCTTCCTCGTCTACCAGAAGGCATTGCTGGAGTTCAAAATCGGCCAGGCGTCCGCCGGCGGTATCATCGCGGTCATTCTCGCCAACATCGTCGCCTTCTTCGCCATGCGCGCCGTCGGCAAGAACCTGGACAAATAAGGGAGGAAACGATGGCACGTGCAGTCACCACCCAGCACAAAACGATTGCGACCGCGGCCGCCTGGATCGTTGCGCTGCTGATCTTCTTCCCGATCCTCTATACGATCATCACCTCGTTCAAGTCGGAGCAGGAGGCCATCCAGGGCTTCAACCTGTTCCCGTCGGGGACGTTCGAGAGCTATACCGAGGTCGAGGCGCAGAGCGGCTACTTCAAGTTCTTCCTCAACTCGGTCTTCCTTTCGGTCGGCTCGACCATTCTGGCCCTGATCGTCGCGGTTCCGGCGGCATGGTCGATGGCTTTCTCGCCGGGCAAGTGGACCAAGGACATCCTGATGTGGATGCTCTCCACCAAGATGATGCCGGCGGTTGCCGTGCTGTTTCCGATCTATCTGATCTTCCGCGATACCGGACTGCTCGACAGCCGCATCGGCCTGATGGTCATGCTGATGCTGATCAACCTGCCGATCGTGGTGTGGATGCTCTACACCTACTTCCGCGAGATCCCGGGCGAGATCCTGGAAGCCGCCCGCATGGATGGCGCATCGCTCTGGAACGAGATCATCTATGTGCTGACGCCGATGGCTGTGCCGGGCATCGCCTCGACCATGCTGCTCAACATCATTCTCGCCTGGAACGAGGCGTTCTGGACGATCCGGCTGACCACCACCGAGGCCGCCCCGCTCACCGCTTTCATCAGTTCCTTCTCCAGCCCGCAGGGGCTGTTCTGGGCCAAGCTTTCGGCCGCCTCGACCCTGGCGATCGCGCCGATCCTGATCATGGGCTGGTTCAGCCAGAAGCAGCTGGTGCGCGGCTTGACATTTGGTGCCGTAAAATAATGGGCGGTGCCGCGAAATAACGGACATGACGCAAACGACGAAATAGCCCTTCGGGGGAGGAAACTATGGGAAACATCACGCTCAAGAACGTCTCTAAATCCTTCGGGGCGACATCCATCATTCCCGGTCTCGACCTGGTCATCGAGGACGGTGAGTTCGTCGTCTTCGTCGGACCGTCGGGCTGCGGCAAGTCCACCCTGCTGCGTCTGATTGCCGGCCTGGAGGACACTAGCGGCGGCACCATCAACATCGATGGCCGCGACGTCACCGGTGAGGCGCCGGCCAAGCGCAAGCTGGCCATGGTGTTCCAGTCCTATGCGCTCTACCCGCACATGACGGTGGCCAAGAACATCGCTTTCCCGCTGAAGATGGCGGGCGAGGACAAGGCGACCATCGACAAGAAGGTGAAGGACGCCGCGCGCATCTTGAACCTCACCAACTATCTCGATCGCCGCCCCGGCCAGCTTTCCGGCGGCCAGCGACAGCGCGTCGCCATCGGCCGCGCCATCGTGCGCCAGCCATCGGCCTTCCTGTTCGACGAACCGTTGTCCAATCTCGACGCGGCGCTGCGCGGCACCATGCGGCTGGAGATCAGCGAGCTGCATCACCAGCTCAAGACGACCATGGTCTACGTCACCCACGACCAGATCGAGGCGATGACCATGGCCGACAAGATCGTCGTGCTCAACGCCGGCAATATCGAGCAGGTCGGCTCGCCGATGGAGCTCTACAAGACGCCGAAGAACCTGTTCGTCGCCGGTTTCATCGGCTCGCCGAAGATGAATCTGCTCGAAGGCGCGCCGGCAGCCAAATATGGCGCCAAAACCGTCGGCATCCGTCCCGAGCACATGAATATCTCAAAGACATCAGGCGACTGGAAGGCGACGGTCGGCGTCGCCGAGCATCTTGGCTCCGACACATTTTTGCATGTGCAAGCCGACGGCGTCGGTCCGCTGACGGTGCGCGCCGACGGCGAACTGGCCGTCCATCACGGCGACACGATCTATCTGACGCCGGATCAGGCCAAGCTGCATCGCTTCGGCGCCGACGGAAAGGCGATGGTGCAATGAGGCTGAAGAGTAAATCGGCGCTGATCACCGGATCGGCGCGCGGCATCGGCAGGGCGTTCGCCGAAGCCTATGTGCGCGAGGGGGCGACGGTCGCGATCGGCGACATCAATCTCGAGGCTGCCGAGAAGACGGCTTCGGAAATCGGCCGCAACGCTTACGCGGTGAAGCTGGATGTCACCGACCTCGCGTCGATCGATGCGGCGGTCAAGGCGGTCGAAGCTAGGACCGGCGGCCTCGATATATTGATCAACAACGCTGCCCTGTTCGACCTGGCGCCGATCGTCGAGATCACCAAGGCAAGCTACGACAAATTGTTTTCGGTCAACGTCGCCGGCACGCTGTTTATGCTGCAGGCAGCCGCCCGTTCGATGATCGCCCGCGGCAAGGGCGGCAAGATCATCAATATGGCGAGCCAGGCCGGGCGCCGCGGCGAGGCGCTGGTTGCCGTCTATTGCGCCACCAAGGCGGCGGTCATCTCGCTCACCCAGTCGGCAGGGCTCGACCTGATCAAGCACCGCATCAATGTCAACGCGATCGCACCGGGGGTCGTCGACGGCGAGCATTGGGATCATGTCGATGCCCTGTTCGCCAAATACGAGAACCGGCCGAAGGGCGAAAAAAAGAGGCTGGTCGGGGAAGCGGTGCCTTACGGCCGCATGGGCACGGCGCAAGACCTCACCGGCATGGCGGTGTTCCTGGCCAGCGAGGATGCCGAATACATCGTCGCCCAAACCTACAATGTCGATGGCGGCCAGTGGATGAGTTGAGGGGGGCGAAGGCGCTCTTCTCCCCGTCTCCTCCGCGGGGAGAAGAGCCGTCCCGCCAAAGGATAAAAACAGATGACCGTGAAACTCTCGTCCTCAATCCTCGCAAACCTGCCTCCCAAAGTCGCCGGCCCGAACTACGATCGCGCCTCGCTCAAGGCCGGCATCGTGCATTTCGGCGTCGGCAATTTCCATCGGTCGCACCAGGCCGTCTATCTCGACGACCTGTTCAATTCGGGTGTCGGCCATGACTGGGCAATTGTTGGCGCCGGGGTGTTCGAGGGCGAGAAGGTCGGCCGCGACAAGTTGCAGGAGCAGGACTGGCTGACCACGGTGGTCGAGCAGGACAGCGGCCATATGAGCGCGCGCGTCACCGGCGCCATGATCGACTTCCTGATGCCGGGCGATGCAAAGGCGATCATCGAGCGGCTAGCCGATCCGGCGATCAAGATCGTTTCCCTGACCATTACCGAGGGTGGCTATTTCATCGATCCGGCTTCCGGCCTGTTCAACCCGACGCATCCCGACATCGTTGACGATGCCCAACCGGGGGCGATGCCGAAGACCGTGTTCGGCCTTATCCTCGCCGGGCTGATGCGCCGCCGCGACGACGGTATCGTGCCTTTCACCGTCATGTCCTGCGACAACATCCCCCATAACGGCCACGTCGCCTCCGATGGCGTCATCGGTCTTGCGCGGCTGATCGACGAGGATCTGGCAAACTGGGTGAGCGAAAACGTCGCCTTTCCCAATGGCATGGTCGACCGCATCACGCCGGCCACCACCGACCGCGAGCGCGGCATTCTCTCCGGCGAGTTCGGCCTCGATGACAATTGGCCGGTGTTTTGCGAGCCGTTCAAGCAATGGGTGCTGGAGGACCGTTTCACCGACGGAAGGCCGCCGCTGGAACAAGTCGGCGTGCAGTTCGTCAGCGATGTCGCGCCCTATGAGCTGATGAAGATCCGCATCCTCAATGGCGGCCATGCGACCATCGCCTATCCGGCCGGGCTGATGGACATCCATTTCGTCCATGAGGCGATGCAGGAGCCGCTGGTGCGCGGCTTTCTCGACAAGCTCGAGCATGACGAGATCATCCCGACGGTGCCGCCGGTGCCGGACACCGTGCTGGAGGACTATTATCAGCTCATCGAGCACCGATTCTCCAACCCGAAGATCGGCGACACCATACGCCGGCTTTGCCTCGACGGCTCCAACCGCCAGCCGAAATTCATCATTCCGACCATCGCCGACCGGCTGAAGGCCGGCAAGAGCGTCACCGGCCTGGCGCTGGAATCGGCGCTCTGGTGCCGCTACTGCTTCGGCACAACGGATTCCGGTGCCGTCACCGAGCCCAACGACCCGAACTGGGACCGGTTGCAGGCGACGGCCAAGGCGGCCAGGGACATGCCTGCCGCCTGGCTTGCCATGGAGGACATCTATGGCGAAATCGGCCGCTCGGCCCCGTTCGCCGAAGCGTTTGCCCATGCGCTCAAATCGCTGTGGGCGGACGGTGCGCGCGCGACACTGACGCGCTATCTCGCCGGCGACCTCTGAAGCCGATCCAGCGTGATGACGCCTGAACTGGTCATTTTCGACTGTGACGGCGTGCTGGTCGACAGCGAGATGCTCTCCGTCTCGGCATTGCTCGACATGATCGCGCTCGCCGGCGGCACCGTCAGTGAGGACGCTGCCTATGAGCATTTCCTCGGCAAGAGCATGAAGAGCGTCCGTGAAATCCTCGGAAGCGACTTCGGGCTTGAGATCACCGACCAGCATCTGACCGAGATGCGCGCCGAACTGATGCGCAGATTCGGCGAAGAGCTGAAACCGATGCCCGGCATCGCACTGGTCCTGCCCAGGCTCGGCGTGCCGTGCTGCGTCGCGTCCTCCGGCACGCTGGAGCGCATCCGCTATGCGCTCGAGGTTACCGGCTTGCTTGGACTGCTGGAGCCGCATCTGTTCAGCGCCGCCATGGTGGCGCGGGGCAAACCGGCGCCCGACCTGTTTCTCCATGCAGCCGCAAAAATGGGAGCGGCCCCGCAAAACTGCCTCGTCGTCGAGGACAGCCCGGCCGGCATCGCCGCCGCGCGGGCGGCAGGCATGCGCGTCCTTGCCTTCACCGGCGGCTCGCACGCCGGCAACCCGGCACTGAAAGCGCGGCTTGCGTCGAGTGAGCCGGACTTTATATTCGCTGACATGCTGCAATTGCCCGATCTGATTGCAGGCCTGGGAGCGAGAGCAAGAACACCTTGATCAACAGTTTCGTTTGCGCGGTCGATGTCGGCACCGGGAGCGCCCGTGCGGGTATTCTCGACACCGGTGGTGCCTTGCTCGGCCGCGCCGAGCATCCGATCGCCATGAAACAGGCGAAGGCCGACCACGCCGAGCACGATTCACAGGATATCTGGTCGGCGGTGTGCATTGCCGTGCGGGCTGCCCGTGAAAAGGCGGGCGTGAAGGCGCAGGACATCGTCGGCATCTCCTTTGACGCGACCTGCTCGCTGGTGGTGCGAGACCGGCATGGCGGCCAGCTCAGCGTGTCGGTGTCAGGCGAAAGGCGCTGGGACACCATCGTCTGGCTCGACCATCGCGCCATTGCCGAGGCCGATGAATGCACCGAAAGCGGTCATGCCGTGCTCGGCTATATCGGCGGCGTCATGTCGCCGGAAATGGAGACGCCGAAGCTGATGTGGCTGAAGCGCAACCTGCCCGGAACATGGAATGAAGCCGGCTATCTATTCGACCTCACGGACTTTCTGACATGGAAGGCGACAGGTTCGCTCGCCCGCTCGCAATGCACGCTGACCGCCAAATGGACCTATCTGGCGCACGAAGAGACCGGCTGGCGGCGCGACTTCTTCGAAGCCGTGGGGCTCGGCGATATCTTTGAGCACGGCAATCTGCCGGAAAAGGCAAGCCCGGTCGGTGCCGATATCGGTCCGCTCGGCGCGCAAGCCGCGGCGGAGCTTGGCCTCACCGAAAAATGCCGGGTCGGCGCCGGCGTCATCGATGCCTATGCCGGCGCGCTCGGCGTGCTCGGCGGTTTCGCCGGTGACGCGACGAACATCGGCCGCCATCTCGCGCTGATTGCCGGTACGTCGAGTTGCGTCATGGCGATGTCGCCCGATCCGCAGCCTTTCGCCGGTGTCTGGGGTCCTTATTACGGCGCCGCCCTTCCCGGCCTGTGGCTGTCGGAAGGCGGCCAGTCGGCCACCGGCGCGCTGCTCGATCACATCATCCGCTGGCATGGCGCCGGCGGCGAGCCGGATGCCGCCATGCATGCCAGGATCGCCTGCCGCGTCGCCGAGCTGCGCGCCGCCGAAGGCGACAATCTCGCCGCAAGGCTGCATGTACTGCCCGATTTCCACGGCAACCGCTCGCCGCTCGCGGACCCGCATGCCGTCGGCGTCGTCAGCGGGCTGACGCTGGATTCCTCCTTCGACAGCCTGTGCAAGCTCTACTGGCGCACCGCCGTCAGCATCGCGCTTGGCGTTCGCCACGTGCTGGAAGCGCTGAACGAGAACGGCTATCTGATCGACACGCTGCATGTCACCGGCGGCCATACCAAGAACCCCCTGTTGATGGAGCTTTATGCCGACGCCACCGGCTGCACGGTGGTCGAGCCGCTGGCGGACGAGGCGGTGCTGCTCGGCACCGGCATGATTGCCGCCACCGCCGCCAGGCTTTTCCCCGATTTGAACGCCGCCTGCGTGGCCATGCAGCAAGGCGGCAAGACACGAGAGCCCAATCCGGCTGCCGCCGGCCGGTTCGACCGCGACTACCGCGTGTTTCTCGAAATGCACAGGCAAAGGCAGGCGCTGGACGCGATCAGATAGATCGGGATCGGCCGCTATCTCTGGTTCCAGCGCCGGACAACCGGCTCGTCAAGATCGCGCTCATAGCCGAGCACGCTTATGCTGGCGGTATCCAGCACGAAAAGCGCGCCGTCTTGCGGCGGCAGGCCGAGCCAGCGTGCGGCCAGCACCCTCAGGAAATGCGAGCTTGAAAACAGCAGGACATTGCCGTCGGCCTCGCGCAACTGGCTGACGATCCGGTCCGCCCTCGAGCCGACATCGGCGGCTGACTCGCCGCCCGGGCAGCCGTCGCGAAAAAGCCGCCAGCCGGGACGCTCGACGAGGATTTGCTTCGTGGTCAGTCCCTCATAAGCACCGTAATCCCATTCCGCCAGATCGTCCTTTTTCACGCCTGGCGAGCCGAAGCCTGCAAGCGCACAGGTGTTGAAGGCGCGCTGCGAAGGGCTCGACCACACGGCCGAGAAAGACGGGTCCTTGAGCCGATCGGCGACCCGCCTTGCCGCGTCCTCGCCGGACGGCGTCAGCGGTATGTCGGTCCGGCCGGTATGTTTTCCGGCCGCACTCCATTCCGTCTCGCCATGCCGAACCAGGTAGATTTCGGGAAACGCGCTCATCAGGGGTGCCTTTAAAATGGATCCGCCGTGACCATAGCGGCTTCCGTGGCCTCTCCAATAGCCTGCATTGAGCTGCCTGGCTTAACCCTTCCGCAAGTCAGCCTCTTGCCACCGGTGCCCATTTCATAGACAAACCCACCGTAAATGCGGGATCTGGCCGATCATGGCCGTTTCCGCGCTGAGACGCGGCTTCCGGCTCTTGCCGACGTGCCGCAATCGGATAGGCGGAAAAAATGTCTGCGATCGAAGCCGGCGCTCACGCGCCGGAAAACCTCTGGCGTCGGGAAATCAGGGCGATGCTGGCGCTCGCCTGGCCGATGGTGCTGACCAATCTCGGCCAGACCGCGATGACCGCCACCGATGTCATGATGATGGGGCGGCTCGGACCGGACACGCTGGCCAGCGGCGCGCTTGGCGCCAACCTCTATTTCATGCCGCTGATCTTCGGGCTCGGCCTGATGCTGGCGACCTCGCCGATGATGGCGACCGAGCTTGGCCGCCGCCGCCACTCGATGCGCGACCTGCGCCGTACCGTGCGCCAAGGCCTGTGGCTGGCGATCCTCATCTGCCTTCCGATCTGGGTCTTTCTCTGGCACGGCGAGGCCGTGTTGCTGGCCATGGGTCAGGAGCCGGCGCTGGCGCATCAGGCCGGCATCTATCTGCGTTGGCTTGAATGGGCGGTGCTGCCCTTCTACGGCTATATCGTCCTGCGCTCGTTCATTTCGGCGCTGGAGCGGCCGGGCTGGGCGCTGATCATCGTCTTCGTTGCCGTCGCCTGCAATGCCTTGTTCAACTGGTTGTTCATGTTCGGCAATCTCGGCATCCCGTCGATGGGCATCGCCGGCTCCGGCCTCGCCACCACGCTGTCCAGCACGCTGATGTTCGCCGGCATGGCGGCGGTGGTGATGCTTGAGCCGAAGTTTCGCCGCTATCGCCTGTTCGGGCGCTTCTGGCGCGCCGACTGGCCGCGCTTCAAGGGCCTGTTGCGGCTCGGCCTGCCGATCGCCGGCATTCTCGCCTTCGAGGTGACGATCTTCAACGCTGCGGCCTTTCTCATGGGCCTGATCGACGCGGCCTCGCTTGCCGCCCACGCGATCGCCATCCAGATCGCCTCGGTCACCTTCATGGTGCCGCTCGGCCTCAACCAGGCGGTGACGGTGCGCGTCGGCCTTGCCCATGGCGCCGGCAATCCGGAAGGTGTTTCCCGTGCCGGCTGGACCGCCTTTGTCATCGGCGTCTCCTTCATGGCGTTGATGGGGCTGGTGATGATCCTGTGGCCGCATCTCCTGATCGGCGCCTTCATCGATCTCGGCAATCCGGCCAATGCCAGGGTGATCGCGCTTGCCGTGTCATTCCTCGCCTTTGCCGCGCTGTTCCAGGTTTTCGACGGCGCGCAGGCGGTCGCCACCGGCATGCTGCGCGGCCTGCACGACACCAAGGTGCCGATGATCTATGCCGCGATCGGCTATTGGGGCATCGGCCTGCCGCTCGGCGTGCTGCTCGCGTTCCGTTTCGGCTTCAATGGCGTCGGCATCTGGATCGGCCTGTCGTCGGGACTGGCGGTGGTGGCGGCGCTGTTGCTGGGGCGCTGGCTGCGGCGCGACCATATCGCGCCGCCATTGGTATTCGGGCGTTGAAATCGATGGCGTCCCGCTCAGCGGGCCGCCGCCCGCTGTTCGAGCGAACGTGCATATTGCGTCAGCGGAAAGCACATGACGAAGAAGATCAGCGCCACCAGCCCATAGACTTTGAACGGTTCGAAGGTCGCATTGTTGATCGCGTTGGATGTCCTCACCAGCTCCTCGAAACCGATAATCGAGGTCAGCGCGGTCGACTTGATCAGCTGCACCAGGAAGCCGACCGTCGGCGCACGGGTGATCGAAAACGCCTGCGGCAGGATGATTAGCCTGAGCTCCTGCAGATAATGCAGGCCGAGGCTGGCGCCGGCGTCCCATTGGCCGCGTGGCAGCGCATCGACGCCGCTGCGCCAGATCTCGGCCAGATAGGCGCTGGCGAAGAAGGTCAGGCCAAGCACCGCCGCGGTCCACGGCTCGATGCGCAAGCCCAGCATCGGCAGGCCGAAGAACATCAGGAAGAGCTGCATCAGCAACGGCGTGCCCTGGAAAAGCGCGATATAGCCCGAGGCAAACCGCCGGGCCCATTTGTTCTTGGCGATACGGAAGAACAGCACGATCATGCCGACTACGGCGCCGCCGACAAAGGCAGCCAACGACAAGAGCACCGTCCAGCGCGCCGCGAGCAGCAGGTTGCGCAGAATATCCCAGAAGGTGAATTCGATCATGACACGCCGGCTCCGAGAACCCGGCGCCCGCCGCTGACCAGCAGCCGGCGCAACCCCATCGACAAGATGAGATAGACCACCGTCACCACGAAATAGGTCTCGAAAGCCCGAAACGTGCGCGCCTGCAGCATGTCGGCCTCGTAGGTTAGCTCGCGCACCGCGATCTGCGACACCACGGCGGATTCCAGCATCATGATGACGATCTGGCTGGTCAGCGCCGGATAGATCACCTTGAGCGCCTGCGGCAGCACGATCTTGATGAAGACCTGGCGCGGCCTGAGCCCGAGGGCGAGAGCCGCTTCCGTCTGCCCGGGCGGTACCGCGTCGAGCCCGGCGCCGACGATCTCGATCGTGTAGGCCGCCATGTTGAGCGTCATCGCCAGCATGGCGGCCAGCACCGGATCGAGCCTCACGCCGATGCTGGGCAGCCCGAAGAAGATGAAGAACAGCTGCACCAGAAACGGCGTGTTGCGGATCACCTCGACATAGACACCGATCGCCCGCTTGAGCAGCAGCGGACCGTTCCGCCGCCCTGCTGCGCCGAGGATGCTGAGCAATGTTCCCGCCAGCGTGGTGACAGTGATCAACAGGATCGTCGTGGCCGCGCCGCGCGCGATCGCCCCTGTCGCCCCGGCAAGCCAGCCGAAGTCGAGGCTATAGTTCACCGGCCGTCAATCCTTGAGATTGGCGGGATCGAGCGGCGTCTTCAGCCAGGCCTTCGAGCTTTCGTCCAGCTTGCCGTCGGCCAGCATCTTGGCAACCGCATCGTTGACCGCTTGCTTGAGGCGGTCTTCCTTCTTGTTGAGGCCGATATGCGAGGGCGAGGTGAGAAGCTGGAATTTCTGCTCCGGCTTCAGCGCCTCCTGACGGGCGAGCACCTGGGCGCCGACATCGTTGCCGACCACCATCAGCTGGGTCTGGCCCGAGATGAACGCCTGGATGACGGAATTGTAGTTGTCGAAGCGGCGGATGTCGGCCGAGGCGGGTGCTGCCTCGGTCAGCGACGTGTCCTCCAGCGTGCCGCGATTGACGGCGATCGACTTGTCGGCGAGGTCTTTCTTGCCTTTGACCGCAAGTGCTGCCGGGCCGATGACGGCGATGTAGTAGGGTGCGTAGGCGGCGGCGAAATCGATCACCTGCTCACGTTCCTTGGAGTAGCCGACGCTCATCAGCAGGTCGACGCGCTTGTCGGTAAGATACGGGATACGGTTCTGGCCGGTCACGCTGACCAGGTTGAGCTTGACCTTGAGCTGGTCGGCGATGAATTGCGCCACGTCGATGTCGTAGCCCTTGATGCTCATGTCGGCGCTGGCCGAGGAGAAGGGCGGGAAGTCGGAAAAGATGCCGACATTGATCGCGCCTGCCTTGGTGATGTCGTCGACGGCGTCGGCATTGGCGGCCTGGGTGAAAACGCCGGCCGCGCCGAGCATCAGCACGGCGGCGATGGTTGATTTGAGCGTCATATGAAATGTCATTGTCGTTCCCCTGCTGGAAGCTTGTTTGTTGAGCGCAACCGCCGGCTCCAGCGCGGCGGTCGCCTTTGGGATTCTCTACTGGACCATGATCTTTTCCGAAAACCGGTTCCCACTTTTCGGGATCATGGTCGAGCGCATCAGGCAGCCTTGCCGGTGATTGCCGGGCTGAAGACCATCAGGCTGAGGATCTCGAACAGCACCTGCGCGCCGGCATGTGCCGTGTTGGTGGTCGCATCATATTGCGGTGCCACCTCGACGACGTCGCCACCGACGATGTTGAGGCCCTTCAGGCCGCGCAGCAGCTCGAGCACTTCGCGCGTCGTCAGCCCGCCGACTTCCGGTGTGCCGGTACCCGGCGCGAAGGCCGGATCGACGCTGTCGATGTCGAAGGAGACATAGGTCGGGCCGTCGCCGACTATTCTGCGCGCCTTCTCGATGATGGCGGGGATGCCGAGGCCGGTCACCTCTTCGGCATGCACCACGGTCATGCCGGACTCATAGGTGAACTCCCACAGATACTCGGCCGAGCCGCGAATGCCGATCTGGATGGTGCGGCTCGGGTCGAGCAAGCCGTCCAGCACCGCGTTGCGGAACGGGCCGCCATGGTGGAACTTGGTCATGTCGAACAGGCCGCTGGTGTCGCAATGGGCGTCGATATGGATCATGCCGACAGGCGCCTTTTTGCCGACCGCCTTCAGGATCGGGTGGCTGATCGAATGGTCGCCGCCGACAGACAAGGGCAGGACGCCGGCGTCGACGATCTGGTTGGTGCGGCGTTCGATGTCGTTATGGCTGGTCTCCAGCCGGTAGCGGCTCTGGAACGGCACGTCACCGATGTCGGCCACCTTAAGCTCATGCGTCGGCGCGCATTCCAGCACATGGTTATAGGGGCCGATGCGCTCGATGGCGCGCAATGCCCTTGGCCCGAAGCGGGCGCCCGGCCGGTTGGTGACACCGAGATCCATCGGCACGCCGATCATCGCCACCTGCAGATCGCCGAAATCCGGATTGTCGGCGGCGATCTCACGGTAGGGCGCTGCGAGGAAGGTCGGGATGCCGGAATAGGGCGCCAGCCGCGTGCCGGTCTTGGAGAAGATCTTATCGGCGACACGCTGGAATTTCGGGTCGAACATTTCGCCGCCATGGCTCTCGCCATATTTGCGGCGCAACGCTTCGAGCTTGCTGCGATCATAACCCATGTCGGTCCTCCATGGCTGGTGCAGCGCGCCGACAACGACCTTCGTAGCCGTCATCCGGTCCGGCCGTTGGCTGTCTCGATGCAATGCTTGGGTAAAGTGTCTTGTAGCTGCATTGAAAAATCAATTGATATTGTTAGGGTGTTTTCTGTGAGAAAATCTCACATAAGCCCTGAGTGCGCATGGCCAAGCGTCTGCCCCCCTTAAATCCGCTGCGTGCCTTCGAGGCGACGGCACGCCACGCCTCACTGACCAAGGCCGCGGCCGAGTTGAACGTCACCCACGGCGCCATCAGCCATCAGATCAAGGCGCTCGAGCAATCGTTGGGCGTCAAGCTGTTCGAGCGCGCCGGCCAGCGGGTGAAGCTCACGCCGCACGGCGCCGAATTGCTGCCGGCGGTGTCGACCGCCTTCGACGGCATCGCCGCCGCCACCCAGCGCATGACTAGGCCCGCCAGCACCGGCGCGCTGTCGGTATCCTGCGTGCCGGCGCTGCTGTTGCTGTGGATGATCCCGCGGCTGGGCAGCTTCACCTCGCAATATCCGGATATCAGGCTGACGCTGATCCCCTCCAATGACGCCAAGGACATCCGCGCCCCGCATATCGATATCTGCGTGCATTATGGTGACGGCAGCTGGACCGACTGCTGGATGCGCAAATGGTCGGGCCTCGAACTGTTCCCGGTGGTCAGCCCGACACTGATCAACAACCGCCCGATCCGCACCGTCCGCGACCTCGCCGATCACGTCTTCCTGCATGGCGACGACGGCCGCGAATGGCACACCTGGCTGGCCGCCGCCGACGCGCTGGACCTCGAGCGCGGCCGCCGCCATCATCTTGGCGATGCGCGTATGGCGACCGAGGCGGCGGTTCACGGCCATGGCGTGGCGCTCGGCGACACGGTGACTGCAAGCGGACTGCTCGCCAGGGGTCTGCTTGTCGCGCCATTCAGCCTTTCCGTGCCGGCAGTGGACGATTTCTACGTCGTCTGCCGCAACGAGATGAGATCGGCGCCGATCGTGCAATTGTTCATCGACTGGCTGTTTGCCGAAAAAGAGCAGGCCGACCGCCGTGCCGATGCGCCGGTGGCGGGCCGCATCGGCACTCGCCGCAAGCGTCCGGCGCTCAAGGTGGTCGGCGCCAAGACCGTATCCTGAGGTCGACACTGCCATAGGCATCGCTTGCCGCAGGGGCTTCTTTTTGTCGGGCCAGCCCGCAAAGCGGGAGGCGCTTTCAAAAATTCAATGCTAAGAGGCATTCCGCAGAGCAGCGAAGGCGGCATTCAGACATGGCTAGGACCGATATAGCGCGGCGCGTCTACAACCACACCTGGAAGCTCGACCCGATCGTCCGCAGCTTGCTCGACACCGATTTTTACAAGCTTTTGATGCTGCAGATGATCTGGGGCATGTATCCCAAGGTCGACACCACCTTCTCGCTGATCAACCGGACCACTTCGGTCCGCCTTGCCGAGGAGATCGACGAGGCAGAGCTGCGCGAGCAACTCGACCATGCCCGTACGCTGCGCTTCAGCAAGAAAGAGATGATCTGGCTCGGCGGCAACACCTTCTATGGCCGCAAGCAGATCTTCGAGCCGGAATTCCTCGCCTGGCTGGAAAATTTCCGGCTGCCCGAATACGAGCTTTCCAAGCGCGACGGCCAATACGAGCTCACCTTCAGCGGTCCGTGGATGTATACGACGCTGTGGGAGATCCCGGCGCTCGCCATCATCAACGAACTGCGCTCGCGCGCCGCCATGCGCGCGTTCGGGCCCTTCGCGCTCGACGTGCTCTATGCCCGCGCCAAGGCCAAGATGTGGGCCAAGACCGAGCGGCTGAAGGCGCTGCCCGGCATCCGCATCTCGGATTTCGGCACCCGCCGCCGTCATTCTTTCCTGTGGCAGCGCTGGTGCGTCGAAGCGTTGAAGGAAGGCATCGGTGAGGCCTTCACCGGCACCTCCAATGTGTTGCTCGCCATGGACAACGACCTCGAAGCGCTCGGCACCAACGCGCATGAACTGCCGATGGTGTTCGCCGCGCTCACCAATTCGGAAAAGGAATTGAAACAGTCGCCCTATAAGGTGCTGCAGGACTGGCAGCGCTACTACGGCGGCAACCTTCTGATCGTGCTGCCGGACACCTTCGGCACCGCGGCGTTCCTGCGCGATGCGCCGGACTGGGTCGCCGACTGGACCGGCTTCCGCCCCGACAGCGCGCCGCCGATTGAGGGCGGCGAAAAGATCATTTCCTGGTGGCGCGAAAAGGGCAAGGACCCCAAGCAGAAGCTGCTCATCTTCTCGGATGGGCTGGAGGTCGAGACCATCGAAGAGACCTACCGTCACTTCCGCGGCAAGGTGCGCATGTCCTTCGGCTGGGGCACCAACCTGACCAATGATTTCGAGGGCTGCGCGCCGACCGAAACCAACCGGCTCGACGCCATCTCGCTGGTCTGCAAGGTCACCGAAGCCAACGGCAGGCCGGCGGTCAAGCTCTCCGACAATCCGGCCAAGTCGACAGGCGACGAGAAAGAGATCGAGCGTTACCTGCGCATATTTGGCCAAAAGGATCGCGTGGAGCAGCTGGTGAAGGTGTGAGGGGTGGGGAACTCTTTGCATAATACGAGTTCCTTCGCGCCCCCCTCTGTCCTGCCGGACATCTCCCCCACTTGGGGGGAGATCGGCAGGACAGAGGGGGGCGCCGTAGAGCGCCGTCGTTACAGTTTAGCTCTCGTCATTGTTGCCTTTGCATTCTTGCCCACTCCCGCCTTCGCCCATGCCTCCGACCGCGGCCACGTCCTGCTCCTTCCCACCGGCTACTACGTCGCCGGCGGCGCGCTCGCCGTTGCCGCCAGCTTCATTGTCCTGGCTCTACTCCCGCCGGACTCCCTCGACCGCTTTTGGCGCAAACGCCTGCCGCTTTTCACCTTCGGGGACGGCGCGCGGACAATCGTCAGCCTGATATCCTTTGCCGGCTTTGCAATTCTTATTGCCGCCGGCATGTTCGGCAGCCGCGACCCGCTCTCCAATCCGCTGCCGCTGACTGTCTGGACGCTGCTCTGGGTTGGGCTGGCTCTGCTGCAGGGGTTGTTTGGCGACCTCTGGTCATGGCTCAATCCCTGGTACGGGCCGTGCCGCGTCGTTTCGCACCTGTTCGGCAGGAAGGAGCCACAGCGGCTGTCCCCTTGGCTCGGCTATTGGCCGGCTTTCGTGCTGTTCTTCGCCTTCGCCTGGTTCGAGCTGATCGATCCGGCGCCCGACGACCCGGCACGGCTGGCCTGGGCGGCGGGCCTCTATTGGCTGCTAAGCTTCGTCGCCATGCTGGTCTTCGGCTACCGCGACTGGAGCCGGCGCGGCGAATTCCTGACCGTGTTCTTTTCGATGGTTGCGCGCTTCGCCGTCGTCGAACGCGGCGAAGGCGGCAGGACGAAACTCTGCTGGCCGGGCGCCAAGCTGCTCGGTGCCGCGCCGCTGCCGCTCAGCGGTATCGCTTTCCTGCTGCTGGCTCTGTCGTCGGTGTCGTTCGACGGCCTGTCGAAAACCTTCTTCTGGCTAGGCTGGTTCGGCATCAATCCGCTGGAGTTTCCTGGACGGACGGCCTTGATCGGCAGCGGCAGTTTCGGCCTCGTGCTGACCTTTGTCGTGCTTGCGGCCGCGTTCGCGCTTGCCGTCTTTCTTGGCCAGCATCTGGCCGGCAGCAAGCATTCCCTCGGCCACGCTGCCGGGCTTTTGGTCTGGTCGATCGTGCCGATCGCGCTCGCCTATCACTTGGCGCATTATCTGACGGCGCTGCTGGTCGACGGCCAATATGCCGTTGCAGCCCTCTCCGACCCGTTTGCGCTGGGCTGGAACCTGTTTGGCACCGCCGACATGCCGATCGAAGCCGGCGTCGTCGCGGGCGCCGGCTCGGCATGGTGGCTGTGGAATCTCCAGGCCGCCGTCATCATAGCCGGCCACATGCTTGCAGTGCTTGTCGCCCATGGCTTGGCCTGGCAGCTGCACCCCATTCCCGCCCGCGCCGCGCTCAGCCAGTTTCCGCTCACCCTGCTGATGATCGCCTACACCGTCTTCGGCCTGTGGCTGCTTGCCACGCCGACCGCCGGATGAATGAGGCTAGCTTGATGCCCCTGATTGAACCTCGGGGAAAGCTCGCTTGCCACGTCAGGGCTTTGGTGATTTAGTTTGTACACATGCAATTTCGGCCCTCTCCCAAGAGTGGCCCGCCTCGTTACAGCCATTGGTCAAAGCTCAAAAACAAGGGGAACTGCCGTGACTGACAAGAATGGGTTTTTCGATCTCTCCAAATCCACTCTTACCCGCCGCACGGCGCTGAAGGGGTTGGCCGCCGGCGCCGGTCTTGCGTGCGCGCCGGGCTTCGTTCGCTACAGCCAGGCGCAGAGTTCGGCGCCGATAAAGATCGGCTTCCAGTCGCACCGCACCGGCATTGGCGCCGCCTATGGCCGCTGGTACGAGAAGACCACGGCCGCGGCGATCAAGGCGATCAACGATGCCGGCGGCATCAACGGGCGGCCGGTCGAGGTGATCATCGAGGATGACGGCACCGACCCCGGCCGTGGTGCCGAAGTGGTCGGCAAGTTTGCCTCGCAGCACAAGACCGACATCGTCTACGGCACCTTGTTTTCGCATGTCGTCATCGGCTCGGCGCCGGCTGCCGGTGAGGCCAAGATGCCCTATTTTGTCGTCAGCGAAGGCCACCACGTCGCCTCGACCAAATTGAACCGCTACGTCTTCCAGCCCGGCATCACCGACGTGAAGAGCCAGATCCAGTCGATGGCGCCGTGGATTGCCGCCAACGCCGGCAAGAAGGTAACGCAGATCTTCCCCGATTTCGCGTTCGGCTACGACCATCGCGATTACCTGCCGCCGGCGCTGAAGGCGCAAGGCGCCGAGGTCATCGCCCAGATCGCCATCCCGCCGACGGAATCCTCCTTCACCAAATATTTCCCGCAGATCCCGGCCGAGACCGAGGTGATCTACCACGTCATGGTCGGCCCGGCCGTGCTCACCTTCGTCAAGGAACTTGGCGAGTTCTACGGCTCCAACCGGCCGCAATTGTTTGGCTTCATAGATTCGCTCGAAGCCACCGACATCAACAGCCCCGGCCTCGAATTCCTCGATGGCAGCCATTTCTGGGAAGGCTCGCCGCGCTATGCGCAGCCTGATGATTCCGCCGCGCAGAAGGCCTATCGTGCCGCCGTCGGCATCGACGACAATGGTGCCGCCGTCGGCGATCCCAAGGACGTCTCCACCGCCGCGCATATGTTCGGCTGCTGGGAAACGCTCTATGTCGTCAAGAAGGCGATGGAAGATGCCGGCTACAAGGGCCCGGAAGACCGCGCCAAGCTGGTCGAGGCGACCGAGGCGTTGACCGAGTTCGCCGAGGGACCGGAGCACCCGCAGGGCCCGAAAACCTTCAACGGCAAGATCCACCAGTGTTTTGGTATCCAGAACATCTCCAAGGTCGAAGGCGGCCGGCTGAATGTCGTCCACAAGACCAAGATCGAGGACGGCCTCTACGAGCCGGAAGGGGATTACACGACCCAGGCGCTGTGAGCTTAGCTGTTTTGGCCGTAGTGCGCTTCGAGCCACCCCACCGCTTTCGCCAATCGCCGAGGTCGGTAGACGGCCGCCTTCGCAGGAACTGCCAATCTCCCCCGTTGAGGGGAAGATGGCCGGCAGGCCAGAGGGGGGTGCTCTGGGCACCTCCCTTGGGGGCGTAACCGATGCACTTCGGACCCCACCTTCTCCTCGCCGCCCTCGAAGGCCTCGTCACCTCCGCCGTGCTGGCGCTGACGGCGCTCGGCTTGT
Organism: Mesorhizobium sp. M0244; assembly: GCF_040321795.1. Classification (NCBI taxonomy): domain Bacteria; kingdom Pseudomonadati; phylum Pseudomonadota; class Alphaproteobacteria; order Hyphomicrobiales; family Phyllobacteriaceae; genus Mesorhizobium; species Mesorhizobium sp. M0244. Next base: position 287,961 of record NZ_JAMYSE010000001.1, on the reverse strand, counting down.
CGCTGGTGTTCGGTGTCATGCGCGTCGTCAATGTCGCGCATGGCGAATTCTTCATGCTGGGCGCCGTGCTTGCCTGGGCGATCTCTACGGCGATATCGGGCCATCCGGCGCTCGGCTTCCTGGTCGCCCTGGTGCTGGCGCCGCTGATCGTCGGCCTGATCGCACTGGTCGCCGAACGGCTGGTGCTGCGCCGGCTGAACTACAATCCGGAAGCCACCATCGTCGCCACCATCGGCATGCTCTACATCATCCAGCAATTGGCGCTGACCTTCTATGGTCCGGAGGCGCGGCCGGTGGAGCCGCCCTTCAGCTACCGCATTCTTCTGCCGTGGTTCGGCTATTCCGGCTACAAGCTGTCGATCATCGCAGCGTCTGCGCTGCTGCTGATCGCAACCTGGCTGGTGCTGACGCGCACGAAAATCGGCCTTGTTATGCGCGCCACCCAGTATGACAGCGAGACGGCGCAGGCCTTCGGCATTCCGGTCGATCGCGTCTATGCCTGCGTCTTCGCGCTCGGCGCCATGCTGGCTTCTATCGCCGCGGTGTTGATCGTGCCGATCAGCCAGGCGCATTATCTGATGGGACAAGACCCGCTGCTGCTCTCGTTCATCGTCGTCATCATCGGCGGCCTCGGCTCGTTGCGCGGCACGGTGGTCGCGGCGGTGCTGATCGGCCTTTCCGACGGCATCATCTCGGTGTTCTTCTCGCCGACGCTGGCCAAGATCATCGCCACCTTGCTGGTCGCCATGGTGCTGGTGTTCCGGCCGCAGGGCCTGTTCGGGACGGCATCGCGATGAAGGATGCTTCGCCGGCAAAGCCCTATGCACTGCATCTCGGCGTCATCGCCCTGCTTTTCGCACTTAGCTTTGTCCTGCCGGAATACCATCACGGGCTGCTCGCCCGTATCATGGTGCTGGCGGTCTTCGCCATGGGCTATAACTTGCTGTTCGGCTATGTCGGGCTGCTCAGCCTCGGCCACGCCATGTTCTTTTCAGCCGGGCTCTATGGCGCCGGCCTTGCCATCATCCATCTCGGCTGGAGCGTGCCGGCGGCCTTCGCAACCGGGCTTGCCTGCGGCGCGCTGCTTGCGCTGGTGATCGGGCTCCTGGCACTGCGCACCTCCGGCGTCGCCTTCATGATCGTCACCATGATGTTCGCGCAGGTATTCTACCTCGTCATCCTCTATTTCGCCGCCTGGACCGGCGGCGACCAGGGCATGGTCGTGCCGCAGCCGATGCGTGTCCTTGTCCTCGGCGGCGCGTCGTTCGACCTCACCAACCCGACCGTGCGCTACATGAGCGCGCTGGCGCTGTTCTCGATCGTGCTGCTCATAAGCCTGGCTATAGTCCGCTCCAGCTACGGTCGTGTGCTGGTCGCCATCCGCGAGAACGAGGAGCGGACAAAAATGCTCGGCTACAACACGTTCTCCAACAAGCTCGCCGCCGTCGTCGTCTCCGGCACCATCTGCGCGGCTTCGGGTGCCGCCTATGCGCTGCTGTTCGGCTATGTCGGCTCGAGCTTCGCTTCCGTGCAGTATTCCATCCTGCCGCTGCTCTGGGTGCTGCTGGGCGGCGCCGCTACCACGCTCGGGCCGCTGATCGGCACGCTGTTCATGTATTATGTCATCGACGTCGCCAGCGGCTACACCTCCGCCTATCTGCTGATCGTCGGCATCGCGCTCATCCTGCTGGTGCTATTCTTCCCCAAGGGCATCCTCGGCAGCATCCGCCAGCGCTGGCTGGGGTGGCTGCCATGATGCCGCTGCTGACCACCAAAGGCCTGTCCCGCAGTTTCGGCGGCCTGCGTGCCGTCGACGGCGTCGACTTCGCGCTGATGCCGGGCGAGGTCCGCGCTGTCATCGGCCCCAACGGTGCCGGCAAGACCACCTTCGTCAGCCTGGTCAGCGGCCGTATCCAGCCCTCGTCGGGCATGATCGTCTTCGACGGCGCGGACATCACCAATCTGCCGGCCTACGCCAGGGTTCGCCTTGGCGTCGCCTACACTTTCCAGATCACCAGCGTCTTTGCCAATCTCAGCGCCTACGACAATGTCGCCCTGCCGGTGCAGCGCACGCTGACCGATGGCCGTTCGAAGGGCGCGGTTCACAGCGGCGTCATGGCGGCTCTCGAGCGCACCGGCCTTGCCGATCGCGCTCAAATGCCGGCCGGGCAATTGTCCTACGGTCACCAGCGCCTGCTGGAAGTGGCGATGGGGCTGGCGCTGAAGCCACGCCTGCTGATCCTCGACGAACCGACGCAAGGGCTGGCCGACAGCGAGATCGACAATTTCATCGAGCTGGTGCGCGAGATCGCCGATAGCGCCACAGTGCTTTTGATCGAGCACAACATGCCGGTTGTCATGCAACTCGCCGACCGCATCACCGTCTTCAACGCCGGCAGGATTCTGGCCGAAGGTACGCCCGAGCAGATCCGCGCCAATGCCGCGGTGCAGGACGCTTATCTGGGGACCACGCATGACTGAGGTCCAGTCCAAGGCACTGACCGTTTCCGGGCTCGATTGCTTCTATGGCGAGGTCCAGGTGCTCTATGGCCTGGATCTGGTTCTGAACGAGGGCGAGGTGCTTTGCCTGTTCGGCCGCAACGGCGCCGGCAAGACGACGACGCTGAAAGCGATCATGGGCCTGGTGCCGGCGGCCGCCGGCTCGATCAGGCTCGAAGGGCGGGAATTGACCGGCCTGCCGGCACATGAGGTGCCCAAGGCCGGCGTCGGCTATGTGCCGCAGGGCCGGCGGCTATTCGCCGAGATGACGGTGGCGGAGAACATCGAAATCGGCCTGATGGCCCGCAACAGGGGCAAGGCGACGCGCGAAAACGTGCTTGATCTCTTCCCGCTGCTGCGCCAGCGCCTCAGGCAGCGTTCCGGCACGCTGTCCGGCGGCGAGCAGCAGATGCTGGCCATGGCGCGGGCGTTGTGTCTGGAGCCGCAGGTGCTTCTGCTCGACGAGCCGACCGAGGGGCTGATGCCGTCGATGATCGCAAAAATCCGCGAAACCGTGTCGAAGCTGCGCGCGCTTGGCGTGTCGACAATCCTCGTCGAGCAGCGCGTCGATGCCGTGCTGTCGGTCGCCGACCGTGTTTGCTTCATTGAAAACGGCCGCAACCGCGAGACGGTCGACGTCGAGGAACTGCGTGCCGATCCCTCGGCCGTCCGCCGCTATGTCGGCGTCGGCTGATCAGCGAAAGAACAGGAAGCCGGCCAGCAGGAAAGTCGGGATCAGCACGGCACCCGACCATGCCATGTAGCCAAAGAAGCTCGGCATCTTGATGCCGCGATGCCTGGCAATGGCGTAGACCATGAAATTCGGCGCATTGCCGACATAGGTGTTGGCACCCATGAACACCGCGCCGGCCGAGATCGCCGCCAGCGTCGAGGCGAGTTCGGTCATCAGATGCTGCGGGTCGCCGCCGGCGAGTTCGAAGAACACCAGATAGGTCGGCGCATTGTCGAGGAAGGACGACAGCGCTCCGGTCAGCCAGAAATAGGCGAGGTTGTCAGGCGCGCCGGTCGGCGAGCTGACCAGCAGCACCAACGGCGCCAGCGCGCCGTCGAGGCCGGCCCGCAATATGGCGACCACCGGCACGATGCAGATGAAGATGCTGGCGAACAGCTTCGCCACCTCGGCGATCGGCCCCCAGCTGAAGGCGTTTGCACCGCGAAACTCCTTCGGCGAGACGACAAGCGAAGTGAAGGCCAGTATCATGATGGCAGCGTCGCGCACCAGGTTCTGCAGCTCGAGGCTGACGCCCTGGAAAGCAAAGCTCACCCCCGGCTTCCAGGCAGCAGAAATCAGGATCGCGGCGATCACCCCTGCCAGCAGCGGTATGTTGGCCAGGCCGCGAATGCGCACCTTGGTGTCAGGCGTCGGATCCTTGATCTTCGGCGCGCCTTCCTCGCGGTGATGCAGGATGATGTCGATCGCCAGGAAAACGGCCAGCACCACGCCGGCGACGAACAGCGTCTCCGGCAGCAGGTGAACGGTCGTCCAGAAGAAATCGACGCCGCGCAGGAAGCCGACGAACAGCGGCGGATCGCCGAGCGGCGTCAGCGACCCGCCGATGTTGGACACCAGGAAAATGAAGAAAATGACGACATGGGCGTTGAAGCGCCGGTTGTCGTTGGCGCGGATGAGCGGCCGGATCAGGATCATCGAGGCGCCGGTTGTGCCGATGACCGACGCAAGCACAGCGCCGCCCAGCAACAGCCCGGCATTGACCAGCGGGGTGCCGTGGATATTGCCGGCAACGAAGATGCCGCCCGAAATGGTGAACAGCGCAAACAGCAGGATGATGAACGACATGTACTCGGTGAGCAGCGCGTGCAGCACCGCCTGCGTCGCCGACGGGATGCCGAAGGCGATTGCCAGCGGCCCGATCACCAATGCTGCCCAGAACGCGGCAATCTTGCCGTAATGGTGCTCCCAGGCATGATGGAAGAGCAACGGCCCGGTCGCGATGCAAAGCAAGAGCCCGGCAAACGGCAGCACCCACCACAGCGACATGGCGGCACCCGGCAGTTCGTGCGCTTCGGCCGCAAGAGCCGTTTCCGGAGAAAGGATTGCGGCAATAAGTGCAGCACCTGCCGTCAACGCCGCCGCAAACCGCATGAAGCCCCTCAAAAATCTGTCAGGTTCGGCTCGGTGACGTTCAAATCAGTGTCACGCCGGCATCGCGCATCCGCCCCAGCATCGTCTCCATGGAGCCGTTGAGATCGATGCCGCGGCAGGCGTCGAGCCGGACGGACGTCGCAAAGCCGAGCTTGACCGCGTCGAGCGCCGAAAACGCGACGCAGAAATCGGTCGCCAGGCCGACCAGTGTCAGCGTATCGATGCCGCGCTCCCGGAGATAGCCGGCAAGGCCGGTCGGCGTCGTCCGGTCGTTCTCGAAGAATGCCGAATAGCTGTCGATTGCAGGCCGGAATCCCTTGCGGATCACCATCTCGGCCTTGCTCCAGGCGAGGCCCGAGTGGAAATCCGAACCCAGGCTGCCCTGGATGCAGTGGTCAGGCCACAGCGTTTGCTCGCCATATGGCATATCGATCGTTTCGAACGGTTGCTTGCCGGGATGGCTGGAGGCAAAGCTCGAATGGCCGGCAGGGTGCCAGTCCTGCGTCAGCAGGACGTGCTCGGTCCGCCGGATCAGGTCGTTGATCAACGGCACGATCTCGTCGCCGCCGGCCACCGCCAGCGCGCCGCCCGGGCAGAAATCGTTCTGCAGGTCGATGACAACAAGCGCTTCGTCGGCCATGGAGCCTCCTGTCTTCTTGGTCTTGAGCTTAGGCTCCATTGAAAATGCGACCGGACGCAGAAACTCGACCAGATGGCCGGCTGCGTCAACCTCTCATGGCATACAAATGCGTTCCGGGACGTGCTGGTGCGAATGGCAGAGCAAGTCTGGCTTTGACAATTCCCGCTGGCTTGATATCATTTGCATACGAATGAATTTCCTGCCTTGCATGCTCGGGAAAATCTTTCGGCAAGATCCCCTCTCGGGAGGGCCCATTCTGGGAAGGCAAAGCGTGATCCGTTACGCAAAACCCACCACGGTCGACGATGCCCTCGCTCTGCTGGGCGAAGGCCAATGGCGCATCCTTGCCGGTGGCACCGATTTCTATCCGGCACAGGGCAGCAAGCCTTTCCGCGACAATGTCCTCGACATCAATGGCTTGGCGGCATTGCGCGGCATAGCCGAAGCCGAGAACCATTGGCTCATCGGCGCCCGCACCACCTGGACCGATCTCGTCCGCCATCCGCTGCCTGCGGCTTTCGACGCGCTGAAGCAGGCGGCGCGGGAAATCGGCTCGGTGCAGATCCAGAATGTCGCCTCGATTGCAGGCAATCTCTGCAATGCCTCGCCGGCCGCCGACGGTGTGCCGGCGCTGCTGGTGCTCGATGCCGAAATCGAACTGCGGTCAGCGGCAGCGATCCGGCATTTGCCCCTTGCAGAATTCATCCTCGGCAACCGCCGCACCGCTCTGCAGCCCGGCGAAATGGTCACGGCAATCCGCATTCCCAAACCCGCGACCGCCGGCAGCTCTGCCTTCGTGAAGCTCGGCGCACGCCGTTATCTCGTCATCTCCATCGCCATGGCGGCCGCCCGCCTGGTCGTCGAAGATGGCATCGTCAGGAACGCGGCCGTCGCCGTCGGTTCCTGCTCGGTTGTCGCCAGGCGCCTGGCGAGCGTCGAGGCGGCGCTGTGCGGCCTGCCGGTCGGCCACGCGCTGGCCGCTGCAATCCGGTCCGCGCCGATGGACGAGCTTTCGCCGATCGGCGACGTGCGCGGCAGCGCCGAATACCGGCTGGATGCCGCGCGCGAGATCGTCGCCCGTGCTGTGCTTGGTGCTGTGGGCGCTATTCCCGGCGAAAGGGCGGCAGCCTGATGGGCATGGAGCGCGCCGAGATTGCCTTCGAAGTCAACGGCGCCGCCGTCAGGCTGTCGGTGCCGCCGGTGCGACGCCTGTCGGCGGTGCTGCGCGACGAGCTGCGGCTGACCGGCACCAAGATCGGCTGCGATGCCGGCGATTGCGGTGCCTGCACGGTGCTGGTTGATGGCGAGCCGGTCTGCGCCTGCCTGATGCCGGCGGCTTCCGCTTCCGGCACCGTGGTGACGACCGTCGAAGGTCTTGGCAACGGCAGGCTGTCGGCGCTGCAGGCCTCGTTCCTCAGCCACGGCGCAGCACAATGCGGCGCCTGCACGCCCGGCCTGCTCGTCGCGGCAACGGCTCTTCTTAACAGGACGCCTTGCCCCACCGAGGTTGAGACGCAGGACGCGCTCGGCGGTGTGCTGTGCCGCTGCACCGGCTACCGCAAGATCGTCGCCGCGGTGATGGATGCTTCGCGCCATGCCGACGGCCTCGATCGGCGCATGCCACGATCCGGCCATGCCGTCGGCTCCTCCCCGATCCGCCTCGACGGCGTGCCGAAAGTCACCGGCGGCGAAAAATTCGGCGGCGATTCCTTCCCGGCCGATGCGCTATCGGTGCTGGTGGTCCGCTCGCCGCACTATCATGCCGCCTTCAGCTTCGGCGATCTCGACGCCTGGGTGAAATCCTGCCCCGGCATTGCCGGAGTCTTTACCGCCGCCGACATCCCGGGAAGAAATTGTTTCGGCGTCATTACGCCCTTTGCCGACCAGCCGGCCCTGGCCGAAGGGTTTTCGCGCTTTCGCGGCGAGGCGGTGGCGCTGGTTGCCGGCGAACGCGAGGCTATCCTCGATCTCGACCTTGCCGATTTCCCTATCCGCTGGACTGAATTGCCGCATTTTCTGGAAACTTACGAAGCGCAGGCCGGCGGCGCGCAGCTGATCCATGAAAACCGGCCGTCGAACCTGCTCACCTCCGGCTTCGTCGAGCGTGGCGATCCCGAAACCGCACTTGCGGATGCGGCTTTCGTCGTTTCCGGCGCTATCGACACGTCCTATGTCGAGCACGCCTATATTGAACCGGAAGCCGGCTATGCCTTCATGGACGGCGATACGCTGGTCGTCGTCGCCTGCACGCAGGCGCCCTATATGGACCGCGACGACACGGCAAAAGTGCTCGGCCTTGCCGTCGACAAGGTGCGCATCGTTCCAACTGCCACCGGCGGCGGCTTCGGCTCCAAGCTCGACGTCTCGCTGCAACCGCTCATCGGCCTCGTCGCCATGAAAACCGGCCGGCCGGCGGCCCTCGCCTACAGCCGCAACGAATCGATGATCTCGACCACCAAGCGTCATCCCGCTCGGATGAGAGCGAGCATCGGCGCCGATGCCGACGGCCGGGTCACCGGCATGGTCTTCACGGGCGATTTCAACACAGGCGCCTATGCCAGCTGGGGGCCGACGGTCGCCAACCGCGTGCCGGTGCATGCCTCCGGTCCCTATGCAACACCGAACTATCGCGCCGAAGGCCGCGCCATCCACACCAATGGCCCGATCGCCGGCGCCTTTCGCGGCTTCGGCGTGCCGCAGGCGACGATCATGCAGGAGACCCTCTACGATGAGCTGGCGGAAAAGCTCGGCATGGATCGGCTCGACTTCCGCGTGAATAACTGCCTTCGGAACGGATCCGAAACGGTTACGGGTCAGCGACTCGAATCCGGTGTCGGCATCGCCGACTGCCTGGAGGCCCTTCGCTCGCATTGGCAGCGCGCGCTAACTGACGCCGAGGCGTTCAACGCCGGCAACAACGCAAGAAAACGCGGCGTCGGCATCGCCTCCTGCTGGTACGGCTGCGGCAACACCTCGCTGCCCAATCCGTCGACCATCAAGGTCGGCATCTCGGCTTCGGGCGAAATCGTTCTGCATCAGGGTGCCGTCGATATCGGGCAGGGCTCGAACACCGTCATCGCGCAGATCTGCGCCGACGCGTTGGGTCTTCCGCTCGAAAAGTTGCGGCTGAAAGGCGCCGACACGGCGATCACCCCCGACGCCGGCAAGACCTCGGCCTCGCGCCAGACCTTCGTCACCGGCAAGGCCGCCGAAAAGGCCGGCCGCGCCTTGCGCGAGACCATACTGCGCTTCGCTAATGTCTCGGAAAAGGCGGCGATTGCGCTGGACGGCACAAGCCTGAGCATCAGGGAAGGCGAAGCGATGCGCCGCATCGATCTTTCGGCACTGAAGGCGGACGCCGACGGCTTCGTCTTCCGTGCCGAGGAAAGCTATGATCCGCCGACGCTGCCGCTCGATGCCAAGGGCCAGGGCAAGCCTTACGCCGTCTACGGTTATGGCGCCCAGATTGCCGAGCTCGAGGTCGATCTCAAGCTTGGCACGGTGAAGCTTGTAAAGATCACCGCCGCGCACGATGTCGGCAAGGCCATCAACCCCTTGCTTGCCGAAGGCCAGATCGAGGGTGGCATCGCCCAGGGCATCGGCATGGCGCTGATGGAGGAATACATCCCCGGCCGCACCGAAAACCTGCACGATTACCTGATCCCGACCATTGGCGACGTGCCGCCGATCGAGACTATCCTGGTAGAAGTTCCGGATCCGGAAGGACCCTTTGGCGCCAAGGGTTTGGGCGAGCATGTGCTGATCCCGACGGCGCCGGCGATCCTCAACGCCATCCGCCACGCCACCGGCGTGCTTGTCACCAAAATTCCGGCGACGCCGAGCCGCATTCGCGCCGCGATCCGCGACAAGGAGGCGCGCCGATGAGCGAGCTTGCCGAACGCTTCGAGACGCATGATCCCGGCGAGAAGCTGGTGGCGGAGAAGATCCGCTGCGATGCCTGTCCGGTCATGTGCTACATCGCCGATGGCCGCACCGGCGCCTGCGACCGCTACGGCAATGTCGGCGGCAGGATCGTGCGGATGGATCCGCTGACCATCCTCGACCATGCGGCGGAGACCGGCGCCGCAATCGTGCCCTTTGCCGGAGAAGGCGAGGCCTGGGGCGGCGAACTGGTCAACACCGGCCGCCGCTTCGTCACCGCGATCGGCGCCGGTACCACCTATCCCGACTATAAGCCGGCGCCTTTCATCGTCAGCCAGGAGGTCGAAGGCGTCGATCTGGTCACTGTCGTCACCGAGGGCATCTTCTCCTATTGCGGCGTCAAGGTGAAGATCGACACCGACCGTCATATCGGCCCCGAAACGGCAACGGTTCGTGCCGAAGGCGAGGCGATCGGCCATGTCACCACCGGCGAATACGGCTCGCAGATGCTGTCGCTGGGCGGCGTGCATCATTTGACCGGCGGCTCGAAAGCTGAAGGGCGCGCCACCTGTGACGCGATGCTCAGCCTGTGCAACCGCAAGCCGGTCGAGCTCGTCATCGACGGCGGCGCCACCGTCATCGTCGAAGCTGGCAAGCCGCCGGTCATTGACGGGAAGCTCGAGCAGCGCATGCGCGTTGGCTGCGGTTCGGCGACGATCGGCATGTTCGCCACCCAGTGGCGCGGCCTTGTCGACGAGGTGGTGGTGGTCGACGACCACATCACCGGCGTCGTCTCGGAGCATCAGGCCGGCAAGGTGCTTGGCTGGCAGGATACCGGCATCAAGATCATCGGCCGCCGTTCGACGCCGGGCCGCTATTTCAAGGTGTCGGAGCCCGGTCTCGGTTGGGGCGGCACCAGCATCTCCGACCCGCTGTCGATCCTTGGTGAGTGGAATGCTAAAAAGGGTGCGCGCCCCGGCCTGTCGCTGCTGATGGTCTCGACCACCGGCGAGCAGTTTGCCTATTACGAACTCGACGACGACTTGAAGCCGGTGCGGAAACCGTTCCCGGAGCGGCTGCAGAAATCGGTCGAATTGATCGAGGACAATTGCGAGCCGGCGCTCTGCACCGTGCTGTTCGTCGGCGGCGCCGGCGGCTCGCTGCGCGCCGGCGTCACCGAGAACCCGGTCAATTTGACCCGCTCGGTGCAAGGCCTGAAGACTTATGTGACCGTCGGTGGTGCGCCGGTCTATGTCTGGCCGGGCGGCGGCATCACGCTGATGGTCGACGTCACCCGCGTGCCGGAAGGTGCCTTCGGCTATGTGCCGACCCCGGCGCTGGTGGCGCCGATCGAATTCACCATGCGTCGCGACGATTATGTCAGGCTCGGCGGCTATGAGGCCGAAATCCGCAGCGTCGACGATATACTGGCCAAGGGCGGCGAATATCTCAATCCGCGCCGCGACACGGCCGCAGCCAGCGACAATCCGTGGCCGCCGCTGGCGCAGTTGCGGCGCGCGACGACAAATGGGGCGGGGTGATGAAGGGCCCACAGGCGCATTGGCTCGAGGACGGCCGAAGGCTTCACCTCAATCATGGGCCGATCGATCTGATCGTCGAGGCATTCGGCGAGGCGAGTGAATGCAGCGCCGCCTATCGCCAGGCAGTGGCGCGCTTCCAGACAATCCTGCCCGAACTGGTCGAAGAGTTGTCCGAGCTGCGTCGCCCGGCGTCGCTGCGCCCCCGCATGTTTGTCGGCCCGACGGCGCGTCGAATGGAAGTGGCGGTCGTTCCGCTGGCGAAACAATTCATCACGCCAATGGCTGCCGTCGCCGGTTCGGTAGCCGACGAGATACTTGGCGCGCTGCTGGCCGGGCGCCGGCTCGAGCGCGCCTATGTCAACAATGGCGGCGACAGCGCGATCCATCTCGGCAGCGATCAGTCGATGACGCTGGCTATTGCCGGCAGCGGTCACGGTCTTTCCGACCGCATCATGGTTCACGCGGGGGACGAGGTTCGCGGTGTTGCGACCAGCGGCTGGCGCGGCCGGTCGTTTTCGCTCGGCATTGCCGATGCCGTCACCGTGCGGGCGCGGACGGGTGCTGAAGCCGACGCCGCCGCGACGCTGATCGCCAATGCCGTCGAGCTACCCGGCCATCCGGCCGTCACACGCGTGCCGGCGCGCGATCTCGCACCGGACAATGATCTCGGCGATCGCCTGGTAACGCAAGGCGTAGGGCCGCTCTCCGCCGCCGAAATCGCTGTTGCGCTGGACTGCGGGTTTGCCGTCGCCGAGGACTTCCGGCAGCGCGGCCTGATTGTCGCCTCGGCGCTTTTCCTTGGCGGTCAGGCGCGCATCGCAGGTCCGATGGCGCTCGCCAATAAAGCTTTAGAGAGGGAAATCGCCCATGCCTGAGTTTCCGATCCGCAAGATCGCGGTGCTGACCGAAGAGATATTTCACGAATGCGGACCGGTGGCGAAGGTGCCGCGGCGCCGCGCCGCGGCCATGGCACTGGTCAAGAATCCGTTCGCCGGCCGATACGTGGAAGAGCTGCAGAGCGCCATGGAAGATTTGAAGCCGCTCGGGCTGCTGCTCTCCGACAGGCTCATTGCCGCGTTGGGCGGCGACGTGAAACAGATCGACGGCTACGGCAAGGGCGCCATCGTCGGCATGGCGGGCGAGCTGGAACATGGCGCGCTTTGGCATGTGCCGGGCGGCTATGCCATGCGCGAACGGCTCGGCGACGCCAAGGCGATCGTGCCCTCGGCAAAAAAGGTCGGCGCCTTCGGTGCGCGGCTCGATGTGCCGCTCGGCCACATCAACGCCGCCTATGTCCGCAGCCATTTCGATGCCATGGAAATTGGCATCAGCGACGGCCCGCGTCCCGACGAGATCCTGTTCTGCCTCGCCATGACCTGCGGTCCGCGCGTACACGATCGGATGGGCGGCCTAGCGGCCAAGGACATCAAGGCATGGGACGGGCTGCGGTGAGCGCCGAAGACAATCTGCTCAAGCTGGTCGAGGCCGAGGAGCCTGACGAAAATGACTATCGCTTACAGGAGCAGGTCGGCTTCATCCTGCGCAAGGCGCACCAGCGCCATGTCTCGATCTTCGCCGCACACATCGCCGATCTGACACCGCCGCAATTTGCCGCTTTGGCCAAATTGCGCGACGTCGGCGAGACCTCGCAGAACCAGCTTGGCAGCCTGATCGCCATGGATGCGGCGACGGTGAAGGGTGTCATCGACCGGCTGAAAGCGCGTGGCTTTGTCGAACTTAGCAAACACGAAGTCGACAAACGACGCCTGCTGGTCAATCTGACGGCCGAAGGCCGTGACGCAATCGAGCGGCTGATTCCGCTTGCCCGCGAGATTACGCAGGAAACGCTGGCACCGCTTTCCGCCAAGGAGGCGGCCATATTCATGAAGCTGCTTGCCAAGCTGGCTTGAGCTGCCACCTGCCGACCGTTTAGTTGTTATTCCTGCCGGGCGCAGAACGCCCGGCAGGAAGCCTTGTCTCAGAGGCCGTTGTCCTTCAGGACCTGGGCGGAGTTTTCCTTGGTGATCTTCTCCGTCGGCAAGGTGATGGTCTTTTCCACCTTCTCGCCGTTCAGGAACTTGATCGCCTGCCGCAGTCCTTCGGCGCCGGGCGTCACATAGGTGAAGGTCGCCGTCAGTTCGCCATTGTTGACCAGCGTTACGCCTTCATTGGGCAGACCATCGATCCCGATGAACTTGATGTCCTTCTCGCGTCCGGCATCCTTGGCGGCAAGATAGGCGCCATACGCCATCGGATCATTATGACCATAGACGAGGTCGATCTTCTCGTTGTTGCGCAGTGCCGTGGCCATGATGTTGTAGGCCTGGTCCTGTTTCCAGTCGCCCGACTGCTGGTCGAGCAGGTTTTTGATGCCCGGCTCCTTGTCGGTGAACTCATGGAAGCCATCGTGGCGGTCGTGCGCCGGCTGGGTGCCCATGCCGCCCCAGATTTCGACGACGTTGCCGGCGGCCTTGCCCTTGCCGCCGAGCAGCTCCACGGCATATTCGCCCGCAGCCCGGCCGATCAGCTTGTTGTCACCGCCGACGAACTGCGTGTAGTCGTTGGTTTCGACGTTGCGGTCGAGCACGAAGACCGGGATTTTGGCATCGATCGCCTGCTGCACGACGCCGGTCAGGCCGGCGGATTCCTTCGGTGATACCAGCAGCGCATCGACCTCCTGACGGATCAGGTTCTCGACATCGGCGACCTGCTTCTCAGTCTTGTCCTCGCCGTCGGTGACGATCAGCTCGACTTCCGGATGCTTGGCCGCTTCGGCCAGGATGTCCTTGTTGAACTGGGCGCGCCAGGGTTCGATCGTCGTCACCTGCGAGAAGCCGATCTTCCACTTCTTGTCCTGTGCGTGGGCGCTACCGCCGGCAAGCATGGCGGTCGTGGTCAGGAGTGCCGCTGTCAGCGCGGCAAGCTTCAACAATTCACGTCGTTTCATTTCTTGTTTCCTCCAACATTTAGAGACGCGGTCTCTTGCGACGGCCGCTTTGTCGCGGCCGTTTCCTTGTGCGCTTGCCCACCGGGCAAGCGCAGATAGAAGAGAAGATCGCCGGCGTTGCGCTCCTGCACGAGCACCGTGCCGATGATGATCATCCCCTTCAGCACCAGCTGAAGGTTCGAATTGATATTGTGCAGCTGCAGGATGTTCGAGAGCAGGCCGAAGATCAGCACGCCGCAGAATGTCCCGATCAAGCTGCCGCGCCCGCCCATCAGGCTGGTGCCGCCGATGACCACGGCGGCAATCGCGTCGAGCTCCAGCCCGGCGCCGGCGTCCGGCTTGCCTTGCCGGTACTGCGCGACATAGAGCACAGCCGCGATGCCGGCCAGCAGCCCCGAAACCGCGTAGGTGGCGATCTTCACGCGGCCGGCGGCGATGCCGGACAGCCGTGCCGCCTCTTCATTGCCGCCGATTGCATAGACATAGCGGCCGAACGGCGTGAAGCGCAGCACGGCGCCGTAGATCAGGATGGCGCCGAGGAAGAACAGGCCCGGCATCGGGATCACGCCGAACACCAGCGAGCGCAGCATTTCGAAATCGGCGGTGGCGTTCGACCCGGTATAGACCGGCAGCACCGCGTTGTTCTGGCCGGCGGTCAGCCGGGCGATACCGAGCGCCGTGACCATCATTGCCAGCGTGACGATGAAGGGCTGCAGCCGCCCGGCGACGATGATGAAGCCGTTGAGCGCGCCGAACAGCAGGCCAACGCAAGGCGCCACCAGCAACACGCCGAGCACGCCGAATTTTGAGCCTACCTGCGGCAGCAGGAACCACAGCACCAGACTGCACAGGATCACCCCGACAATGCCGGGCGTGACCAGCCCACGAACGCTATCCAACCTGATGTCGTGCGTGGCCTGCGGGCCGGCGCGGGATTTTTCGATGTTCAGCAGGATGAAACGAGTGACGAGAATGCCGAGGCAAAGGGCTGCCACGGCAACTGTCGGCACCCCCACCACCACCGCCGGCGTCACGCCGGGGACCGTCAGCAGCATGGCACAGACCACCGTGCAGATCGCCATCAGCGAGCCGACGGAAAGGTCGATACCGCCGGTGATGATCACCGCCGTCATGCCGGTGGCAATCAGGCCGGTGGTCGACACTTGGCGGAGCACATCGAGCAGATTGCCGTAGGACAGGAAGATGTTGTTGCCCTTGGAACTGATCGGCGAGCCGAGCACGCCGATCAGGAAGATGGCGATCAGGCCCCAATAGAGCTTCGTCCGGGACAGGATATGCAAAATGGTCATGCGGCAGGCCTCGTCATGGTCCGTCGCGGCGCTGCAAGCCGCATGATGGCCTCCTCGCTGGCTTGCGCGCGGGACAGGATTCCCGTCTGGCGGCCGTCGGCCATGACCAGGATACGGTCAGAAAGATGCAGCAGCTCCGGCAATTCCGAGCTGATGACGGCGATCGCCAGCCCGTCTCGCGCCAGCTTGAAGATGAGATCGTAGATTTCCCGCTTGGCGCCGACATCGATGCCGCGGGTCGGCTCGTCGAGCAGCAGCACCCGCGGCCTCGTCGCCAGCCACTTGCCGATGACGACCTTCTGCTGGTTGCCGCCGGACAGCGTGCCGGCCGGCTGCTCGATGGTCTCGCAGCGAATGCCGAGCGCCTTGACGGCGTCCCGTGCCAGCCCTTGCTCGCCGGCCAGCGAGCGGAGGCCGAACCGCGCCAGCGCGCCGACCAGCGGCAGCGCGACATTGTCGGTGATCGAGGCCTCGAGGTGCAGGCCTTGCGTCTTGCGGTCTTCTGTGACCAGGGCGATGCCGAGCCGGCGTGCATCGCGCGGCGAACGGATTTCTACTGCCTCGCCATCGAGCCTGATCTCACCGCCGGCACGTCCGCCACTGGACCCGAAGATCGTTTCCAGGATTTCGGTACGGCCCGAGCCCAGCAACCCGCCGATACCGAGGATTTCTCCGGCGGCAAGGTCGAAGCTGACGCCGTCGAGCACGGTGCGCCAGCCATGGCGATTGGGCTTTGACAGCGACAGCTCGCTTACGGAAAGGACGGTGTTGCCATCCGGGATGCGGTGCTCCTGGGAGGAAGCAAGCAGGTTTCGCCCGACCATCGCCGAAATTATGGCGTCTTCGTCGAGCTTGTCCATCGCCTGCGTCAGGACGTGGCGTCCATCGCGAAACACGGTGACGCGGCTGGCCAGATGCATGACCTCGTCGATGCGGTGCGAAATGTAGATGATCGCCACGCCGCTATTGGCGAGCTGGCGGATGATGCGGAACAGCCGCTGGCATTCGGCTGGCGAAAGGGCGGAGGTCGGCTCGTCCATGATCAGAATGCGTGCCGACATCGACAGCGCCTTGGCGATCTCGACCAGTTGCTGTTCGCCGACGCGCAAGGCCCCGACGCGCGCATCCGGGTCGAGCTCGATGCCGAGCCTCTGCAAGAGCGTGCCGGCGGCGCGGCTGCTCGCCTTGCGGTCGACGATCAGTCCGGCAATCAGCTTCTCGCGGCCGAGAAAAATGTTATCGGCGACGCTCAGTTCGGGGACGAGGTTCAGCTCCTGGTGGATGATGGCGATGCCGGCACGCTCGGCTTCGCGGACGCCGGTAAAGCGCACCGGGTGGCCATCGATACTGACCGTGCCGTTATAATCCGTGTAGACGCCGGACAGGATTTTCATCAGCGTCGACTTGCCGGCGCCGTTCTCCCCCATCAGGGCATGGACCTCGCCGCGCCGCAGCTCGAAGCCGACATCGACAAGCGCGGCGATACCGCCGAAGGACTTGGAGATGCGCTCGGCGCTCAGCACGACAGCCGAGCCGTCCGCCATAGCGCCTTCCGCAGGGATGGAATTGCCGTGCTGCATGACAAGGACGGCCTCCCTCCGTCGTCACCGAACGCCCCAAACGCTAATCTAAACGTTTCGATCATGTCAAGCCAATATCTGGAACCTAAGATTGTTCCATTTCAATTCTTGCGCAAAATCATAAGATTCCGTACGTATTGCTGCCGCGGAGTGGTGAAACGTTTCGAAAATGACAGCGTCAGGACGAAAAAAGCAGCGCAAATCCACTGCACCGACCATGCTTCATGTGGCCGAAGCGGCCCGTGTTTCCGTGGCCACCGTATCGGCGCTGATCAACCGCACCGCGACCGTCAGCCCCGAGCTCAGCCGCCGCATCGAGCAGGCGATCCGCGACATCGGCTATAAGCGCAACGCCATCGCCCGCAGCCTGAAGATGGGCACCACCCGCACCATTGGGCTTACCGTCCCCCATATCACCAATCCGTTCTTTACCGACGTGGTTTCGGTGATCCAGCAGGCTTTCGACAGGGCCGGCTACGCCGTCATGCTGTGCTGCACCGACGAGCATCTGAACACGCAGGACGACCAGATCAGGCTGTTGCTCGACCGGATGGTCGACGGGCTGATCGTCGCGCGTGTCGGCGACGGCGCGATCCTCAAAGAGATTGTCGACGACGCCAACGTGCCGGTCGTGCTGCTCGACCGTGTTTGCCAGGGAGTCGACACCGATACCGTCGTTCTCGACAATCAGCGCGCGGTGTTCGACGCCATCACCTATCTGATCGATCTCGGCCATCGGCGCATCGGCTACATCTCCGGCTCGTTCGATATCTCGCCGATGCATGACCGCATGGCGGGATATCGGGAAGCCCTCCAGGCCGCCGGCCTGCCGGCCGAGCCCGAGCTCGTCCGCTTCGGCAATTTCCACGAAGTCGATGGCTACAACGCCACCATGCAGCTGCTTTCGCTGCACGACCGGCCGAGCGCCATCTTTTCGGCCAACAACCCGATGGTGATCGGCACGATGAAGGCCATTCGCGATATCGGCCTATCCTGTCCGGAGGATATTTCCGTCGCCTGCTTCGACGATTTTCCATGGTCGGATGTGTTCCGGCCACAATTGACCACGGTCGCACAGCCCGTGCAGGCGATCGGCGAACAGACGGCCAATCTGCTGCTCGACCGGCTCGCCGGAAACAGAGATGCGCCGCCGCGCAAGCTGACACTCAAGGGACGCCTGATGATCCGCAATTCATGCCGGCCACTTGGCGCGATCGCACAAAGCGTCAGCGTGTAGCGCTTGGGCTCCTCTGTTCAGAAACTTTCAGATGCCGGCGGCACAGCGCGCCCTCTGTCCCACCGGACCCGGCCCTTCGCTGCCGCCCGCACGAGGGTGGCCGTCATCGCATTGCGGCAAAGCGGGTCGCATATGGCCGGTGAGGAATGAGGCGTTGTGTGCGGGCTATTTGCTACTTTTAGTTAAGGCGCGGCGCCGACCGAGCGAAGCGGCCAACAATCAGTCGACCGACAAGACGGAAAGCTTGGCAATCGAGGCATACCGGATTAGGAATATAATGAGATGCGGCTGATCACCGATATAGGCGCAGGCTTGAGTCATGCGCGTGAAATCGATCCTAATCGGGCTGGGACTTGCTGGGATGGTCGCATTCTCCGGCTGCACCACCGGCGGAGCATTACAGACCTTTCCCTCGGCCTATGGCGGCCTCACCGACGCCGGTTTCCGCATTCCGCCGGTTCCGATCTACAAGGTCGACCAAAAGTTCCATCGGCAGACAGTGCCTTATGCAACTGACGAGGAGCCTGGCACCATCATTGTCGATACAGGAGCGAAGTTCCTCTACTACGTGCTGGGAGACGGTCAGGCACTGCGCTACGGCATCGGCGTCGGCAAGGCGGGCTTCGAGTGGCATGGCACTGCTCACGTTGCGAGGAAGCGCGAATGGCCGGATTGGAGCGCGCCGTCCGCCATGATTGTGCGCGAGCAGAAGCGAGGCCGCATCATACCGGCCCATATGGAGGGCGGACTCGTGAACCCGCTCGGTGCACGGGCGCTTTATCTTTTCAACGAGAAGGGTGACACTGGATATCGCCTGCACGGTAGCCCCGAATGGTGGTCCATCGGCAAAGCCGTGTCTGCGGGCTGCATTCGCCTCATGAACCAGGACATCATCGATCTCTATGACCGCTCCACAATCGGCACCAAGGTGATTGTTATTTAGACGCCGCGTTCGCGATGTCCCCGAGTCCAAGAAAGGGGAGATTGGCCCTCGTCGCGGCTTGGTCAATCACCACGTCGCAGGCGGAGGGGAGCGCGAAGGATCGCCGCAGAACGGCTCTTGGGCCGCTCCGCGAGCGTCGGCAAAAATGCCGAGCGGCAAGGAGCAAAATTTCAGGCTGCTTGCGATAGCGATTTGTGAGCCTCGGCCAGGATCTCGAACGAGCGCACCCGCGCCGCATGGTCGAAAATCTGCGCTGTGACCATCAGTTCGTCGGCGCCTGTACGGCGCACGAACGCCTCGATGCCTTGCCTGACCGTTTCGGGGGAGCCGACGACGGCGCAGGAAAGCGCCTGGCCGAGCATGGTCTTGGCCATTGCGTCGAGGTCGCGCTCATATCCTTCGACCGGCGGCGGCAATCGGCCGGGCCGGCCGGTGCGCAAATTGACGAAAGCCTGCTGCAGCGAGGTGAACAACAGCCGCGCTTCGGCATCGGAAGGGGCGGCAAAGACATTGAGGCCGAGCATTACATAAGGCTGGTCGAGCTGCTCCGACGGCTGGAAGCGCGAGCGGTAGATCTCCAGCGCATGATCGAGCTCGGCCGGCGCAAAATGCGAAGCGAAGGCGTAGGGGAGGCCGAGCATGGCAGCAAGCTGCGCGCCGTAGAGGCTGGAGCCCAGGATCCAGATCGGCACCTTTTCGCCTTCGCCGGGCACCGCGCGGATGCGTTGGCTCTCCTCGGCCGGCTGGAAATAACCCATCAGTTCCACGACATCTTGCGGGAAATTGTCGGCGCCGGCCTCGAGGTTGCGGCGCAGCGCCCGCGCCGTCGCCATGTCGGTGCCCGGCGCCCGGCCGAGGCCGAGGTCGATGCGACCGGGATGCAGAGCGTTAAGCGTGCCGAACTGCTCGGCGATGACAAGCGGCGAATGATTGGGCAGCATGATGCCGCCGGCGCCGACGCGTATCGTCTTGGTGCCGCCGGCAACGTGAGCGATGACGACCGAGGTGGCGGCGCTGGCGATGCCGGGCATATTGTGGTGCTCTGCCAGCCAATACCGCTGGTAACCCAGCCGCTCGGCATGGCGGGCAAGGTCGAGTGAGTTGGCGAGCGACTGCGAAGCGCTGCTGCCTTCGACGATCGGCGACAGGTCGAGAACGGAAAGAGCGGTCATCGGCGCGGGATTCCTGTGGACCGGACGGATGTAGGAAGCCATTGCCGAAGCGGCAAATTCAAAATGTTGATGGCGCCCAACGGACGCGCAACCGATGCAAGGTCGTTGATCTGCACACCAATCAGTGGACGCTTTTGGCCTCTTAAGCCGCTACTTTTTTGCCTCGGAAATCTCCTCATCCTCGATCACCGCCGTATGCTGCGCCGCCAGGAAATTGCCGACATGGCTGAGGCCGTCGAAATGATCGCAGAACACCTTGATGACGACCAGCAGCGGCACCGCCAGCAGCGCGCCGACGAAACCCCACAGCCAGGACCAGAAGGCGATGGCGATGAGGATCGCCACGGCATTGATCTCGAGGCGGCGGCCGACCACCGTCGGCGTCACGAACTGGCCTTCGATGATGTCGCATAGAATGACGAAGGCCGGCGCCAGCAGCGCGTAGGAGATCGTCTCGAAGCTGATCAGCGCGATGACGGTGACCAGCGTGATGGTGATCAACGCTCCGATATAGGGCAGGAAATTGAGCAGAGCCGCTGCCGCGCCCCAGACCTGCGCGTTGGGCACGCCGAGTGCCCACAGGCCGAGCCCGATGACCACGCCCAGACATGTATTGATGACCGTGACAGTAAGCAGATAGTGCGAGATTTCACGTTCGACGTCATAGACGACACGCAGTGCCCGCTTCTTTTCGCTGAGACTGGGGAAGGACTGTACGATCTTTTCATAGAACATCGTGCCGGAGGCGAGCAGGAACAGCGACAGCACGAAGACGATGGTGACGCTGGTGCCGGCCGACAGTACATTGCCGGCGGCCTGCGAGAGAATACCGGATGGCGCCATCGCCACCCTCTGAACGCCCGGCTCTTGGGATGTCTGCGTCAGTCCCTCTATCTGACGTGAAATCTCCACGATCCATTCGAACGGACGGCGCAGTTGTGCCAGACGTTCGGTAAGCTGCTGGCCGATCGACGAGGTGTTGTTGATGACGTCGATAACCGGGCCACTGAGCAGATATCCCGCGACGGCTACGAGGCAGAACGAAAGCAGCACCAGCAATGTCGCCGACATGACATCGGGCATGCCATGCTTGCGCAGGAAGCGAACGATCGGCGTCAGCGTCAGCGCCAGCAGGAAAGCCAGAATGACCGGCATGAAGAAGGCACGGGCGAAGTAGAGTGCGAAGATCGCCATAAGGATGAAGATGCCGACGAGCAGCGAACGCATCAGACGCGTATCCGTCCGCGCCTCGACGCGCGGATCCGGGCTTTCGGTAGCGCTTGCGCCCGAAGCGGCGGGTTCGGCTTTCATTCTGACCCTCGGCGGCACACCGCGATTGGTATTGGTGTTGACCGTTGGCGAAAACGCCTTCGTGGCTTCAAAGTTCCGTTAGCCGGCGTCACCGGCAAGGCCGTGCGGCCTTGCCAATGAATCAGGTGACTGGGAATCAGGCGACCGGCGCCGCCACGGCAGGAACGGCCTTCGCCGTTTCCTTGCGCACGATCGGCGCCACCTTGGTGCCGTAGAGCTCGATAGCCTTCATGATCTTGGCGTGCGGCATGATGCCGATCGCCATCTGCAGCAGGAAGCGGTCGTTACCGAAAAGCCTGTGCTGGGCGATGATCTTTTCGGCCACCTGTTCGGGATTGCCGACGAACAGCGCGCCGTTCGGGCCGCGCGATTGGTCGAAATGCGCCCGCGATGTCGGCCCCCAGCCACGCTCGCGGCCGATGCGGTTCATTACCTCGGCCTGTGGACCGTAGAAATCGTTGGCTGCCTGATCGGTGGTCTCGGCGATGAAGCCGTGCACGTTGAGGCTGGTGGCAAGGCTCGCCGGATCGCTGCCGGCCCGCCTGGCTGCATCCCTATAGGTGTCGAACAGCGGTGCGAACCGCGCCGGCTCGCCGCCGATGATCGCCAGCGCCAGCGGCAGCCCGAGCACGCCCGCCCGCGCCGCCGATTGCGGCGTGCCGCCGATCGCGATCCAGATCGGCAATTGGTCCTGTAAGGGCCGGGGATATACGCCGCGATCGTTGATCGGCGCGCGCAGACTGCCCGACCAGGTCACCTTGACGCTGTCGCGGATGGCGAGCAGCAGGTCGAGCTTCTCGGCAAAGAGCTCGTCATAATCTTCGAGATTGTAGCCGAACAGCGGAAAGGATTCGATGAATGAGCCACGCCCGGCCATGATCTCGGCCCGGCCGCCGGACAGAAGGTCGAGGGTCGCAAACTGCTGGAAGACACGGACCGGATCGTCGGAGGACAGCACGGTGACCGCGCTGGTCAGCCTTATGCGCTCGGTTCGTTCGGCAGCCGCCGCCAACGCCACCACCGGAGCGGAGGCAGCGTAGTCGGGACGGTGGTGCTCGCCGAGACCAAAGACGTCCAGCCCGACCTGATCGGCGAGCTCGATCTCCTCAATCAGGTTGCGCAGCCGCTCATGCGCACCAATCGCACCGGGACCCGGCTCCGGGCTGACGTCGGCGAAGGTGTAGAGACCGAGTTCCATAGTATGTCATCCCAGCGTTTTGTCTTCGCGCTACAGGTAGCGGTCAGTCCGTCGCACCGCCAGAGGCCTGGATGGTGAACAGTGCAGGTGGCTTTCAGCCGAATTCAATCGAAAAGGCGTCTCCCGGCTGCAACAGATCAGAATTTCATGGCTGGCATACCGTTTTGGCGCTTGAACTCTCGGTTTTCACGCGTATGTAAGCCTCGCAAATTGACTCCAGGGAAGTGGACTTGGCTATCTACAGGGAAAAAGACGTTTTCGAGCGGCGCAATGCCGCAAATGAGGCAAAGAAGGCGCTTCTGGAGCGCTTCAAGTCAAAGCCGGCGGCAGATGATCCTGCGGTGCTGGCACGACAGGCCGAGCGCAAGGCGATCCTCGAGGCCCGCGCTATACGCGAGGCCGAAAAGGCGAGGCTGAAGCAGGAAAAACTGGCGCGCGAAGCGGCCGAAAAGGCCGAGCGCGAGGCAGCTGCCGAAGCAGCACGCATCGCCGCGGAAGAAGCCGCACAGGCCGAAGCGAAGATCCGGGAAGCTGAAGAGAACGAGCGCATCGCCCGTTTTCTTGCCGACGAGGCCGAACGCAAGGCCAAGCGTGACGCACGCTATGCGGCGCGCAAGCAGCGCACCGGCAGGACGCCGCCTGGCTTCTCCGCGCGATAGCGCCTTCCGGCGCTGATCAGCTGAAAGCAAGAATCAGGGCCGCCTTGCAGCGGCCCCGAACGCGTTGGTCTGTCGGAATCGACTAAGCCGCGAGCTTCAGTCCCATAATGCCGCAGACGATAAGCGCGATGCAGGCCAGCCTGATCGCGGTCGCCGGCTCGCCGAGCAGCCATATCCCGAGCAGTGCCGTGCCGACGGTGCCGATGCCGGTCCACACCGCATAGGCGGTGCCGACCGGCAGTGCCTTCAGCGCCAGGCCGAGCAAGGTCAGGCTGACGATCATCGAGGCTACCGTCAGGACGGTCGGCAGCGGCTTCGAGAATCCGTCGGTGTATTTGAGGCCGATCGCCCAGCCGATTTCGAACAGGCCGGCGAAGAACAGGAAAATCCACGACATCGGATCGCTCCGTTTCGATGGCTCCCGGCCGATTTCTTGAGAAGCGCAAAAACTATCTTCGCTGCATCCATATGGGATGCTCGTGCGCTTAATGAACAATAACACCGGCCGCATTTTCGGCCGGTGGAAATAAGCCAAAACGATAGCGCGGCCCTACTTGTCCTTGAGCTTCATCGCCTTCACCGGCGGTGCCTTCAGGGCCGGCGCCGGAGCGGGTTTCTTCGCGTCCTTCTTCGGTTTGCGGGCTTCCTTGCCTGCCTTCATCGCACCTTTAGCCATGATTCGTTCCTCCGGTTGACGTCTGGCGAAGTGAAACAAGAGAAACGTTCGACTGCAAGAGGCCGTTGCCATGCGAGCGCCTTGGCCGATGGCTGTCAACCGGTTTCTAATTCCCTCGCAAACCGCGGCGGTCCGTGCGATGGTCTTCTTCGCACTGCAGCATCAGCCCTGCGTTTCGCCGGCTGATGATCGGGCAGGCCGGTCAGGACGACAATGCGGATCCACATCGGTTGCCAGATGAGCTTCGACTTCCCGCAGGAAACACCGCTGATCGCGATGCTAAACGTCCATTATTCGCGCGCATCCGATCTCGAGCGGCCGGACTTCCTGACGTCGAACCCGCCGGTGCCGATCGAAAGCTACCGCGACAGTTTCGGCAATTGGTGCAACCGTCTTGTTGCGCCGGCCGGGCGCTTTGCGTTCGGCACGGACGCGGTGATCCGCGACCCCGGTTCCTTCGAGACGCGCGACCTGACGGCCTGGCAGCACGAGGTGCGCGATCTGCCGTCGGAGACGCTGCTGTTCTTGCTGCCCAGCCGCTACTGCGAAAGCGATGTGCTGGCGAGCGAAGCGTGGCGGCTGTTCGGCAACACCCCGCTCGGTATTCCGCGCGTCCAGGCGGTCTGCGACTTCGTCCATAACCATATCGTCTTCAACTATTTCAATGCACGGCCGACACGCACCGCCGCCGAAGCCTATCGCGAGCAGAGTGGTGTGTGCCGCGACTTTGCCCACCTCGCCGTCGCCTTCTGCCGCGCCCTGAACATTCCGACCCGCTACTGCACCGGGTATATCAGCGATATCGGCCTGCCAAAGCCGTGGTCGGAGATGGATTTCGCCGCCTGGATGGAGGTTTATCTCGGCGGCCGCTGGCACGCGTTCGACCCGCGCAATAACGCGCCGCGCATCGGCCGCATCCTGATTGCCTCCGGACGCGATGCCGCCGATGTGCCGCTCACCCACATTTTTGGACCGGGCGCGCTGGCTGACTTCAAGGTCTGGACGGAGGAGGTCGTGGAATAGCCCCTCGCGCTGCCCTTTTGAACAACTCGACGCTTCGGGCGTTGTGACAGCTGTGGAGCTTGGGCGGATGCTCCGCTAATCTCGGTGCATCAACCAAGGCAGCACACCATGGCGGCGCATGGCGGGTCGAAAAAAGTGATCTACGCGGCGCTCGCCGGCAATCTCGCGATCGCACTGACCAAATTCGCCGCTGCCTTGTTCACCGGCAGCTCGGCGATGCTCTCGGAAGGCGTCCACTCGCTCGTCGATACCGGCAATGGCAGCCTGCTGCTTTACGGCATGCACCGTGCCGCCCGCCCGGCCGATCGCACGCATCCGCTCGGCCATGGCCGCGAGCTGTATTTCTGGAGCTTCATCGTCGCGCTCCTCGTCTTTGCGCTGGGCGCCGGTATATCGTTCTACGAAGGCGTGATGCACATCATGGCGCCAGAGCCGATCGCCAGCGCCAAGGTGAACTATTTTGTACTTGGCCTTTCCTTTCTGTTCGAAGGAAGCACCTGGCTGGTGGCGCTGAAGGAATTCCGCCGGCAAAAGGGCAGCCACGGCTGGCTCGAGGCGGTGCAGCTCAGCAAGGATCCGAGTGTCTACACCGTGCTTTTCGAGGACAGTGCGGCACTTCTCGGGCTTGTTGTTGCCTTCGCCGGCATATCGGCGGCGGAGCTGCTGGAGATGCCGGAGCTCGACGGCGCCGCGTCGATCGGCATCGCGCTGATCCTGGGCGCGACCGCGATCTTCCTGGCGCGCGAAAGCAAGAGCCTGCTGCTGGGCGAGCCGGCCTCGCCCGAGGTGCAGACAAAGGTGCTGGCCATCGTCCAGCTGGATCCGGCGGTGCAGCGGGCCAACGGCGTGCTGACGCTGCATATGGGTCCGCAGGAGATCGTCGCCGCCCTGAGCGTCGAATTCGAGGACCATCTATCGGCGCCCGAAATCGAAAACTGCGTCGAGCGCATGGAGGCGCGGCTGCAAACGGAAATGCCGGAGGTCACGCGGCTGTTCGTCAAGCCGCAGACCAGCGGCACCTGGGAACAGCGGAGCAAGGCCATGGCGGCGGCGTCCGGAGAAGAACCGGGCTGACGAAACGGATGCGCCACCGGACGCTCCCAGCTATAATCAGCAGGAACAGCTCGGGAGGAACGAAGATGAAAATCGACGGCGGGTGCCATTGCGGCGCCATCACTTACGAGGCCGAGGTCGATCCGGAAAAGACCAGCATTTGCCACTGCATCGATTGTCAGCAATTAACCGGAACGGCCTTTCGCGTGACCGTGCCGGCGTCCGAGGACAATTACAGGATCATCAAGGGCACGCCGAAGATCTACATCAAGACCGCTTCGAGCGGCGCCAAGCGTGCCCAGGCTTTTTGCGGCGAGTGCGGTTCGCACCTCTACGCCACCTCGGTGGGTGACGGACCGAAGGTTTACGGCATCAGGGTCGGCACAGCGCGGCAACGTGATCAACTGGTGCCGAGAAAGCAGATCTGGCACCGCTCGGCACTGCATTGGCTGCCGGAATTCGAAGGCACGACCGTCATCGAGGAGCAGTAGCGCCGGAGCCGGGCCAGGCTCTCGTCTCCGGGTTCCAGCATAGCTCTCAATCGTCGCCTTCGACGACCCTCAGTCTCAATTGCCCGGTTTTCGAATCGGCGACACGCGGGCTGCTTTCCGCTTTTGCTCCGCCGCCATTCGAACCAGCGGTGTCCTCCGCCGGTTGCGCGCCAAACTCCAGTGCCTCGATCTTTTGCCCGCGCCTGGTCACCTTGGATGTCGAGACGAGGATGTCATCGATGTCCTTGGCCGATTGGCCGAAATGCGTCTGCAATTTGCGCACCCGCTCATCGAGCCGTGAGACGTCTTCCATCAGCCGGATGACTTCGCCCTGGATCAGGTGCGCCTGCTCGCGCATGCGAGCATCCTTGAGGATTGCCTGGATGACCTGGATCGACAGCATCAAAAGCGACGGCGAGACGATGACGATGCGGGCGCGGTGCGCCTTGTGGACAACCGCTTCGAAGTTCTCATGGATCTCGGCGAATACCGATTCCGAGGGTACAAACATGAAGG
Organism: Mesorhizobium sp. M0244; assembly: GCF_040321795.1. Classification (NCBI taxonomy): domain Bacteria; kingdom Pseudomonadati; phylum Pseudomonadota; class Alphaproteobacteria; order Hyphomicrobiales; family Phyllobacteriaceae; genus Mesorhizobium; species Mesorhizobium sp. M0244. Next base: position 261,158 of record NZ_JAMYSE010000001.1, on the reverse strand, counting down.
CGGTGTCCTGCGTCTCACCTTGGATCAGGTATTTTTCGGAAATATCACGGACATGTACCTCGATGTCGCGGCGGAAAGCCTGTGCGGCGGACTTCTGCAGGTCGGCGCCTTCGGCGGCACGGATGGCATTCCAGGCTTCGAGCGGAAACTTTGCGTCGATGGCAAGTGCGGGCGCGCCATTCGGCATTTTCACCAGGCAGTCGGGCCGGCTGCCATTCGACAAGGTCGCTTGGAATTCATAGGCACCGTGCGGCAGGCCGTCGGCGACGATCGCCTCCATGCGCGACTGGCCGAAGGCGCCGCGCGTTTGCTTGTTGGAGAGGATCGCCTGAAGTTGCACGACCTGGCTAGCGAGCGACTGGATGTTGCCTTGCGCGGTATCGATGACCGCGAGCCGCTCCTGCAGCTTGGCAAGGCTCTCATGCGTCGATCTCGTCTGCTCGGTCATGGTCTGGCCAAGACGGCCGGTCATGGCGTCGAGGCGCTGGCCGATCGACTGCGTGAGTTCCGCCTGCCGCGCCCCGAACACTTCGGCGATGGCACCCATGCGGCCCTGCATTTCCGCCTGGCTTGCCAAGATGCCGGCCATCCGCGCCTCGGCGTCGCGGGCGTGGTCGGCGGATTCCGCGGCCGCCACCGCACGCGCCTTGGCCGATCGCCACAGCGCGACGACAAGCGCCACGAACAGCCCGAGGAACAGCATTGCGCCGAACGCCAGGGCATGGCCGAGCGTGATCGTGGTGGCGCCGAGCCGGGCGACAGGTTCGGACAGGATGGCGGCCAGTTCGTTCATGCCGACAGCATAGATGATTCGGGACGCCGGCACAGATCAAAACGTGAACGGCCCGGAGGCGCCCCGGTTGACGCTTTTCGTGCGACGTCTTAGGTGAGACGCCATGTCGATCAAGCCGCTTATCATCCTTCCCGATCCCGTCCTGCGTCAGGTTTCGAAACCGGTCGAGCGTGTCGACGGCGATCTGCGCAAACTGGCCGGCGACATGCTGGACACCATGTATGACGCGCCCGGTATCGGACTGGCGGCGATCCAGGTCGGCGAACCTTTGCGCGTGCTGGTGATCGACCTGGCCAAGGAGGACGAGACGCCGGCGCCGCACGTCTTCATCAATCCAGAAATCCTCGAAAGCTCCGACCAGCGTTCGGTCTACGAGGAAGGCTGCCTGTCGATCCCGGACTACTATGCCGAGGTCGAGCGCCCCGCGGCGGTGCGGGTGAAATATCTCGATCGCGACGGCAAGCTGCAGGAGATCGAGGCCGAGGGGCTGATGGCGACTTGCCTGCAGCATGAGATCGACCATCTCAATGGCGTGCTGTTCATCGATTATATCTCCAAGCTGAAGCGCGACATGGTGGTCAAGAAGTTCAAGAAGCTCGCCAAGGATAAGATGCCGGGCAAGATGGTGGGGTAGCTCACTCGATAATCCGCCAAACGTTACAGCCAGACTTTAATTCTCCTTGAGCAACTCTCTTCGCGATGATATCATTGATATCAAATGGAGGCGGCGATGGGCGATATGCTGATCAGAAATATTCCCGAACCGTTGAAGCATGAAATCGAACAGGCGGCGCAGAGGGGCGGCCAGAGCTTGTCACGCAAGGCGATCGACCTTTTGCGGAAAGGTATGATCGCCGAAAAAGAGAGCAGGCCGGAGCCGGGCGTTTCCGCGTGGGACGCCATCCGCGGAGCATTCGCTGCCGAAAACGCAATTGGCGACGAATTCGCAGAAATAATGGACGAAATCGAAGCGGAACGGAAACGCGACTTCGGTCGCCCGGTCGAGGATTTCGAGTGATTGTCCTCGATACCAACATTGTCTCGGAAGCCAGCAAACCCGCGCCCGATTCGAATGTCTCCGCATGGTTTCGCAAACAGAATTTTCTTGAGCTCTACATGTGTGGCCCCGTCATCATGGAGCAGTCTTTGGGCGCGGAAAAATTTTTGAACAGGACAGGATCGGACCGTTATGTTCGCGTGCTCGACCACCTGATTTCGCAGCAGTTTGCCGGCCGCGTCGTGGATTTTTCCGGCTCGGTCCCTCGCCTGGCCGGAAAGCTTCGCGCCGCACGGGAGCAACATGGCCGCCCGATCAGCCTCCCTGACGCGATGATCGCCGCAATCTGCCTGGCGCATGACGCCACGCTTGCGACCCGCAACGTCCGCGACTTCGACGGGCTTGACCTGAAGCTCGTAAACCCGTTTGAAGCGGGTGCCTGAGCCGATTTAGCGGCCCGATCAAGACGGATCCCGGAACAAAATGCCCCTGCGCGTCATCTTCATGGGTACGCCTGAATTCTCGGTGCCGACGCTGCGGGCGATTGCCGAGGCCGGGCATGAATTGGCAGCCGTCTACACGCAGCCGCCGCGCGCCGCGGGCAGGCGCGGGCTTGAGCTGACGCCGTCGCCGGTGCAGCGCGAGGCCGAGCGGCTGGGCGTCGACGTGCGGTCGCCGGTGTCGCTGAAAGGCGAGGCGGAGCAGGACGCGTTCCGCGCTTTGCGCGCCGACGTCGCCGTGGTGGTCGCCTACGGGCTGCTTCTACCCAAACCCATTCTCGAGGCGCCGCGGCTCGGTTGCCTCAACGGCCACGCATCGCTGTTGCCGCGTTGGCGCGGCGCTGCCCCCATCCAGCGCGCCATCATGGCCGGCGACGCCGAGACGGGCATGATGGTGATGCGCATGGACGAAGGCCTCGACACCGGCCCTGTGGCAATGGTTGAAAAATGTGCCATTGGACCCGACATGACGTCCGGCGATCTGCAACACCGGCTGATGGTCGCGGGTGCTGCGCTGATCGTGGAAGCACTCGAACGGCTGGAACGGAATACGTTGACATTTACCACACAGGCAGAGGTGGGGGTGACCTACGCCAAGAAAATCGATAAATCGGAGACTCGCATAGATTGGCTGCGGCCTGCCGGCGACGTGCACAACCAGATTCGCGGCCTGTCGCCCTTTCCCGGTACATGGTGCGAGGCCGAAATCGGCAGCCGCATGGAACGGCTGAAACTGCTTCGCTCGACGCTCTCGCAAGGCGCCGGCGAACCGGGAGGAATTCTCGACGATCGGCTGACGGTTGCCTGCGGGTCAGGCGCGATCAGGCTGGTCGAAGTTCAACGTGCGGGCGGAAAGCCCATTGCCGCGCAGGAGTTTCTGCGCGGGGCCAAGCTCGAAAAAGGAATGAAATTGTCATGAGCATGATGTCCATACGCGCGGCGACGCCGCGGGACCGCGAGGCGATCCGCCTTGTCGAAGAACACGCATTCGGCCAGCAGGCGGAGGCCGGACTGGTCGACGCGCTGGTCACCGGTGGTGATGCCGTCGTCGAACTGGTGGCGGACGAAGACGGGCAAGTGGTCGGCCATATCCTCTTTTCACGGCTCTTCGTGCAGAATGGCGGCAAGAGCTTCCCGGCGGTGGCGCTGGCGCCTCTGGCGGTCGAGCCGTCGTTCCACGGCACGGGCATCGGCGGTGCGCTGGTCCGCGAGGCGCATATCCGCCTGAGGGCTGCCGGCGAGACGCTCGCCGTGGTGCTCGGCGATCCGGCCTATTATGGCCGTTTCGGCTACGGCCGTGCCCGTGCCGCCAAATTCGACAGCGACTATCAGGGCGAAGCCCTGCAGGCGCTTGCCTGGGGCGAGGCGCCGGAGACCGGCAGGCTGGTCTACGCCTCGGCCTTCGGCTCAGCCCTCGCCGCCTGATTTCGTCTTGATCCGGGAATGCCGCGTTTTCGCCTCGACATCGAATATGACGGCAGTCTTTATGCCGGCTGGCAACGACAGGCCAACCAGCCTTCGGTGCAGCAGGCAATCGAGCAGGCGATCGAGAAATTCTGCGGCGAGCAGGTTTCGCTTCGCGCCGCCGGCCGCACCGATGCCGGCGTCCACGCGACCGCTCAGGTCGCGCATGTCGATCTGATCAAGGCATGGCCCGGCGACAAGGTGCGCGATGCGGTCAACGCCCATCTGCAGGCGGCCAAGGCGCGCATCGCCATTCTCGAGGCGGCCGTTGTGCCGGAGGGGTTCGATGCGCGTTTCTCGGCGATCGGCCGCCACTACCGCTACCGCATCGTCAACCGGCGCGCGCCGGCGGCGCTCGACAAGGGCAAGATCTGGTGGGTACCGAAGCAGCTGGATGCCGGGGCCATGCACGAAGCGGCAAAGGTGCTACTTGGCCGGCATGATTTCACCACCTTCCGCTCGACCCAATGCCAGGCCGCCAGCCCGGTCCGCACGCTCGACCGGCTGGACGTCAGCCGCACCGGCGATTTGATCGAAGTTCACGCTTCGGCGCGGTCCTTCCTGCACAATCAGGTGCGCTCGATGGTCGGTTCGCTCAAGCGCGTCGGCGAAGGCGGCTGGACTATTGCCGACCTGAAGGCGGCGCTCGAGGCGCGCGACCGTGCCGCCTGCGGCCAGGTGGCGCCGCCCGACGGGCTTTTTCTCGTGCGCGTGGATTATCCGGCTGCCGGAAATATCTAGACACCGTCAGGCATGCTGATCCCGAGCAGCGCCTGCAGGCCGAACAGCACGATCAGCGACGCCACGAACATGCCGGCAAAAACAGCGGTGCCGGCAGCCGCACCCTTGCCGATGGCAACGTTGGTCATCCGCCAGGTCAGCACCATCGACAGCGCGAACAACAGCAGCGACACCAGCCCGGAGACTTCGTCGGCGGACGACAGAAAAAGCCGGATCAACGCTGACGGCAGCATCATCCAGGCGATAATCGCCGAGGCCCAGTTGCTGGCCACTACATAATGCACATAACGGCCGCCCACACCGACCCGAGGCGCGACCAGAGCGAGGGCGATGAGCGGCAGCACCCAGGCACCGATGTCAACGGCGGCCAGGCGGATTAATATGCTGAAACGTCCGGCGAACGCATCGGGATCGCCGATCTCGTTGGCAAGGCCCACCCAGCCGACGATCATTGCCGGCGCCGCGACGACGATGGCAAAAAAGGAATTCCAGAAACCGTCTGCCGAAAGGTCGAGCTGGCGAAATCCGTCGGCCTTGCCGAGCATCAGCCGCCAGGCGCCGGCAAGCGAAGCATAGGTTTCGTCCGCTGAAAGCATCACTAGGATATGTCCTGCGCAAACCAATCTTCAACGAAGCGCAGGTAAATCTGCGTCAGCGTCTCAAGGTCGGCAATCGCCACGCGTTCGTCGACCATGTGCATGGTCTTGCCGACCAGGCCGAATTCGACCACCGGACAATAATCCTTGATGAAGCGGGCATCGGAGGTGCCGCCGGAGGTGGAGAGCGCAGGCTTCCTGCCGGTCACCGCCTTGACCGAACCGCCAAGCGTCTCGATCAACCTGTCGTCGCGTGTCAGGAAAACATGGCTCGGCCCGTCGCGCCAGACGATCTCGTAGTCGACCGGTGTCTTCTTGCCGGCGCGGTATTTCTTGCGTTTCGCCGCCCGGTCGAGGCGGTTGTGGATCTCAGCCTGGATCGTCTCGGCAGTCCATGTGTCGTTGAAGCGGATATTGAAGGTAGCCGCCGCCTTCGCCGGGATGACGTTGGTGGCAGGATTGCCGACATCGATGGAGGTCACTTCAAGATTGGTCGGCTGGAAATCCCTTGTTCCGTTGTCGAAGACGGGGTGCAGCAAGGCGTCGACCAGCGTCATCAGGCCGCGCACCGGGTTGTCGGCTAGCTGCGGATAGGCGGCGTGGCCCTGACGGCCGTTGACGACGACCGTGCCCGACAGCGAGCCGCGCCGACCGATCTTGATCATATCGCCAAGCGCGTCGGGATTGGTTGGCTCGCCGACGATCGAGGCATCCCATTTCTCGCCCTTGGCAGCCGCCCATTCGAGCAGCTTCGTCGTGCCGTTGATCGCCGGCCCTTCCTCATCACCGGTTATCAGCAGCGAGACCGATCCCCTCGGGCCGCCCTTCTGCTCAACATGTCGCGCCACCGCCGCCACGAAACAGGCGATGCCGCCCTTCATGTCGACGGCGCCGCGGCCGAACATCTCGCCATTGGCGATCTCTGCGGCAAAGGGCGGGTGCGTCCAGGCTGCTTCGTCGCCCGCCGGTACCACATCGGTATGGCCGGCAAACATCAGGTGCGGGCCATTGCCGGAACGCCGCGCATAAAGGTTCTCGATGTCCGGAGTGCCGGCTTCGGAAAACACCGGGCGCTCGACCGCAAAGCCGAGCGGCTTCAGCATCGCCTCCAGCGCGCTCAGCGCACCGCCTTCGGCGGGCGTCACCGAAGCGCAGCGGATGAGAGCAGCGACGTTTCTGGCCGGATCGGTAGGCAGCGTCATGGCAAAAGCGATAGTCGAAAGCGCAAGGCCTGTCACGGCCAGACGTGAGGGCCAGCCATGCCGCCGACATTATGGTTTTCATGTCGTATAATTGCGGCAAGGCCTCTCGATCAGGACAGGGCTATCGCATGGTCACGCGTGGCAAGACGATCGTAATCGCCGGTGCCGGCAGTATCGGCTGCTATGCCGGCGGCTGCCTGATACTTGCCGGGCGAAAGGTGGTTCTGCTGGCGCGACCGCGCATCGAGAAGGCCCTGCAAAAAGGTGGATTGCGCATCACCGACCCTGACGGCCGCGACCGCTCGATCAAGCCCGACGCATTGTCGGTCACGGCGGACCCGGCAGCCGCATTCTCCGTTGCCGATATCATCGTGGTGACGGTCAAGAGCGGCGCGACGCAAGACATGGCCGGGCTGATTGCCGCCCATGCCCGACCGGACGCGGTGATACTCAGCCTGCAGAACGGCGTCGACAATGCCGATAAATTGCGAGCCCATCTCGCCCCCCGGCCGGTGCTCGCGGGCAGGGTGCCGTTCAATGTGGTCCAATCGCCGGAGGGCGAATTGCCGCTTCGCCTGCATCGCGCCAGCGGCGGCAAAGTGATGATCGACGAGAGTCCGACAGGCCTCGATGAACTGCTTGACGTCGAGGGGTTTGCCGTCACCACGCATGGCGACATCAAAGCGGTGTTGTGGGGCAAGCTGCTGCTCAACCTCAACAACGCGCTGGTGGCGCTTTCCGGCCTGCCGCTGGCGGCAGAGCTTGCCGATCGCCGCTGGCGGCTGGTCCTGGCCGGCCAGATCGACGAAGCATTGGCGGCAATGACGGCGACAGGCACCGAACCCGCTCGCATCTGCGGCCTGCGTCCCGCACTGTTGCCGAAAATGCTTCGCCTGCCCGACTGGCTGTTCAAGCTCTTGGCGCGGCGGATGCTTGCGATCGATCCGGACGCGCGTTCGTCGATGTGGGATGACCTGCAGCGCCGCCGGCCGACGGAGATCGGCGAACTGCAAGGCGCGGTCCTGCGCCTGGCCGAAAAGGCCGGCACGCCGGCGGCTTTGCTGAAGCGTGTCACGGCACTGGTCCGCGCGGCCGAGCAGGAGAGGCGCGGATCGCCGTGCTTGACGCCGGAAGCCGTCGCGGCGACTGTCAGATCGTAGCCCGCAGAGGCGCCCAGTAACGGCCCTTGCCGGTGCGCTTGGCTTCGTAGAGCGCATGGTCGGAACAGGTGAGCAGGATTTCCGGATCGCCCCCGTCGGCGGGTGCGAAGGCACTGCCGACGCTCAAGCCGACATGGATGGCAGAACCGACCCCGAGGTCGAAAGGCACCGAAACCTTTTCGATGGCCCGCTTTGCCAGATAGGTGGCCTCGATCTCCGAGGTTGCGGGCAAAAGGATGACAAATTCGTCGCCGCCGATACGGAAGACCACGTCGCCCGGCCGGAAGCCGCGCTTCAATCGTTCGGCGACCTTGCGCAGCAGCACGTCGCCGACCGCGTGGCCAAAACGGTCGTTGACCTGTTTGAAGCCGTCGAGATCCATGCTGAGCACTGCAAACGGCTTGCCACCATTGGCGGCCGGCGCCGCAAGGTCGCGGCACATGTCGCGCAATTTCTCCTGCAGGAAGATGCGGTTTGGCAGGCCGGTCAGCGCGTCCTTGATGGCCAGGTCGCGATTGTCCAGCTCGGCGCGGATCATGCGGGCATTGATCGCGTGGTTCTGAAGCAGCACGATGATGACGCCGGCCACATAGAACGGCGTTTGAATTCCGACGATCGACATTCCGGGCGCCGCAGAAAACAGTGCGCCAACCACGTAAGGCAGGCTTACGGCCAACATGACGAATATGGCGAAGCGCGGGGTCGCCGCGTTGCGTGACGACACCACGCCAACGACACCGGCGACATTCAAGGCGGCCAGTACGGAAAGCGCCATATTCCCACTGGCAACACAGCCATAGCAGCCAAGGCCGAAAACAACCGACCATACGCCACTGGCTGCCATCAGGCCCGCCAGCGGCCCCTTCGAGCCGCGCCTGCGGGCCTGCTCGCATTCCCGCATCAGCAAAACGCGGACGGCGAAAAGCATCAGGTCGGCTGCGATCCAGGCGTAGGGCCACCAATCCCCGGTGGCAAGTGCGGTGCTGACCGCAACCAACAGAACGCTGACGGTACCGAACAGGACTGCGAATTTGCGATCGAAGGTGGTGTCGAGAAGCCGTGCACGGACAGCTTCCGGTTCCAATTTCATCGGCGAAGAGAACCAGGCAAACAGGCGAGCGCCGACGCTCCACGTTTTGCGTGGCTCCGTGGTCGTCAGGGATAGGTCGCTTGCCAGTCGAGCGCTCCGTGCCGGTCGACACAGTCTTCGCCGGCATGCTGGGCCAGGGTGATTAACATTCGCTTAGAGCATCCGGCCCAAACCGGGCTTTCGGAAAATCCGCGGCTCCGCCGCTCTAGAGGACCTGCCGCCGGGTCGCGGGTTTTAACTTGCCGGCCCCGGTCGTTTGCGGACCGCAGGCCGACGCGGCGGACCTGGCTCGGGATCGGTCTTCCCCGCACGTGCCGGCTGCCCATGAGGGGTTTCGATCAGCGTGATCTTCTGCCAGATCTTTCGCGACAGGTTCGAAGCCAGGTTCTCGATGTCGTTGACGCCGTCGATGACCACGGTGTCATTGACCGACTGCGCAAACAGCGCGGCGATCTTGCCGGTGATCGACAGCATTTCGGAGCAGTAGTCGAGATAGCGGGCAAGGTCGGCGGCATTGGTGATGCGGGCTGGCGAATGCGGCGTCGGCTTGAAACTGGCTGAAAGCGCTGCCGGATCCTTGGTCAGCTGGTGCATGTCGATGACATGGATCAGCGAACGCAACCCGTGGAGCTGGCGAAACACCCGCTTGCGCTTGATCCGCTCCTCGGAGCGGATCAGGGCCAGGAAGCCCAGCACGGCGAGGATGATCATGTTGAGTGAGGCTTCGATGCCTTGCACCGACTGGAAGGCGTCGTGGTTTCCCGAAATGCGGCCGAGCGGCAGGATCGTGCCGACGAACAGGAACATCAGCGCTCCGACGGCGAAGGCGGCGATGATGAGGCCGCGCAGCCACCAGATCGGCGCCTCTAGCGCCTTGGCGGCTTTTGCCAGATCGCGCGACAGCGACACGAGCTCGGCGGCGACGCCGCGCAAGCCTGCATCGGGAAAGCGCTCGGCGATGCGCTCTTCCAGCCGTTCGGCGGTTTCGAGGATCAGTTTCGAATCAAGCGAGCGGTAGCGCATGACGAAATGTCCGATCGGCGCTCAGGGTTCGGCCGGTGCATTGGTGCGCTTGCCGTAGCGGTTGGGGCCCGGCTGCCCGGGAAATAGGCAAAGCACGAGAAAAGCGATGATCGAGACAACCGGCACGAACAACACCAGTGCCGCAACACCCGGCTTGTCGAGGTCATGCAACCGCTTCACCGCCAGCACCACGTTCGACCAAAGCGAGGCAATGAAGGCGATGAAGAAAATGAACGACCACATGTTGCTCTCGGTAGTGCCTTCCGGCACCAGCGTGAAACGATAGAGCGGGAAGGCCTGTATGATGGCCACCAGCAGTCCTCCCAGAAAATAGACCGCGCGGCTGACGCGGCCCGAAGTTCTAAAGAAAAGCCAGATGAGGTCTGATCTGTCAGGCAAGCGAATCCCGTTCGTATTCGTGGGGAAAGATCAATCGCGAAGCAATTCGTTGATCGAGGTCTTGGACCGGGTCCTGGCGTCGACCCGCTTGACGATGACGGCGCAGTAGAGGCTGGGGCCGGGCTCGCCGTTCGGCAAGGGCTTGCCCGGCAGGGAGCCGGCGACGACGACGGAATTGGCCGGCACTTCGCCGTAGAAGATCTCGCCGGTGGCACGGTCGACGATTTTGGTCGACTGGCCGATGAAGACGCCCATGCCGAGCACGGAGCCTTCGCGCACGATGCAGCCCTCGACCACTTCCGAGCGCGCGCCGATGAAGCAATTGTCCTCGATGATGGTGGGGCCGGCCTGCATCGGCTCCAGCACGCCGCCGATGCCGACGCCGCCCGACAGATGGACGTTCTTGCCGATCTGGGCGCAGGAGCCGACCGACGCCCAGGTGTCGACCATGGTGCCGCTGTCGACATAGGCGCCGACATTGACGAAGGACGGCATCAGCACGACGCCCGGCGCGACATAGGCGGAGCGGCGCACGATCGACGACGGCACGGCGCGGAAGCCGGCCTTCTCGAAATCGACGGCGCTCCAGCCGTCGAACTTCGAGGGCACCTTGTCCCACCATACCGCCTGACCGGGACCACCCTTGATGATCTCCATCGGATTGAGCCGGAAGGACAGCAGCACCGCTTTCTTCAGCCACTGGTTGACGTGCCATTTGCCGTCGGCCTGGTGCTCGGCGACGCGGGCGACACCCCGGTCGAGCAGGTCGAGCGCCGACTGGATGGCCTCACGCGTCTCGCCGCGGGTTGCGGTCGAAATCGTGTCGCGTTCCTCGAAGGCGTTCTCGATGATCTTCTCGAGACTCGCGAGATCGGGCTTCGACATGAATTCGCTCCATTACCAAGCTGTTAAGGGCCGGCGCCTTAACCTGTTTGAAAGTCGCGCGGACCCTATGTGAAGGCTTGGGGAGGGTCAATCGCGGCAGCGTCACGGGACGGCGCAAGTGAATGATTGGACGGGTAAAGCTGAAATGACTCCTATGGAAAAGGCGGGGTGGACGCCGCTGCCGCATTCGGACGAGGACCTGGAGCGGTCGAAAAGCGTGCCGGACACGCCGCAAACGCGCGCGGAGACGTATCGGCTGGCCTGGAACGACCCCGATTTCATGACGCGGCGCGAGTTGCGCGCGGTCAGGCTGCAGCTCGAACTGCTGAAGCCGGAGATGATCCTGGCCGAGCGCGGCATTCAATCGACCGTCATCCTGTTCGGCGGCGCCCGCATCCCCGAACCCGGCGGTGAGGCCTGGGCGGCCAAGAACGAGACGCAGAAGAAGAACCTCGAGCAAAACAGCAAATATTATGAGGAGGCGCGCAAATTCGCCCGCCTCTGCTCGCAGCAGTCGGCCACCTCGTACTATCGCGAATTCGTCGTGGTGACTGGCGGCGGGCCTGGTGTCATGGAGGCCGGCAATCGCGGCGCCGATGATGTCGGCGCGCCATCGATCGGGCTCAACATCGTGCTGCCGCACGAACAGGCGCCAAACGCTTACGTGACGCCGGAGCTCTGCTTCAATTTCCACTATTTCGCGGTCCGCAAGATGCATTTCGTCATGCGTGCCAAGGCCGTTGCGGTGTTTCCCGGCGGCTTCGGCACGATGGACGAATTCTTCGAGACGCTGACCCTGATCCAGACCGGCCGCATGGAACGCGTGCCGGTCATCCTGTTCGGCAAGGCTTTCTGGGCAAGGGCGATCGACCTCGATTTCCTCGCCGAGCAAGGCACGATCACGCCCGGCGACCAGGACATCATCGATTTCGTCGACACCGCCGACGAGGCCTGGGGGATCGTCAGCCGCTTCTACAAGCTCTGATGCATAGGAAACAAAGGTTTGAACCGCGCCGCCGCGATCAAGCGGTGACTTCGACGATCGCCGTGAGAAAGCTGGCGAGGTCGTCGGTGACGAAGTCCACGTCGTCCTCATTGGCCGGGTCGCGCTCCCAGATTTCCGAGAAGGTCGGCTCGAAATTGCGCGGCACCACCAGCACCGTGGTCATGCCCAGCGATTTCGGCACCGACAGGTTGCGGGCGAGATCTTCGAACATCACCGCATTTTGCCCGGTAACAGCGTGGAGTTCGGCAAATTTCTCGTAGGACTGCCGTGCCGGCTTGGGATTGAGCCCGGCTGCGACAATGTCGAAAATGTCGTCGAAATGCTCGAGGATACCGAGCTGCCGCGCGGTGCGTTCGGCATGCCGGCGATCGCCACTGGTGAAGATGAATTTACGGCCGGGAAGCTGGCGTATGGCCGTGCCAAGGACAGGATCGGGCACCAGCCAGGAATAATCGATGTCGTGCACTTTCTCGAGAAAATCGTCGGGGTCGATGCCGTGGCGCGTCATCAATCCGTTCAGTGTCGTGCCGTATTCCCGGTAGAGCTCCTTTTGCAGCTTGCGTGCTTCCTCGCGCGGCAGCGTCAGCAACTCTCCGACATAGGCGGTCATCTTCACATCGATCTGCGAGAACAGATTCGAATGGTGCGGATAGAGCGTGTTGTCGAGATCGAACACCCAGTCGGTGACATGGGCAAAGCGGGCGGGATCGGGAAGCGCGGTCATACCGTCCTTATGGCACGAAACGATCTTTCTAGCAGGGGGTTTATCCACAACCTATGCGCGCTAAGAGTGGTAAAAAACGCGACACGATTAAAATCTTACGCATCGCCGAAAGGTGACATTCAGCGCTTGCTGACACGAAGACGGACCAGTGGGAGCAAGCGATGAATCGCATATTTCTAAAGTCTGCCGCCATCGCTTTCGCCTCCGTCGCCGCCTCACTTCTGTTGACGCTGATCGTTGTTCCGGCAATGGGGTTTTCGATCAATCGCACCATCTGGCTGACGTCGACCCTATGCCCGCTCGCTCTGGCCTGGGGCGCCGGCGCCTATTCGTTCTGGCAGAGCGAAAGGTTGAAAAACGCGCACCGCGACCTTGCTCGCAATCATGCCCAGCTTGCCGCCGCGCATCGGCGCCTGGCGGAAAAGGCGAGCCGCGACGACATGACCGGCATGCTCAACCGCGAAAGTTTCTTTGGCGCCCTCGACGGCTCCCGGCGCAAATCCGATCGCGGCGCATTGCTGATCATCGATGCCGACCATTTCAAGACCATCAACGACAGTTACGGCCATCTGATCGGCGACGACGCGCTGCTTCTGATCGCAAATGCAATAGAGCGCGGCGTGCGTAGCGGCGACATGCTTGGCCGCATCGGCGGCGAGGAATTCTGCGCCTTCCTGATCGGCGCCACCGAACACGAAGCCAGGCGCGTCGCCGAGCGCATCCGCCGTGAAGTCGAGTGTATCCGTTTCCGCCCCGTCGACGAACGAACGGTTCCGCTGACCGTCAGTATTGGCGGCATCACCTGCGGCGAGGAAATCGACGTGTCGGATCTGATGCGAGCCGCCGATCGGCGGCTCTACGAGGCCAAGCATCGCGGCCGCAATCTGTCGGTCCTCGACAGGGACATTTCCGAAGCGGCGTGAGCCTTGGCGGTCGTTAAGAAGAACTAACCTTTTAGATCTTTGCCGGGTCGAGCGCCGGCTCGCCTTTGCGGCGCGCGACGATCGCCGCAAGATCGGCAGTCTCGAAAGCATCACGCAGGACGTCGAAGGATGGCAGTACGAAATAGGCGCGCTGGAACTTGTCGATCTCGTAGCCGGTGCGCATTACGGTTTCCAGGTCGAAGGGGACATGGTGCGCCTCGCCGCCTTCAACGGCGAACTGAAGCTCCGTGAAGGATGACATCAGCCCGGCGCCGAAAGCCTTCAGCGGCTGGCCCGCCTCGCGCATCAGCCCGTATTCGACGGTGTACCAGTAAAGCCGGGTGATCATCTCGTCGCCGCCGAGCGCAATCACGCTGTCGGCCTTCTTGCCATACATCTGCATGAAGTCGGCAAAGACCGGCTGCGTCAGGATCGGCACGTGACCGAAGAAGTCGTGGAACATGTCGGGCTCGACAATGTAGTCGAGCTCCTTTTGGGTTCGCAGCCAGTTGGTGACCGGGAACCGGCGGTTGGCGAGGTGGTCGAAGAACGGCGTGGCGGGAATGAGCCCCGGCACAGCGACGATCTCCCAGCCGGTGAGCTTGCGCAGCTTCTCGCTGACCGCACCGAAGTCCGGGATCTTGTCGAGAAGGCCGAGCGCCGCGACGCCATCGAGGTAGGAGTGGTGGGCCAGCTTCCTGGTCAGCTTCGTCTGGCGGTCGCACAGCGTGCGCCACACCGCCTGTTCTTCGTCGGTATAGTTATAGCCCTGCGCCACGGTGAAATCGGCACGGCAGACCGAATAATCGCCGCGAAGGCCTCGCGCCGCGCATTCGCGGGCATAGTCGGCAACGTTCATCGTCATTGGTTTGCTCTCCCTACAAATCATGATCAGCGGATTGCCGGAAATTCTAGCCGGAGGGCGCGAGGCAAATCAGCTTTGATGGTGGCCCAAATGCGGGCTTGGAGGTAAAAGACTCCACGATCGAGCTTCGGGAGAGTGAAAATGCCTCAGTTTGACGAATTCGAGATCAAGATGCTCGACATCCTGCAGCGCGACGGGCGCAAGCCGGTATCGGAGCTGGCGCAGGAGATCGGCCTGTCGACGACACCTTGCGCGCGGCGCTTCGAGGCTCTTCAGCAGGCGGGCATCATTAAGGGCTTCGCTGCGGTGCTCAGCCGTCGCGCCGTCGGGCTGATGGTCGAGGTGTTCATCCAGGTGCGCTTGACCAGCCACAGCGACGGCTCGCCCGAAAGCTTCATCGCCGCCGTTCAGCGCATGGACGAGGTGTCCTCATGCTGGACCATGACCGGCGATCATGATTTCCTGCTGCATGTGATGGTGCCGTCGGTCGACGAGCTCAATGCCTTCGTCATGCACCGGCTGATGCGGCTCGAAGGCGTGCGCGACGTCCACACCCAGCTTGTGCTGCAGAACATCAAGGGGCCTGGCCATGTCCCGCTTGCACATCTCAGACGATAGGCATTTCTGCGGAAAAGCTGCACACAAACTGCTGAAGCGAGCCAATCTCCGGAGCTAGATCGCCGACTACGACATGCGGACCGCCATTGCATAAGGTCCGCCATGAAAATCGTCCTGATCAACCCGCCGCATACAGCTATCGGCAGCCGTGTGCCGGACGACCACCTGCCGCCGCTCGGTCTGCTGGCACTGGGCGGTCCGCTGATCGACGCGGGACATGAAGTGCGGCTTGTCGACGCCGAATTCGGGCCGATGCCGCTTGCCACGCTGGTCCGGGACGCCTTGAGCGACCATCCCGACTGCATTCTGATCGGCCATTCCGGCTCGACCTCTGCGCATCCGACAGCCCTGCTGATCGCCGGCATGGTCAAGCACATCGATCCGGCGACAATCCTGATCTATGGCGGCGTGTTCCCCACCTATCACTGGCGCGACATACTGGCCGAAACGGATGCCTTCGACTTCATCGTGCGCGGCGAGGGCGAGGCGACAATCGTGGCGCTGGTCGAGGCGCTGGAGAAACGCAAGCCGCTGTCGGACGTGGCGGGCATCGCCTTTCCTGACGATTTGCGGCGGCCCTTCGCCACCAAGCCGGCAAGGACGATCGCCAACCTCGACGACTACCGCGTCGGCTGGGAACTGATCGATCATCGCCGCTATAGCTATTGGGGAGGCAAGCGTGCGGTGGTCATGCAGTTCTCGCGAGGCTGCCCGCATCTGTGCAACTATTGCGGCCAGCGGGGCTTCTGGACGCGCTGGCGGCATCGCGACCCCGTGAAATTCGCGCAAGAGATCGCCTGGCTGTACCGGCAGCATGGCGTCGAGCTGATCAACCTCGCCGACGAGAACCCGACATCCTCCAAAAAAGCCTGGCGCGCCTTTCTCGATGCGATGATCGCCGAGAATGTGCCGGTGCTGATCGTCGGCTCGACCCGCGCCGACGACATCGTCCGCGATGCCGACAGCCTGCATCTCTATCGCAAGGCCGGCGTCATCCGCTGGCTGCTTGGCATGGAAAACACCGACGAGCAGACGCTCCAGTTGATCCGCAAGGGCGGCAGCACCTCATCCGACCGCGAGGCGATACGGCTGCTGCGCCTCAACGGCATCTTGTCGATGGCGACCTGGGTGGCCGGTTTCGAGGACGAAAGCCTCCGTGACCTCTGGCGCGGCTTCCGCCAGCTGATCGCCTATGACCCCGACCAGATCCAGGCGCTCTACGTCACGCCGCACCGCTGGACGCCGTTCTTCAGGATTGCCAGGGATCGCAAGGTGATCCAGCTAGATGCCCGCCTGTGGGACTACAAGCATCAGGTGCTGCAGATGACCCGGCTCAAGCCGTGGATATTGTTCTTCGCCGTCAAGCTGATCGAACTGGCAGTACAGTCGCGGCCAAAGGCTCTGGCGCGTATCCTGTTCCACAAGGATCCGGAGCAACGGCATTCGATGCGCTGGTACACAAAAGTGGGCCGCCGCGTCTGGTTCCGCGAAGTCTGGGGCTTTCTGGTCCGCGACCGCCGCCTGAAAAATGGCCCGACGCTGGCCGAATTCTGGGGCGCGCCGCAGGACGAGGAAGAGGAATCGATGGTGGTCGCGCACCCGGCGCGCAGGCTGACACCGCCTGGGATCACGATTTCGCCGCGGCCTGACCGGCTCCGGGCAATCTCTTAACAAACATACGCAACGTATGTGTATTGACATACGGAATGTATGTACCCACTTCAGGGATACGGGACGTATATCAATGACCGCCCCGTAAAGTGGAGCGCAGCGATCCAAAACCCTGAAGTCTTGCGAGCGGCTCTCGCCCTTCCCGGTGAAGCCACATCGCGATGGTCGCGAGGTCTGGCCGGCCTGCCTTGTCTGAATGGAGTGAAACAATGACCAAACGCGATGCGATCTTCCCTGCCGGTCGGCAGGCCCTCTACGAGATCAACCGCTATTCGGCGGCGATCCGCTCAGGCGACTTTCTGTTCGTTTCGGGCCAAGTCGGCAGCCGCGAGGACGGATCGCCCGAGCCAGCCTTCGAAAAGCAGGTCCAGCTTGCCTTCGACAATCTCGCGGCAGTGTTGAAGGCCGCCGGTTGCACGTTCGACGACATCGTTGACGTGACCACTTTCCACACCGACCCGGCCACGCAGTGGGAGGCGATTGACGCCGTTCGACTTAAGGCGATCGGTAAACCGCCCTACCCGAACTGGACCGCGGTGGGGGTGAATTGGCTGGCGGGCTTCGATTTTGAAATAAAGGTCATCGCGCGGCTTCCTCAGCCCGGATGATCGACTGGCGGCGAGCGAGGAAGGCGGAGATTGCCTAATCGATCGTTCACCCGCCCGCCTGTCTCAACAAGTGCTGCGATAGTGATCTGACGGTCATCCGGGCTATCGCAGCGCTGGACAGACTGGGGCCACTCACGGCACGATCAGCGTGCCGGCGCCGTGTTCGGTGAACAGCTCCAGCAGCACCGCATGCGGCGTTTTGCCGTTGAGGATGACGACGCCTTCGACGCCGCGCTCGATTGCCTCGATGCAGGTCTCGACTTTGGGGATCATGCCGCCCGAGACCGTGCCGTCCTTGATCAGGGCCTTGGCCTCGGCCACGGTCAGTTCGTCGATCAGCTTCTTGTTCTTGTCGAGCACGCCAGGCACGTCGGTGAGGAACAGCAGGCGCGTCGCCTGACAGGCGCCGGCGATGGCGCCGGCAAAAGTGTCGGCGTTTATGTTGTAAGTATGGCCGTCGCGGCCGGGCGCGACCGGCGCCAGCACCGGGATCATTTCGGAGCGCGCCAGGAGGTCGAGCAATGTGCGGTCGACCTCTACCGGCTCACCGACGAAGCCCAGATCGAGCACGCGCTCGATGTTGGAATCCGGATCGATCATGGTCTTGCGCGCCTTTTCGGCGAAAACCATGTTGCCGTCCTTGCCACACAGGCCGATCGCCCATTCGCCCTCGGCATTGATCAGCGCGACGATCTCCTTGTTGATCGACCCGGCCAGCACCATCTCGACGATCTCGACGGTCTTCTGGTCGGTGACGCGCAAGCCGCCCTCGAATTTGGATTCGATTCCCATCTTGCTGAGCATGGCACCGATCTGCGGCCCACCGCCATGCACGACGATCGGGTTGACGCCGGACTGCTTGAGCAGCGCGATGTCGCGGGCGAAGGCCTTGCCGAGCGCAATGTCGCCCATCGCGTGGCCGCCATATTTCACCACGACCGTCTTGTTCTCGTAGCGCTGCATATAGGGCAGCGCCCTTGAAAGCAGCGCGGCCTGCATTTCGGCGGTGGCGGCGACGTCCGTCATCGGCGTGGTTCCCAGCTTGGCATGAACGGCGGCGTCTTAGCGGGAATTGCAGCAGGCCGCAAACGGCTTTGCCCTCATCATTGATCAAATCATCTTCTATGCCGGCACCTGCAGCGGCGCCCGCCGTGTCAGCCATCCCGAGATCTTTTCCATCTGCGCGGCGAACGACAAAAGCGTTTCCTCGTCGCCGGGGCGCCCGGCGGCCTGGATGCCGAGCGGCAGGCCGGTATCGGTGACGTAGACCGGCAGCGCGATCGACGGTTGTCCGCTGACGTTCTGGATCGCCGGCCAATGGGTGAACCATAGGCTCTTGTCCATCAGCTGGCCGAATAGCGGCTTGAACTTCAGCAGGCCGGCGAGGCGCAGTCTGTCCAGTACGTTCTCGATGAATTCGTCGGCGCCTTTCGGGTCCATGGCGCGGCAGGCGAGCGGCGGGTGCGCAATAATTGGCATCAGCACCGCATCATAGCGCGCAGTCTCGGTGATAAGCCGGCGCGAGGCGGCGTGCAGCCGCTGCAGGCCGGCATAGATCTCGCCGGCCGAGACGATTTCGCCGAAGCGGCTCATCACACGCGTGGCACGCTCGATGTCGCCTGAGATGGAGCGGCCGACGCGCAACGCTTCGCCGCGCATCGTGCCGGCCACCGCCGCAGCGACGGTTCTGGCAAAATCGGCGATGAAATCGCGATCGATATAGGGCAGGTCGATCTCCTCGACGCTGTGCCCGCCTTCGCGCGCCAGCGCAATCGCTGTATCCAGAGCTTTCAGCGTCTCTTCCGATATCGGCAGGCCGAGCGGCGATTTTCGGTAGGCGGCGAGCTTGAGCTTGCCAGGATCGCGCCCGGCTGCGGTGGCGAAACCGCCTTTCGGCGGCGGTGCCGCGTAGGGCGACAGCGGGTCGGGCCCGTGGGTCAGGTCGAGCAGCAGGGCCGTATCGCGCACCGAGCGGGCCAACGCATGGTCGACGACGAAGCCGTACCAGCTTTCGGTGACCAGCGGCGTCAAGGGAACACGGCCGCGCGAGGTTTTCAGCCCGACCAGCCCGGTACAAGCCGCAGGCACCCTGATCGAGCCGCCGCCATCCGACGCATGCGCCATCGGCACGACGCCGGCTGCGACCAGCGCAGCCGCACCGCCCGAGGAACCGCCAGTCGTATGTGCGGTGTCCCATGGGTTGCGGGTGACGCCGAATGCCGCCGATTCGGTCACCAGCCTCAGCCCGTGTTCGGGTGCGGTGCTGGTGGCGATCGGAATGAGCCCCGCGGCCAGATAGCGTTCCGTCATCACCGAGTTGAAATCGGGGGTGAAGGCTGGGATACGGCTGCCGCCATGCGTCGGCACGCCCTTCATGGCGATGCCAAGATCCTTCAGCGCAAAGGGCACTCCGGCAAACGGCAGCTTGCGATCAACGGTTTTCGCCCGCGCCCGCGCCGCCTCATAAAGTGGTTCGGCGATGGCGTTGATCTCCGGGCGGGTGGCCTCGGCCCGGGCGATCGCCGCATCGACAAGATCTTGCGGTGTGATCTCTCCCTTGTGCACGAGTGCGGCCAGGCCGATTGCGTCATGCTCCCACAGAACCCGTTCAATCGACATGGTCGCTCCCCCGCTCATGGCAAGCTAGCGGGCGGCGATTTCCTTGGCAATCGACGCTGGTGTTGCCGGTGCGCAAGACCATTTCAGTCGTTGCAAATACATTGCAATTGCCTAATTTGGCACCCGATGACGCCGCAGGACATCAGCAACCTGATTGTCCGGACTTCGATGAAGGACCGGGCTGCGTTCGATCTGCTCTACCGGCAGACCAGCGCGAAACTTTTCGGTGTCTGCCTTCGTGTATTGAAGGACCGGGGAGATGCAGAAGAGGCGCTGCAGGAGGTCTTCGTCAAGATATGGACCAAGGCGGACCGTTTCGCCGTCTCGGATCTGAGCCCGATTTCCTGGCTGGTGGCCATTGCGCGCAATCATGCGATCGATCGCATCAGGGCGCGGCGAGAGCCTGCCGCCTATATCGATGCCGCGCTCGACGTGGCCGATCCAGCGCCGGGACCGGAGGCCATGGCCGTGACGGGCGGTGAGTCCGAACGCATCTACCATTGTCTCGGTGAATTGGAAAAGGACCGGGCGGCGGCCGTCCGGGGCGCCTATCTGGATGGCAAAAGCTATGCCGAACTGGCGGAGCGCCATGGCGTGCCGCTGAACACGATGCGGACCTGGCTGCGGCGCAGCTTGTTGAAACTGAGAGAATGCCTGGAAAGATGACGCTGGCTGACGACAACGGACCGGAACGTGGGGGCGACGACCTGTTCGCCGCCGAATACGTCCTTGGCGTGCTGGCCGAGGACGAACGCGAGATCGCGTCACGCCGCATCGATGCGGACGCCGCCTTTGCGCGCCTTGTCGACAGCTGGGAGGCGCATCTTTCGCCGATGGCCGCGGCCTATCCGTCGACAGAGCCTCCGATCAGGGTCAAGGAAGCATTGGACCGCCGGCTGTTCGCGGCAGGGCCGCGCGCCGGCCTCTGGTCGAGCCTTGGCTTCTGGCGCGGTCTTGCCGCCGCCGCCGTTGCGGCGCTGGCAATCTATATTGCCCTGCCTTACGTCAATCCGCCGGTCGTTGAGCCGCAAACCCGGCTTGTCGCCTCGCTTGCAGCCGAAGGCAGCGACGTAAAATACCTCGTCGTCTACGACGCCGCCCGTCACGATGTCGGCCTTTCCCACGTCTCCGGCGAGCGGGCCGCCGGCAAGGACTTCGAGCTGTGGATGATCGAAGGCAAGAATGCGCCGGTATCGATGGGCGTCATCCCGGCCGGTGCGACCGCGCATCTGGCCATCCCGCCGGCCGTCCAGGAGAAATTGGCGCAAGGCGCCGTGCTTGCGGTCAGCGTCGAGCCTGCCGGCGGTTCACCGACCGGCCAGCCGACTGGACCGGTGGTCGCAGCGGGCGATCTGAAGAGCATCTGATCACTTTTCGCATTGGGTCTCCTTGGAAAAGAAGAAATGAAGTCCATCATCTTGTGATGAAAGGCTTGCAAAGCTTGTTGGCGGCGAGCGATTTGCGCTGAACAAATTTCAGCAAGACAATGTTTTTTCCGAAGGGAGCGAAACTCCCGCATTTCTGCCCCGTATCTCCTTGCGTTCCCCAAAGATGGGAAAGACAACCAGAGGAGTCTGACACCATGCGTAAATTCGCCACCCTTTTGCTTGCCGGTACGATCGTCATTTCCGCGCTCGCCACTGCTGCCTATGCCGAAAATCCGATGGTCGGCGGCGCCGCCATGTATGCGACGAAGAACATCGTCGAGAATGCCGTCAACTCGAAGGACCACACGACGCTGGTCGCCGCCGTCAAGGCTGGCGGCCTGGTCGACACGCTGCAGAGCGCCGGCCCCTTCACCGTGTTCGCGCCGACCAACGAGGCCTTTGCGGCACTTCCAGCCGGCACGGTCGAGACGCTGCTCAAGCCTGAAAACAAGGACAAGCTGGTCAAGATCCTGACCTGTCACGTCATCGGCGCCAAGGCGATGGCGACCGACGTCGCTAAGATGGTCAAGGCCGACGGCGGCGCGCACAAGGTCAAGACGGTCGGCGGTTGCGAACTGTCGCTCAAGACCGACGGCGGCAAGGTCACCGTGACCGACGAGAACGGCAATATCGCCAATGTGACCATTGCCGATGTCGAGCAGTCGAACGGCGTCATCCACGTCGTCGACAAGGTTCTCCTGCCGAAGATGTAACAAAACGGGCGCGACCAGCGAAGATATCGCTAAGGCCTCCCTGCGCACACTCCGCGCTGTTCACGCCAGACGTGGAAAGGCGCGGAGTTCCCGCTTTGAGGACAGCGATCGTCACCGGCTTTTGATTTCCATGTGGCGGTCGAATTTGGCACAAGCAATGACAGGAGGAATGGCCATGAACCGTCGCGAGCTTCTTTTGAGTGGAGCGGCAGCCATTGGCGTTGTCGCAGGCGCCACCGCGCTGCGCATGGGCGGAGCCCAGGATGCGAGCGCGGCCGAGACCTTCGAGGTCACCAAGACCGAGGCCGAGTGGCGCGCCATCCTGTCCGACGCGGCCTTCAATGTGCTGCGCAAGGAGGGCACCGAATATCCAGGCACCAGTCCGCTGCTCAACGAGCACCGCAAGGGCATCTTCGCTTGCGCCGGCTGCGACCTGCCGGTCTATTCCTCCGAAACGAAGTTCGATTCCGGTACCGGCTGGCCGAGCTTCTGGCAGGAAATCCCCAACGCCATCGGCAAGACCGTGGACAGGTCTCTGGGCATGGCCCGCACCGAGGTCCACTGTCGCCGCTGCGGCGGCCATCTCGGCCACGTCTTCGACGACGGTCCGCCGCCGACCGGCTTGCGGCACTGCATCAACGGCGTCGCCTTGACCTTCAAGCCGGCGACGGCCTGACAAATCCAACCAGCATACGAACCAACTAGCATACGAAAAAACTCCGGGCTTGCGGCCCGGAGTTTTTGCGTGGTCAGAGCTTTCCGGGCTTGGACTGGAGGAACGTCCCCGAAACCGCTGCCACGTTTGCGAATCAGTGTCCGCCACCGCCGCCCTGAGCGACTGGCTTGCGGATCACCAGGGTGAAGAGCCCAAGCGTCGCGAACAAAACCGTCAGCATGAAGAATACGTCCATGAACGACAGCAGCGATGCCTGCTGCTGGACCATGCCTGACAGTTTGGAGATGGCCGCCTTGGAGGCGTCGAGCCCGGCAGTCTGCTCGAAGTTGAGCGTCATGTTCTGCAGCTTCTGCTGCGCCGCGGCACTGCCCCATTGCACGTGCTCGGAGAGCCTGGCGTAGTGGAAGGCATTGCGGTCGATCAGCACCGTGTTGATGACGGCCAGGCCGACGGCGCCGCCGAGATTGCGGGTCAGGTTGAACAAGCCCGACGCGTTCTTCAACCGCTCCGGCGGCAGGGTTCCGAGCGCAATGTTGTTGATCGGCACCATGCACAGCATCATCGAACAGCCGCGCAGGATCTGCGGGATCAGCAGCTCATAGAAATCCCAGTCGGCGGTGAGATGCGTCATCCACCAGGTGCCCGTGGCGAAGCCGAAGAAGCCGATCATCATCATGATGCGCGGGTCCATCTTGTTCGACAGGATGCCGGAGATCGGCGCGGTGAAGAACATGGCCAGGCCGCTGACGAACAGCGCCTCGCCGATCATCATCGAATCGTAGCCGCGGATGCGCCCGAGGAACACGGGATAAAGATAGGTCAGACCGTAGAGGCCGATGCCGACGACGAAGGAGAACAGCGAGCCGAAGGCGAAATTGACATTGCTGAAGGCCCTCAGATCGACAATCGGCTCCTCGGCGGTGAACACGCGCCAGAAGAACAGCACTGCGCCGAAGGTCATGATGATGGCGCAGATGAACACCGCCTGATCCTGCAGCCAGTCGTTGTTCGGACCTTCCTCCAGCACATATTCCATGCAGCCCAGGAAGGCGGCCATGCCGGCAAGCCCCCACCAGTCGAACTTGCTGAACAGCTTGAGATTGGGTTTGTCGAAGTCGATCAGCGACCAGGCGGCCGTCGTCACCAGAATGCCGGGCACGACGTTGACCAGGAACAGCCAGTGCCAGGACATGGCATGGCTGATATAGCCGCCGACGGTCGGGCCGATGGTCGGCGCCAGCGTCGCCACCAGGCCGATCATCGGCGAGACGATGGCGCGACGCGACGGCGGGAAGATGGTGAAGGCGGCTGCAAAGACGCTCGGGATCATGCCGCCGCCGATGAAGCCCTGCACGGCGCGGTAGACGATCATCTGGTCGATGTTGGTTGCGGTCGCCGCCAGTGCGCTGGCCGCGGTGAACCCCGCCGCCGAAATCGTGAACAGCACGCGCGTCGACAGCATACGGCTGAGAAAGCCGGACAGCGGGATCATCACCACCTCGGCAATCAGATAGGCCGTCTGCACCCACGGGATCTCGTCGGAACTGGCGCTCAAGCCCGCCTGGATCTCGGCCAGCGACGCCGAGACGATCTGGATGTCCAAAATCGCCATGAACATGCCGAACACCATCGCCAGGAAGGCGATGACGCGGCGCGTCGAGATGTGGTCGACCGGCGCCCGAATGGCTGGCGCCGGCGCCGATCCTGCAGTCACGGTTGCGGTCGCCATGACGTTGCTCCGATGGTCCCGGTTACTTCGACGCCGAAGGCGCGGTGCGGCTGTCGACGGCGACGACGACACTCAAGCCGGCGCGCAGCCTGCCCGTCTTCAGCACGTCCGCTGGGACGTCGATGCGAACCGGGACGCGCTGCACGACCTTGGTAAAGTTGCCGGTGGCATTTTCCGGCGGCAGCAGCGAGAACACCGCTCCCGACGCCGGCGCCAGTGACGAGACGGTGCCTTCGAAATCCGGACCGTCGATTGCATCGACCGAGATCCTGACCTTTTCGCCAGGCACCAGCCGGGCAAGCTGGGTCTCCTTGAAATTGGCGACGATATAGAGCTTGTCCATCGGCACGATGACGGCGAGCTTCTGGCCGGGGCTGATAAGATCGCCCTGCTCGACGGAGCGGTTGCCGACCACGCCATCATAGGGCGCGCGCAGCACGGTGAAGGACAGATCCCGCGCCGCCTTGTCATGGGCGAGCTGCAGCGAAGCCAGCGTGCTTGCCGATTCCGCGCGCTGCGCCTGCAGCACGCCGATATTGGCCTGAGCCGCCGCGATCTGCGCGTCGGCGCCGGCTAGCCCGGCATTGGCTTGCTCGACCGCGGTTTGAGCGTCGTCCAGCTGTGCCTGGGTGCCGACGCGGGTCTTGAGCAACTGAGCGGCCCGCGCTTGGACGCGCTTGGCATTGTCGGCCGCGGCCTGGTCGGCGGTCTTCTGTGCCTGCGCCTGCTTGAGCGAAGCGCGCGCCGCCTCGGTCTGGGCATCGATGCGGTCGAGCGTCTTGGTCAACGTGGCGATCTGCGCCGCGGCCTGGGCAACGGCAATCTTGTAGTCGCCGTCATCGACCACCAGCAGCGGGTCGCCGGCCTTCACCTGCTGGTTCTCGGTCACCTTGACCTGATCGACATAGCCCGAGATTTTTGGCGAGATGAACGCCGTGTCGGCCTGAACATAGGCGTCGTCGGTCGTGATCATGAAGCGCCCGTCGGTCCAATAATCATAGCCATACCAGGCGCCGGCGCCCAGCAGGGCCAGGCCGATGATGGGCAGCAACATCGAGCGCATCGAGCGCTTCTTCTTGGCGGGAGCCAGCGGGGTGATGTCGGCGGGCTTGAGAGGGGCTTCCGGCGCTTCGATCGCAGGCTGGACCTTGGCACTGGGGAAAGGGCGGACTTCGGCACTGGTGGGCGCGTTCGAGGACATGATATCTCTCTAAATTAACTGGCGCTGAATATTGTCAGACTGAACCGTTCGGTTCGATCTCGACGTTGACTTAGCGCTTAAAGAGGCCCATATCAAGAGCAATCGAACCGGATGGTTCGAATTATTTTACGAGGTGTGACATTATGGCCGAAGCCCCCAAGGCCGCTCCTTTGCCTGATTCAGGCCTATTGCCCAGCACTGGCAAGGATCAGTGCGACCTGCTGGACAGTCTGCCCCGCGGCCGCCCGGCTGCGGGCCAGGACCCGGTCAAGCGCAGCCAGATCATCGACGGCGCGCGCCGTGTCTTCATCGACAAAGGCTTCGAAGCGGCGTCGATGAACGACATCACCCGCGAGGCAGGCGTGTCCAAGGGCACCATCTATGTCTATTTCGCCAATAAGGAAGAACTGTTTGAAGCGCTGATCGAGGAAGAGCGCGGCACGATCTTCAAGAACATGTACGAAGTGCTCGACCAGATCGGCGATCTTCGCGCGACGCTGGTGAAGTTCGGCATTGTGCTGTCCGTGAAGATCACCTCGGCCAGGGTCATCCTGGCGCAGCGTACGGTCATCGGCGCGTCGGAACGAATCCCGGAGCTTGGCGCGCGGTTTTACGAACGCGGCCCGAAGCGTGGCCATGACAAGGTTGTGGTTTTCCTCAACATGGCTATCGAACGCGGCCTGCTGAAGATCGATGACGTCGAGCTTGCCGCCTATCAGTTCACCGAGCTATGCTTGGCCGGCCTTTTCCGCCAATGCATATTTGCCTATCGCACCAAGGCGCCAAGTGCGGCCGAGATCGAGCATATCGTCAGGTCGGGCGTCGACGTGTTCCTGAAGGCCTACGGCACCGAACAGCTTGCCGCCGAAGAAAGCGCTTCAAAGTCCGCCTGACGCGACAGTGCCTGCGTCCTGCCTGGACGCATCAAGACCTTATCCGCCGTTGGCGGCGAGCACGATCGCCGCACGCAGTTCCTCGAGGCCCTCGCTCTTTTCTGACGACGTGGCGAGCACGAAGGGAAAGGCCGCCGGGCGTTTCTTGATTTTCGCCAGCGTTTCTTCGATCAGCCGCGGCACCCCGGCAGCCTTGATCTTGTCGGTCTTGGTCAGCACGATCTGATACGACACCGCCGCCTTGTCGAGCAACGACAGCACCTCGTCGTCCTTGGCCTTGATGCCATGACGGGCATCGATCAGCACGTAGACGCGCTTCAGCGTCACCCGGCCCTTGAGATAGTCGAAGACGAGCTTTGTCCACTCGTCGACCTTTTCCTTGGGCGCCGTGGCGTAGCCATAGCCCGGCATGTCGACCAGCGCCATCGGCGGCAGGTCGGCGCCTTCTCCCGAAAATCCGCCCGGCACGAAATAGTTGAGCTCTTGCGTCCGCCCCGGCGTGTTGGAGGTGCGCGCCAGTCCCCTCTGGTTGACCAGCGCATTGATCAGCGACGATTTGCCGACATTGGAGCGGCCGGCAAAGGCGATCTCGAGCGGTCCTTCCGGCGGAAGGAATTTCATCGCCGGCACGCCGCGGATGAAAATCCAGGCTCGCGTGAACAATTCGATGCCGATCGTGGTCTTGTTCAACGCGTTCAAACCGCCGCCTCCAGAAGAAAAATGTTGCTGCCACGAATGGCATCGAGATTGCGGCTGATCTTTTCCACCGGCCAGTGCCACCACGCCAGCGCCAGGAGCCGCCGGATGGTCCTGTCGTCGAAGCGCATCTTTACCACCTTGGCCGGATTGCCGGCGACGATCGCATAGGCTGGCACATCGTGCGTCACCACCGACTTTGCCGCGACGATGGCGCCGTCGCCGATCTTCACGCCGGGCAGCATCACCGCTTCCATGCCGATCCAGACGTCGTTGCCGACGATTGTGTCGCCGCGCAATTCCTTCGACCATGTCGCCGGGTCGAAACCCTCTTCCCAGCCGTGACCGAAGATGTTGAACGGATAGGTCGAAAAGCCGGACATGGCGTGATTGGCGCCGCTCATGATGAAGCGCGCGCCCTCGGCAATGGCGCAGAACTTGCCGATGACCAGCCTGTCGCCGATGAACGGATAATGATGCAGCACGCATTTTTCGGCGAATTTGTCGGGCCCGTCCGGATCGTCATAATAGGTAAAGTCGCCGATCTCGATGTTCGGCGCCGTCACCAGCGGTTTCAGAAAGCCGACGCGTGTGTGCAACGGGATCGGATGCTTGATCGATGGATTGGGTCCGGTCATATCGAGGTCCGTCGAGCAACTGCCAGGCAGGTCAAAATAGCGCGATCCGTCCGCGGTACCAATCGCTTAGTCCAGGCTCGCTTAGTCTGGGCGGGCAGTCTGTGCAAAAAGCCCCGGACGAACCGGGGCTTTTTGGTTTCGCATTATCGGAGCGCCGGCTATTCCGCCGGCGACGGTTTCTTGCGGAACAGCGCGACCAGATTGTCCCACAATTCGATCTTGGCGCCCTGGCGCTTCATGATCACGCCCTGCTGGAGGATCGACAGCGAGTTGTTCCAGGCCCAGTAGATGACGAGGCCGGCCGGAAAACCCGCCATCATGAAGGTGAAGATCACAGGCATCCAGGTGAAGATCGCAGCTTGCGTCGGGTCCGGCGGCGTCGGGTTCATGCGCATCTGCAGGAACATCGTCACGCCCATGATCAGCGGCCAGACGCCGATCATCAGCATATGCGGCAAGGTGATCGGGACCAGCCCGAACAGGTTGAAGATCGATGTCGGATCCGGCGCCGCCAGATCCTGGATCCAGCCGAAGAACGGCGCGTGCCGCATCTCGATGGTGATGTAGAGCACCTTGTAAAGCGAGAAGAACACCGGGATCTGCAACGCCACCGGCCAGCAGCCGGCAAGCGGATTGATCTTCTCGGTCTTGTAGAGCTCCATCATCGCCTGCTGCTGCTTCATCTTGTCGTCCGCGTATTTCTCGCGGATCTCGAGCATCTTGGGCTGCACCTTCTTCATGTTCGCCATCGACGCATAGGATTTGTTGGCGAGCGGGAAGAACAGCGCTTTGACGATGACCGTGGTGGCGAGGATCGCCAGGCCGAAATTGCCGAAGAATTTGTACAGCGTGTCGATCAGCCAGAACATCGGCTTGGTGATGAAATAGAAATAGCCCCAGTCGATCACCAGGTTAAACTGGCGAATATGACGGTCCTTCTCATAGGCGTTGATCGTCGAAACTTCCTTGGCGCCGGCGAATATCTCCGACTCGACGCTCGTCGACTGCCCGGGAGCGATTGTGACCGGATCGGACAGGAAATCGGACTGGTAGCTATGCGGGTGGGGTCCGCTTTTGAATTCGAAATAAGAGAATTTGGGTTGAAATTCGCGGCCGCCGGGCGGCACCAGGGTCACCGCCCAGTATTTATCGGTGATGCCCAGCCAGCCGTCGGTCGACTTGCCCGGCTTGTATTCCCTTTCCGATTCGATCTTGGAGTATTTGTACTCCTGCAGGCCTTCGCTTCCGGTAACGCCGATCAGGCCTTCATGCAGCACATAGGTACTGGCGATAGCCGGCTTGTCGAAACGGGTGACGCGGCCGTAGTTCGACAGCGTCGCCGGCGCCGAGCCCCCATTCTGGACCGTGTCGGACACGGTGAACATATATTGGCTGTCGACCGAGAAGGTGCGCTTGAAAATCAGGCCCTTGTCGTTGGTGAAGGTCAGCTTGACCGACGTCGCTGGTGTCAGCGTCGCATTGCCGTCGGTCTGCCAGACCGTGTCGGGGCCGGGCAGCCTGCCCACATCCGGCGTGCCGGAAAAGCCGATCTCGGCGAAATAGCCGTTCGGCAGGGACGCCGGGTTGAGCAACGCGATCTCGGGCGAGGTCTTGTCGACCGTCTCCCTGTAGTGCTTGAGCCGGAGGTCGTCGAGGCGCGCACCGGTGAGGTTGATCGAGCCTTCGAGGCTCGGCGTGTCGATCTTGACGCGCTTGGTCGAGGCAAGCGCCTGGTCGCGGCCGGCCGGCGTCACCGCGTCGCCGCCGGGCGCGCTCGGAATGGCGCCCGGCTGCACCGGCGTTTCGCTGGCACCGGGAGTGGCGCCCTCGGCTGCCTTCTTCTGCTCGGCCACGCGCTGTTCTTCGATGCGGGCGGCTTCGCGCTGCATCTCGCTGCGTGGCATCACATAGAAATATTGCCAAAGCGCCAGGATCAGCACCGACAGTGCGATGGTGATGAAGAAGTTGCGGTTGTTTTCCATCGAAGCCCTTGGCCTATCGTGTTCCACGCAATCTGCGGGAGAGTTCGGCCTTCAACTGGCCGAACGGAGTCGTAAGCACGTCTTCGCGCCCGACGATGACATAATCATTGCCGGGCGCCATGTCATCCGCGGCATGCGTGCGCACGGCCTCTCTCAGCCGCCGCCGGACGCGGTTGCGAACGACGGCATTGCCGACCTTCTTGGTGACCGTATAGCCGACGCGCGGCGCCTCGCCGTCGCTGCGATCCAGAACCTCGACGAGGAAAAGCCGCCCACGGCGCTTTTCGCCACGGCGGACGGCCAGGAATTCCGCGCGCTTCAGAAGCCGCTTGGGATGGGGGCCCGTTGGCTTGCCGGTTGCGGGCAACGATCTTGTCTCTCGTTTGGTGCTCAGGCGCTGAGACGCTTGCGGCCGCGGTTGCGGCGGGCTGCGACGACGCCGCGGCCACCCTTGGTGGCCATGCGAGCACGGAAACCGTGCCTGCGTTTGCGGACGAGTTTGGACGGCTGGTAAGTACGCTTCATTTGTTTAAATACCGCGGGGTGCGGCCCTTCTTGATTCTGTCACTTTGTAACAGGAGCTTTGCCGGGCCGGTTTTGGCGCGATCGAAACCGCGCCGGGACGAATGGCCCGAGCGTGAGCGGGCTTATAGAAAGAAGGGTTTTGGAAGTCAATCCAGCGTGTCGGGCCGGCGTTGTCCGACTGGCAGGGAAGTCTTGCGGCCCTTTGTACGATTCCGACCAAGGATGGATTTGGCAAAAAAGCCGCAATCGCCTAATCTCGCCCGATCAAGCGATCGTGAACACAAGCAGCGGCTAAGACGGGCAGCCGCTAAGACAAGCGGCCGTGAAGACAAGCAGCCGCAAAGACAAGCAGCCGTAAAGACAGGCAGCCGTGACGACAAGCATGAGTGAAGTCCCTCCCATGGACGATAGCGTCGCCCAGGCGCAGGCCGCCACCCGCAGGGTGCCGCTGGCGCGTGGCCTGTCGACCAAACTTCTGCTGCTCACCATCGTCTTCGTGCTGTTGGCCGAAATTCTCATCTTCGTCCCCTGGATCGCCAGCTACCGGCTGAGTTGGCTGAAGGAGAGGCTGAGCACTGCCGCTGCGGTCTCGATCGTCCTGGTGCAGGGCGAGCCTGCCTCGCTGTCGCGTGCCGCCCAGAACGACGTGCTGATGGCGATAGGCGCCAAGGCGATCGCCGTGCGCGACGGCGGCGTCTCACGCCTTCTGGTCGTGGCCGAAATGCCGCCGCAGGTTGACGACCATATCGATATCGCCAATGTCGGCATGATCAAGGGCATGACCGGCGCGCTGGACACGCTGTTTTTCGGCGGCAAGCGGATGCTGCGCGTTTTCGGGCCGGTCGGCGACAGCGACAAGGAGTTCGAGCTGATCATGCCCGACCACCGCCTGCGCAATGCCATGCTGATCTATTCGCGCAACGTCGCCTTCGTCTCGCTGCTGATCTCGCTGTTCACCGCCATGCTGGTCTATGCCGCGATAGACCTGATCATGATCGGGCCGATCAGGACGATGACACGCTCGATGCTGGCCTTCTCCGAGGCGCCGGACGACCCCGGCCGCATCATTCATCCTGCCGCCCGGGCCGACGAGATCGGCGTCGCCGAACGCGAGCTGTCGCAGATGCAGGAGCGGCTGCAGAAGATGCTGTCCGAGCAGAAGCACCTGGCCGATCTCGGCCTCGCCGTGTCGAAGATCAACCACGACATGCGCAACATCCTCGCCTCGGCGCAGCTGATGTCGGACCGCCTGCGCCAGGTCAAGGACCCGACCGTGCAGGCCTTCGCGCCGAAGCTCCTGCGCGCGCTCGACCGCGCCGTGTCCTACTCGGAGGGCGTGCTTGCCTATGGCCGAACGCAGGAGCCGCCGCCGTCGCGCCGCAGGCTGAGGCTGCGCCAGCTGGTCGAAGACGTCCAGGGCCTGCTCGACATCGACTGCGGCATCGAATTCGTCAATGCCGTCGATCCGGTGCTCGAGGTCGACGCTGATTCCGACCAGCTGTTCCGTGTGCTCACCAACCTTAGCCGCAACGCCGTGCAGGCGATGGCGGCGGACACCGAGAGCGCCGTGGTGCGCCGCCTGACCGTGTCGGCCGAGCGCATGGGCAGCGTCAGCCGCATCACTGTCACCGACACCGGCCCGGGCCTGCCGCCAAAAGCGCGCGAAAACCTGAGCGCGGCATTTCGCGGCTCGGCCCGCAGCGGCGGCACCGGCCTTGGCCTGGCGATCGCCCACGAGTTGATCCGCGCCCACGGCGGCATGGTGGAGCTGGTCGAAAGCATAGGCGGCCGCACCACATTCGCCGTCACCATTCCCGACCAGCCGGTCCGCCTCGACCAGGCTCGCAACGGCCTGCGCCGCCCGGCGTAACGGACCGTTTCGTTACGGAGCCTTCCCATTCGCAAATGGTCGATCCGACACGACCAGCTATCGGCTCGGCCGCCGTGTAACGACTCGTTTCGGTACGGACCGTTTCGATTGGCAAATGACCGATCCGAGACTACGACATATCGGCTCGGCCGCCGTGTGACGTGATCTCGCCTTGGCTGCCCGGCGCATGACGACAAAACGTGACGGCAAAACTTTTGGCCAGGATCGGCTTGCTTTTCGCAAATTCAGTCGCTAGGGAACACGTCACATCGCGGCCGGTCGCCAGGATCGGTTCGCGAGGCTATGCAAAGCATGGCCTGTTGCGCGCCCGTAGCTCAGCTGGATAGAGCACCAGACTACGAATCTGGGGGTCAGGAGTTCGAATCTCTTCGGGCGCGCCAAATACCGCCGTCAGCCGCCGTTTCCTCGGCTCGCGCCGCCCCCGGTACTCTGGCGCGACAGGCTGTGCGGCCAATGGCCGAATGCGAGTTCGAATCTGGCCGCTTCGCGCCTCCATTTCCGCCATTCAGACCACCGTTGCAACTTCCCGAAAGCTGACGGTCTGCTAAGCCGGCACTAAGGCCTCGAATGGGGTTGTAGCGGTTACGCCGCCGGTCACAGGTCCTGGAACACCGCCCAAGGCGTAGAGGTTTGGACTGAGCTGCTGCCGGTTCGGTGGACAAGAGGTTAGGCTAGGTTAGCTTGCCTCTTTGTATTCCACGGGGCTCAGATAGCCCAGTGTCGAGTGTCGGCACCTCGGGTTGCAGAAGCGCTCGATATAGTCGAACGCATCCTCGTCTAGGCTATCCGCCCGCGTGGTCGTTGCCACCGTGCGCGGCGACGAACATGGCGACGGCGGACCGGCAATAGGATTCGATTTCGTTGTCGTCCTCTGCTCTCGCCTGATCGAAGCGTGCGATAATCAGGAGATCGGATCCTTTGATAAGCGCGGCAAACAAGCGGGCGGACCGGAGAGGATTGGGCGCGTTCAGAACCGCCTTCGCGTGCAACTGACGCAACAGGGCCTCGATTTGGGCGATGACATAGGCGGGGCCGGCTTCGTAATGGAGCTTGCTTAACGACTTTTGATTCGTCTTGTCGGCCATGATCATGGCTTCGACACTGCGGACGTCCGGGCTCAACAGCGTGCGAAGCAGGGATGTTCCCACCGCCATGAGCTGATCTTCGGCCGAACCGTCGACGCGTTCAGAAAGGGCCAGTGGTGCAAACTGATGGCAGTGGGCCTTGATGGCCGCGCCGAATAGGGCCTCCTTGTTCTCGAAGTGCCGATAGATGCTGAGCTTGGATATCTTCGCCCGCTGGGCGACCTTGTCCAAGGTCGTCGCTTGAAAACCCAATTCCACAAAGAGTTCGAACGCGGCGTCGACGATCGTTTGGCCAAGCGCCTCGTTGGCGGGCCGGCCGCGCCGGCCCTGGCTAATTTCGGTCACGGTAATTCTAGTCCTTGACAGTATCCTAATTCTTGAATTACGATACCACGCAGTGTCTAAAATGTGCAAGCCAGGCCCAGCCCAACCACAACACGGAGCCCATCACCATGGATGACGTCATCATCATCGGCGGCAGCTTTGCAGGTCTCGCCGCCGCGCTGCAGCTCGGCCGCGCCCGCCGGAAGGTCACCGTTCTCGATACCGGCCTGCCGCGCAACCGCTTCGCCGGCCACTCGCATGGCCTGCTCGGCCACGATCACAAGCCACCGCTGGACATCCTGGCCGAGGCGCGGCAGCAGCTGGCGCGCTATCCCACGATTAGGCTGATCAATGCCCGAGCCGACAGCATCTCCGGCGCCATCGACGATTTCTCCGTCGTCACTGGCGATGGCGAAAGCCTTGGGGCGCGCCGCCTGATCCTGAGCTATGGCGTCGTCGACCAGATGCCTGATGTTCCGGGCTTTGCCGAAGGATGGGGCACGTCCATCGTGCCCTGCCCCTATTGCGACGGCTTTGAAGTCGCCGACCAGCATTGGGGCCTCGTCTGGTCCGGCCCGCAGTCGCACAATCAGGTCAGGCTGTTCCACGATTGGACCGACAGGTTGACGGTCTTCACCGATGGTCACGACATTCCGCCTGATATCCGGGCCGATTTGGCGCGCCGCAACTTACCTGTCGTCGATGGCCGGATCATCGAGATCGCCCATCGCGGGGGCCATAGCGCCACCGTCAAGCTCGATACCGGCCCCAATGTCTCGGTTGACATCTTGTTCGCGCATCCGCGCAACAAGCCGTCCGCAAGCCTGCATGAATCACTGGGCCTCGCCACGGTCAATACACCCCTCGGCATCGCCCTCAAGGTCGACGAGCGCCGCGAAACCAGCATGCCCGGCATCTACGCCGCCGGCGACCTCGCAAACCCCCTCATGGCCTCGGTCACCACGGCAATATCGCACGGCGCGCTGGCGGGTATCTCGGCCCAGCAGTCGATGCTGGTTTGAGAGCACAGATTGGAGGATGAGCATGGCCGTCGAACCGGACAGCGCGGGTGTGCGCTTCCCTCCGCCCTTCCTCTATCTGGGAGCGCTGCTGTTGGGGCTGGCGGCGGAGCGGTTCGTCACCCTCCGCTCTTTCGGCATCGACTGGCGGTTGCTGGTCGCGACGGGCGCGCTGCTGTTCGTTGCCGGCGCGGCGATGATGCTTGCGGCGGCGGGGCTGTTCCGGCGGCTGGGCACCAACGTTCCGCCGTCGCAGCCAACGACCCTCATCGCAACGACCGGTCCTTATCGGTGGACCCGCAATCCCATGTATCTCGGCATGGCGCTTATCTATTCCGGCCTTGCGATCGGCTTCGACGGGCCGATCGCGTTCGCCTTGCTCCCGTTGGTGCTGATCGCGATCCAGACGCAGGTGATCGCCCGCGAGGAGCGCTATCTCGAAGCGAAGTTCGGCGACGACTACCGCCGCTACAAGGCCGAGGTTCGCCGCTGGCTCTGACTATTCCGCCGCTGCCGCCTGCGGGGCGTTCTGATAAACCAGCACCGGCTTCCTTGCCGCGAGCTATCACATTCTGAAGGTTGCGGGCCGGTGTCACGGAAAACCGACTGGCCGGCTGACCCCGCAGTGCACCCGGCGCCTGAGGAGACGCGCGTGTCCAAAACCAGAGACGCCGAAGCCAGCATCAGCATCTCTCGTCCGCTCTTGGAGTAGCGGTAACCAAGAGCGGACAGACGGCCGCCGGCCAGATCTTCCCTTAAGCAATAGCGTCCACGCGGAAATGCGGCGATGAGGAACGGAGGGCGGCGGTCCCAGGTGGTTCTAGGGTAGCACAAACGGCGACACATATTCGTTATGTTTGTCCTGCGCGGGGCGCCAATAAACCCATGTCCGACCCTGGGACATAGTGGACTGCGCCTCGTGGGTGAGACACTAATTAGGGACAGTTCTCCAGGTTTTGGATTGCGGCTGGGGGATCCTGGCGCAATCATGTAAGGCCGGCCTCGAGCGTGAATGCTGGCGCCGGTGGCGGCCGGAAGGTCGCGAGGAGTGAGCACCATCCCTTCTAAAAGAGGGATGGTCCGTTGATGCTACTCAGTCGGCCTGCTTAATCTCCGGACCTGGTTCTGTCGGCGGAGTTGGCGTGCAATCTTGGCCGGTGCATTCCTGCACAGGATTGTTCGCCGGCGGGAGACAGTTTTGGCCTTCACAATGAACGGGCGGCTGCGCTGTTGCGGCTTTGTTGTTCGGCGGCACAGGCCGATCCTCAGCGCGAACAGCCGGCATTCCAAGGTCGATCATGGCCGTGCACAAGAGCGCAATCCGAAGCAAATTCATTTCCGCCTCCGCAACTGACAGCGAGATGCAGACTACACCTTCGAACTGCGGCCAACATCCTGTCACCCGCGAACGGCGTTAACAGCGCGTTTCATTGCTGGTTAGAAGGGCGCGCCGATGAGATCGAGCGTTGTCCTCTTCCTGCCAAAACAGCGCCAGAAACAGGCGTTCGGCCTGAGGTGACTGAAGCCAACCTTCCGATTTCCTGTACACTTGTTCGAAGGGTTTGAGGTGCCTTAGGGCTTTCGCATATTCGAGGTTCTTCAGGTCTTTCACGGGGGAACGTACATGACGGCATTCAACAGCGTCCGCTTCCAGGTCAAGCCGGGTAGTGAAGATGAATTCGTCGAACTGTTCAGCAGCGCCCCGCGCAATTTCGAGGGATTGCGGAAGATGGCTCTCATCAAATCTGGAGATGGCGCCTTCTTCTCGATTGGAGAGTGGGACACTTTCCAGCACATGGTCGATGCACGGCCCAAGATGCTAGGCAATCTTGAGCGGTTCCGGCACACGTTGCAGCAGCTGGAGGGCGGATATACGGATGCTGTTTCCGGCGAGGCCGTCTTCGAGATGGGCGGCAGGAGCGGCAACGGGTCGATATAGTATCTGCATGTCGGAAGGCTCGTCCCGCCGCCTCGGCCCCGTCACCGAAACCGCACATTCCCCCTCGAAAGCTCGGCCACCGACCTGCAGCCCATCAGCCGCATGCCGCGTTCGATCTCGGTTCGCATCAGGCCGAGCGCCCGTTCGACGCCGGCCTGTCCGGCCGCTGCGAGCGGGAAGAGGTAGTAGCGCCCGAGGCCGACGGCCTTGGCGCCCAGCGACAGAGCTTTCAGGACATGGGTGCCGCGCTGGACGCCGCTGTCGATGATCACGTCGATCTTGTCGCCCACCGCGTCGACGATCTCCGACAGCTGGTCGAAGGGACTGCGCGAGCCGTCCAACTGCCTGCCGCCATGATTTGACAGAACGATGCCGGTGCAGCCGATGTCGACGGCCTTTCTCGCGTCGGCAACGCTCATGATTCCCTTTAGGCAAAACTGGCCGTTCCAGAAGCGCACCATCTCTTCGACGTCCTTCCAATCCAGCGATGGATCGAGAATCTCGGTGAAATAGCGGCTGATGGAAAGCGCTCCGCCGCCGAGATCGATATGCCCATCCAGCTGCGGCAGGCTGAATTTTTCGTGCGCCAAATAGTCGATGGCCCATCTCGGCTTGATCGCAAACTGCATCATCCCGCCGGGCGTAAGCCGAAAGGGGATGGAAAAGCCGGTGCGCAGGTCGCGCTCACGGTTTCCGCCGGTGACGCTGTCGACGGTCAGCATCATCACCTCGACGCCGGCTGCCTTGGCGCGCTCCATCATGGCGCGGTTCAGGCCGCGATCCTTGTGGAAATAGAACTGATAGACCTGCGGTATCCGGTGCTTGCGGACTTCTTCCAGGCTGACCGTGCCAAGCGAGGAGACGCCGAACATCGTCCCGAATTTTTCCGCCGCCGCGGCGACGGCACGCTCTCCGCTGTGGTGAAACAGCCGCTGGAGAGCCGTTGGCGAGCAATAGACCGGCATCGCCAGTTTCTGGCCCATGACGGTGACCGACATGTCGATCTGCCCGACGCCGGCAAGCACGTTGGGGACGAGATCGCAGTCCTCGAACGCGGCCGTGTTGCGCCGCAGCGTCGTCTCGTCGTCGGCGCCGCCATCGATATAGTCGAAGATCGGCCCCGGCAGGCGCTGTTTTGCCAGCCTGCGAAAGTCGTGAAAATTATAGCAGCTTTGCAATCTCATGGACTCAATCGGGTCTATGCCGGGCGCGATGTCAAGCCTGTGCAATTGTCGATCGCCGGCCCGCCTCGCCTCACCGCGCCACGGCGCCCACCGACTCCCGTTCCACCAGCGGGCACTCCAGCTTGGTGATCGGATACCGTCCCCGACCGGGCGGAGCCGGCACTTCGAGCTGCTCGATCGCCCATTGCCCCATCGCCATATGCGGCAGGATCGACGTCGTCAGCGGCGGGAACAGATGCCGCGCGATCTCCTCGTCGTCATAGCCGACAACCGAAATATCTTGCGGGATGTGCAGGCCGGCCTCCTTCAGCGCCTCGTAGCAGCCGATCGCGGTGCGGTCATTCTGGCAGAAGATCGCGGTCGGCCGGTCCTTCAGTGCCAGCAGCTTGACGGTTGCGGCATAGCCGGCGCTCGCCGACCAGTCGCCTTCGACGACCAGGGCCGGATCGAACGGAATGTCGGCCGTCGCCAGCGCCCGGCGGTAGCCCTTCAGGCGGTCCTGCGCCGCTTGCATCCAGGGCTCGCCGGTGATGGTGGCGATGCGCCGGTGGCCATGGCCGATCAGGTGCCGGGTGGAGCTCTGGCCGCCGGCGATCTCGCTCGGCACCACGGCGGGGAAGGCATAGTCGGCGGTGTAGCAATTGAGCAGGATGACCGGAATGTCGAGGCCGTAGAGATAGTCCGGCGCGACGATCTCGCGGGTGAAGATGGTCATATAGATCAGCGCCGAAATGCCGCGCTTGGTCAGCGCCGCAATGGCCCGGGGCTCCATGACCTCGTCGCCCATGGTCTGCGCCACCAGCAGCACATTGCCGGCATTCCATGAGGCTTGCCGCGCCCCCTCAATGGCGACGACCGCCTCCGGGCTGGTCGCCAGTTGGTCGACGGCAAAGCCGATTACCCCGTCCAGCCCTTCGAATGAGGCAACAGGGGCTCGCAAGGCGGAAAACACCGGCGGCGCGTAACCGAGAGCCCGCGCCGCCTCGATCACCCGCTCGCGGGTCTGCTGCGACAGCCTGATGCCCGGCGTGTTGTTGAGCACGAACGAAACCGTCGCCTGCGAGCAGCCGGCGGCCCTGGCGATGTCGGTCATGGTGACACGGCCTTTGGGGTTTTTCCCCGACGGCTTGCGCCGCCTGGAGACATCGGGATCGCTGAGATCCGTCGGTTCGCTCATGGTTTCATGTTTCCCACCCCGGCCCGTCTAACCGGATCTCGTCGCGAGCGGCAAGCCGGTCCGACATGCCGCGTTTATAAACGGAAATCAAATTTATCATTATTATCAATCGAATCCCATCGCCCGCCATACGGCGGCGCAAACGACAATCTCGCCACAAAGCTTGATTTCTCGCGGATTTCTGCCGCTGCGCAAGCCATCGACGGTCCGCTCGATCCCCTGGCGTCTCTCTGCTCCACGCGGCGGCCAAGGCCTTGCCGCTCATGGCAAGCGACGTTCCAACCAAGAAAACTAATACTGTTTACTAATAACTCGCGACGTTCTAAAGTCAATTTGTCATGCCCGGCATGGATCATGCTGGGCGCGGCAAATCGAGCGTGCGACGCGATGTCTGGCGGCTCTCGGGCCGGCGTAAATGCGTCGCGCAATCACGAAAATGTCAGACAAATCGGACTATTTACTAACCGCAAACGAGTGTCTAGAGTTTGGATCGTGGCTGGATTGGCGCCGTTCTTTCGCTGCCGGAACCCTTGAGGAGGAGGGGCGTCCAAGCCGCAATCCGCAAATTCACATCAGCGACACGACTGATTCAAATGGGAGGTTGAACATGAAATCTGTGATACGAAATACGTCCGTCGCCGCCGCGGCCCTGCTGCTCGGCCTGTCCGTCACGGCAATTGCGCGCGCCGACGACAAGCCGACGCTGGCCTTCGTCGTCAACGGCGCTTCCGATTTCTGGAAGGCGGCCGAAGCCGGCGTCAAGAAGGCTCAAGGCGAACTGCCCAACTATAATCTGGAGCTCAAATATCCGGAACAGTCCTCGGTCGCCATACAGCAGCGCCTGATGGACGATCTGGTGACGGCCGGCGTGAAGGGGATCATGGTTTCGGCGGTGGACCCCAAGACGTCGACCGACGGGCTGAACAAGATCGCCTCGGAGACGGCATTGTTCACCACCGATAGCGACGCGCCGCAGACCAAGCGTGTCGCCTATATCGGCTCGTCCAATGTCGATGCCGGCAAGCAGGCGGCCGAGATCGCCAAGAAGGCAATGCCCGACGGCGGCAAGTGCCTCGGCTTCGTTGGCCTGCTCGGCGCCGACAATGCCAAGGAGCGCATCCAGGGCATGAAGGACGGCCTCGCCGGCACCAAGATCGAGCTGGTAGACGTGCGTGGCGACGACATTGACCAGGCCCGCGCCAAGAAGAACGTCGAGGACGCGCTGGTCGCCAGCCCCGACGTCACCTGCATGGTCGGCTTCTATTCCTACAACACGCCGCGCATCTATGAAGCGCTGCGCGATGCCGGCAAGCTCGGCCAGATCACCGTCGTCGGTTTCGACGACGATCCGATCACGCTGGGCGGCGTCAAGGAAGGCACCGTCGCCGCCACCGTCGTGCAGCAGCCTTTCGAATGGGCCTACAAGGGCATGAAGCTGATGGCCGCCTATCTCGAGGGCGACAAGTCGGGCGTTCCCGCCGACGGGCTGATCATCGTGCCGACCAAGATCATCGGCAAGGACGATGTCGACACCTACGCCGCCAACCTCAAGGCGATGTCTGGAAAGTGAGCGAAATAAGTTGCGCCGGCTCAGGGTCCGCC
The DNA here is from genome assembly GCF_040321795.1 of Mesorhizobium sp. M0244. Classification (NCBI taxonomy): domain Bacteria; kingdom Pseudomonadati; phylum Pseudomonadota; class Alphaproteobacteria; order Hyphomicrobiales; family Phyllobacteriaceae; genus Mesorhizobium; species Mesorhizobium sp. M0244. Next base: position 220,573 of record NZ_JAMYSE010000001.1, on the reverse strand, counting down.
TTGAGCCGGCGATTCTATTGACGCGCCTTGCGAGGCCCGTCAGTCTGAGGCCAAAACGGCTCACCGACTGCTGTCAGGCGTGATGAATTATTCCGACCCATCCATCGTTGCATCCACGGACGCTCCGTTCCTGAGCCTTGACGGCGTGCGCAAGACCTATCCCGGCGTCGTCGCGCTGGACGGGTTCTCGATCGAGGTCAGGCCCGGCGAGGTCATCGGTCTGGTCGGCGAAAACGGCGCCGGCAAATCGACGCTGATGAAGATCCTCGGCGGCGTGACCCGGCCGGACACCGGCACCATCACCGTCGATGGTCTCGACCATGACGGTCTGACCGTCGAGGCCAGCATCGGTTCGGGCATCGCCTTCGTCCACCAGGAACTCAATCTGTTCGAAAACCTTGACGTCGCCGCCAATATCTTTTTCGGCCGCGAACCGCTGCGTGCCGGCCCGCTCAAGCTCGTCGACCGCGCCAGGCTGCGAGCGCTGGCGGCGCCGCTGCTAAAACGCGTCGGCGCCAATTTCTCGGCCGATACGCCGGTGTCGGCGCTGTCGCTGGCCCAGCAGCAAATGGTCGAAATCGCCAAGGCGCTGTCGATCAAGGCAAGGCTGGTCATCCTCGACGAACCGACCTCGAGCCTGCCGATCGCCGAAACCGACAAGCTGCTCGGCGTCATCAAGGCGCTGAAGGCGGACGGCATCAGCGTCATTTTCATCTCGCACCGCCTTCACGAGGTCGAGCGCGTCGCTGACCGCGTCGTCGTGCTCAGGGACGGAATGCTCGCCGGAACCTTGCCGAAGAGCGCCATCAATCACGACCAGATGGTCAAGCTGATGATCGGCCGCATGCTGAAGGAGAGGGAGAAGGCCGCGGAATCGGCGCGCCCGCCGGGCTCAGTCGCGCTGTCGGTCAAGGCCATTCGCACCGCTGCCTATCCCGACCGGCCCGTCGACCTCGATGTCAGGCATGGCGAGATCCTCGGCCTCGCCGGTCTCGTCGGCTCCGGCCGGACGGAGCTGGCGCGCGTCCTGTTCGGCATTGACAAGAGCTTTGGCGGCACCATGCTGCTCGACGGCAAGGAACTGGTCGTCGCGCAAGCCGCGGATGCGGTGGCAAGCGGCATCTTCCTCGTCCCCGAGGATCGCAAGCTGACCGGCATCCTGCTCGACCTGTCGATTGCCCAGAACATTTCGCTCCCCAATCTGCCGGCGCATTCGCGGCGCTCGCTGGTCTCGGCCAGCGCGGAAGCTGCTACCGCCGAGAAGCAGAAGACCAATCTCGGCATCAGGGCGCCCTCCGTCCAGACGCGCACCGGCACGCTGTCCGGCGGCAACCAGCAAAAGGTCGTGCTGGCCAAATGGCTGGCGATGAAGCCGAAGGTGATGATCCTCGACGAGCCGACGCGCGGTATCGATATCGGCGCCAAGGCCGAAATCTACGGGCTGATGCGGGGGCTGGCCGATGCCGGCGTCGCCGTGCTGATGATCTCCAGCGACATGGAGGAGGTGATCGGCGTGTCCGACCGCATCGCCGTCATGCATGAGGGCCAGATCTCCGGCATTCTCGACAAGGAACAGTTCAGCCAGGAAAACGTGCTGCTGCTGGCGGTGGGCAAGCAGCCGAAATAGGCAGCGGCCATTGGGGAGACGACGATGAGCAAGAAAGATCTCGGCCTGCTGATCCTGATCCTGGTGGTCGGCGCGGTGGTGGCGATCATCAATCCACGCTTCCTGCTGCCGATCAATCTCGCCAACACGTCGAACCTGATCGGGCTGTTCGGCATTCTGTCGATCGGCCAGGCCTTCGTCATCATCACCGGAGGCATCGAATTGTCGGTCGGTTCGGTGGTTGCGCTGCTCGGCGTGCTGTTCATCGATTTCATCGCCACGCGCGGCATGGCCTGGCCGGTCGCCCTGCCGCTGATCCTGGTGCTCGGCGGCATCATCGGGCTGGCGCATGGCTGGCTGATCACGCGGCTCAAATTGCAGCCTTTCGTGGTCACCTTGTGCGGCCTGTTGATCTATCGCGGCGTGGCGCGCTTCTACACCGCCGACGGCACCGCCGGCTTTGCCTTCGGACAGAATTTCCCGGAACTCGAATTCCTGACCGCCGGGCGGTCCTGGGGCGTGCCGAACAGTTTCATCGCGCTGATCGTCATCGCCGTCGTGATGTGGGTGGTGCTGCACCGCTCAGTGTTCGGGCGCTATCTCTACGCCATCGGCAAGAACGAGGAAGCGGCGAAATATTCCGGCATCCGCACCGGCCGCATCGTCATGGCCGCCTATGTCATCTGCGGCGTGCTGACGGCGCTGTCGGCGATCTATTTCGCCATGTACACACGCTCGATCTCGCCGGCGAGCCACGGCCAATTCTATGAACTCTACGCCATTGCAGCGGCGGTGCTCGGCGGCTTCTCGCTGCGTGGCGGCGAAGGCTCGCTGATCGGCGTCATCCTCGGCACGGTGCTGCTGCAGGAGCTGCAGAACCTCGTCAACCTGCTCGGCATCCCCTCCTCGCTCAACTTCGCTGTCATGGGCGGGGTGATCCTCATCGGCGTGCTGGTCGACCAGCAATGGGGCGTGTTCCGGGCGCGGCGGCTAATGCTCGAGGCCACCCGCAAAAGTGTGGCGGGTGCTGCCGCGGAGTGACGCAAAAATAACTGGATGAAGCACGCCAATTGCCATTGGCAGGTGGCATGAAAAATCAGTGCTGAGCTTCGCGACGGCAGTTTCAGATCAATCTCTATTTGGAACGAAACTCGTATCTGAGCGTTGATTTAGGCTTTTCTATTGGAGGCATCCAATGGCCACGAATCCTGTAAGCACCGCCAAAGTAGGAAGTCACCCCCTCCACCCGATGCTGATTCCTTTTCCTGTCGCTTTTCTTGTCGGTGCGTTTGTCACCGATCTGGTTTTCTGGGGGACTACTGATGCCTTCTGGGCACAGGCATCGATGTGGCTGATCGGGGCAGCCGTCGTAATGGCACTTCTAGCTGCCACAGCCGGTTTTATCGACTTCCTCAACGAGCCGCGCATCCGCGCCTTGCCCGACGCTTGGTACCACATGCTGGGCAACTTGACCGCGGTCGTTGTGGCATTGATCAATTTCTATCTTCGCTATGCCCAAGGCGCCGAAGCCGCGGTCCGACCATGGGGCGCGCTGTTGTCGTTCATAGTGGTCTGCATACTGCTGTTTACCGGCTGGAAGGGGTGGGAAATGGTGTATCGGCATCACGTTGCAGTTCTGGATACGCCAGCGGATACGCAGGTGCGGCCTTCGGCAACCAACGCCACTGACACTCGTCACGCCGGTCGGGACCGGCACGCCGCATGAGGCCATAATCCCGAAAAGTGGATACCGGTTTCCGGAAAGATATTGGTCAAACAAGAAGATAGAGTCCCATCCCGATGCATCGGGATGGGCAGGCTCTAGATAAGGCCCGACATGTCGGAGAAGGCCATGGCCTTGCGCAGCACCTCGGCGAAGCGCTCGCCGGCGGCTTCACGAGGGCCGCTATTGTCGATCGAGGTGACACCCGGTCCGGACAGCGCCACATTGGCGCTGCGCGCCAGCCGCGCCAGCACTTCGCCGCGCGACTCGCGACCGCGCAATGCCAGCCGCTCGGCCAGGATCTCCGGTGTAGCCGTGATCTCGACGACAGCCAGATTGGCGTAACGCTCGCGCAGCGCCGGGATAATCGCGCGCGAGACATTGGCGACCGCGACACGGCCGTTGGAGACCGACCAGTCGACTTCGGCCGGGATGCCGTAGCGCAGGCCATGCGCCTCCCAGGAAATGGCGAAGGCACCATCCGCTTCGGCCTCGACAAAGGCCGCGTCGGCCAGCGTGTCGTGATCCTCGGTGGCCGCATCGCTCGGCCGGGTGATCACCCGGCGCACGAACTCCAGCCGGCTTTCGTCGGCAAACACAGTGCGCGCATAGCCGATCACCGTGTCCTTGCCGGCACCACTCGGCCCGACGACGGCGACAAGGACGCCGTCGCGGATCGGAAACGCCGCCGCGGACAATTCACGCTCGATCGACGCCGACACCATCATGCGACCCGGCGTCCCTGCCGCCAGACCGTGCGGACAACCGGGACATGGTCGTCGACGCGCACGCGAACCAAATCGGCGCGCCGGCCGGGCTCGATGACACCGCGATCGGTGAGGCCGACCGCCTCGGCCGGGTTCTTCGAAACCATGGCCACCGCCTGCGGCAGCGAGATACCTTCGACCACGTCGCCGAGAAAGAAGGCCGACTGGATCAGGCTGAAGGGGATGTAGTCCGACGACAGTATATCGAGCAGGCCGTCGCCGGCCAGCGTGCGGGCCGAGACATTGCCCGAATGCGAAGCGCCGCGCATGACGTTCGGCGCGCCCATCAATACGCCGAGCCCTGCCTCTTTCGAAGCCCGTGCTGCCTCCTCGGTGGTCGGGAACTCGGCGACGCGCACGCCTTGCTCGATCGCTTCGTCGACATGGCCGACGGTCGCGTCGTCATGGCTGGCGAGCACGATGCCGCGCTCATGGCAGGCAGCGGCGATGAAGCTGCGGTTCGGGCTCGAATTCCTCGCCGATTCCGCCATCCGCTTTTCGCAGAATTTCCGGAAATCGCGATCGGTCAGCTTCAGCTTGCGCTGGTAATAATAGGCATAGGTTTCGAGATCGACGAATTGGCGCTGTCCCGGCGCATGGTCCATCAGCGACGCCAGCCTGAGCCGCTCGTCGCCGTCGAAATTGGCGAAGGCTGTGAGGCAGTCCGGCGCCGAAACCTCGCAGCGCAGATGGATGAAATGGTCGGCCCTGAGCCGGTCCTGCTGGACGCTGTCCTCGATCGCGTCGGCCAGCTTGCGTATGTCGGCAGCCGTTAGGTCGGCGTCCTCGTCCATGCCGACGCGCAAGGCATCGAGCACGGTGGTGATGCCGGCGGTCGCCACCTGCGCGTCATGGGCGAGCACAGCGGCGATCGGGTTCCAGCGCACTTTCGGCCGCGGCGCGTAATGGCCTTCGAGATGGTCGGTGTGGAGCTCGACCAGGCCGGGAATGATGAAGTCGCCGCCCATGTCCTCGCCGCTGCGGCCGGGACCGGGATCGATGGCGGCGATCATGCCGTCGCGCAGCACGATCGACCCTTCGACGATCTGGTCGGCGAGCACGATGCGGGCGTTGTCAAGAACGGTCTCGGCGGTCATTTCAGGCAGTCCTTGCAGCATTTGTGCAGCCAATTGGAATCAATTCGCGTCGCTTGCGGTTAAAACAAATAGTCATTTCAGGCAGTTCTTCTGGCCGGGCGACACCCGAGCGCGTGATGAGACAGCACCATGAACGGCGCGCCAGGTTCAGTTTCCACAAACAGCGTCAGCGCGTCCACCGGCACCGGCCTTTGCAGCACGTCCGCAAACAGGCTGTCGATTGCTAAGCGAAGACGAGGGCTTTCCTGTGACGAGACCCGGCCGGACAGCGTCATATGGAAACGAAACGTCTCGAAGACATAGGGATAGCCCCATTGGCAAAGATTGCGGAATTCGTCGGGCTTCAGCGAATCGGGGCTGCGCCGTTCGATCTCGGCCTCGGTCAGCGGCGCGCGAAAGCGGTCGAAACCGCGCACTACGTCGTCGGCGAAGCGATTGAGTGCCGGCAGCGGTGCTTCCGGCACCAGCGCGAAAAAGCCGTCGATCTGGCTGACGACGAGGCGCGGGATCATCACCACCGGCATCGCCTCGCCAAAGTTGTCCAGTGCCGCGCGAAGCGTGGCTTCCGTCTCGTTCGAGGCCAGCCGGAAGGGCGCCTTCAGCGTTGCGTGGAAACCGTAGCGGCGCGCCGAGGCGGTATGGAAGGCGACCTCCGCCGCCGACAGTTCGCCCACCGCCTCAACCGGCCTTGTGGCGGCGCCGAATGGGTCGCGACCGAGCCAATTGGCGGCGATCCGTGCCAGCGGTTCGTCCTGCCGGGGGGTGAAATAAATCGCGTAGCGCATCGAAAGTCCTCGTCAGCCCGCTGCCATAGGCGATTTGCATGACGAAATGACGAAGCTGGTGATCGCTCCTGATAACAAAGTTGTCCAGGCGGGTCATTAGCCGACGATTTTTTCGCCTTGGGCCAGTTTGCCGACGCGGACGGGGCCGCTATCAGGCCTTCATCAGCCATTCGTGCTCGGGCGCGTTGTGGAATTTCCACGTCCGCTTCGGCCCGGCCATGACGTTGAGGTAATAGAGGTCGTAACCGTGGCAGGCGGCACAGGGGTGATAGCCCTTGGGCACCAGCACGACGTCGCCGTCCTCGATCGCCATCGCCTCATCGATCGAACGAGCACCGTTCTGGTCGACATCGGTGTAGACGCGCTGGAAAGCGAAGCCCTGCGGCGGATTGAGGCGGTGATAATAGGTTTCCTCGAGATAGGATTCGGCCGGCAGGTTGTCCTGGTCGTGCTTGTGCGGCGGATAGCTCGACGTGTGGCCGCCGGGCGTGATGACCTCGACCACCAGCAAGGAATCGGCCGGCTTGCCCTCCGGCAGGATGTTGGTGACGTAGCGCGTGTTGGTGCCCTTGCCGCGAACCTCCTGGCCGAGGTCCTTCGGCGCAATGACGCGGACCGGCAGGCCGCCGCCAAGCCCCGGCGCCGAGCAGACGGCAAGTTCGAGATCGGTATCCGCGCTCACCGACCACTCCGAGCCCTGCGGCACATAGACCGACCACGGCTTGCCCTCGAACGGCGACATGCGTTCGCCCAGCAGGCCGAGATCCCTGCCGCCGGCCTTCACCTTGCCCTTGCCGGTGAGAAACACCAGGCAAACCTCACGATCCGCGGTTTGCCCGGAAGCGCTCTCGCCTGGCCTCAACCGATGCAGATCGAAGCCGACATAGCTCCAGCCCGCGCTTTGCGGCGTCACATGGGCGATGCGGCCGTGGCCTTTATTGGCTTTGACGAGCAGCTTCGACATGGTCATTCCTTCGGTTCGGCGTCCGCCGATGCCTTGTCTTCATTAGCTGGCTTATAGAGATAGAAGAACTGCCAGACGGCATAGCCGGCGAAGCCGAGCGCGATCACGCCCCAGAACGGCGTGCCGGTGGCGAACTCGATCACCGACCAGACCAGGCAGACCGCGACAATGGCAACGCGGCGCCATAGCGGCCGGAAGAACGGGTGCTCAGAGTCTTTCATCCAATCAACCCCGGCATCGGATCAGCCCTTCTTCGCAAACTCTCAAGCATTCGGAAAGCCCTGTGTCTCCACCGTATAGCCCGCGGCCGTCATCACCCGCATCAACTCCTTGTAGCCGACTTGCGCCATCTTGAGCGGCGGGTTCTTCTTCGGGTCCTGCTCGGCCTCGACCACGAACCAGCCTTCATAGCCATGTTCGGCGAACCTCTGCACAATCGCGCCAAAGTCTAGCGAGCCGTCTCCCGGCACGGTGAAGGCACCAAGCGCCACCGCGTCGAGGAAAGACTGCTTGTTGCGATCCAGTCTTTCGATCACTTCCATGCGTACGTCCTTCACATGCACGTGGTTGATGCGCCGGTGGTGGTTGTCTATCGCGCGCAGCACATCGCCGCCGGCAAAGGCCAGGTGACCGGCATCGAGCAGTAGGGGAATGCCCTCTCCCGAATAGCGCATGAAGGCATCCAATTCGGGCTCTGTCTCGACCACCGCCGCCATATGATGGTGATAGGAGAGCGGCATGCCTTGCTCGGCACACCATTCGCCGAACTGCGTGAGCCGCCTGGCGTAGGCTTTCATCTCGTCGTCCGAAAGCCTGGGCTTGCTGGCGAGCGGCTTGGAACGGTCGCCCTGGATGGAGCGGCCGACCTCGCCATAGACGATACAAGGCGCATTCACCGCCTTGAACAGATCGATCATCGGCTGGATGCGATCCTTATTCCCCGACATATCCTCGTCGACCAGCGTCCCGGAGAACCAGCCGCCGCAAAGCGTCACGTCGGCCTGCCTGAGGATCGGCAGCATGATTTCCGGATCATTGGGAAAACGGCGGCCCATCTCCATGCCGGTGAAACCAGCCGAACGCGATTGGCGCAGGCACTCTTCCAGCGACACATCATCGCTGAGTTCCACAAGATCGTCGTTCCACCATGCAATGGGGGACATGCCCAGTTTGGCTTTCAAGTCGTCACTCCAATTTCAGACGTTCGAGGCGGTCTTCGCGGAGGGCTTAAAGAGCCCGCCCACTTAGCGCTTCTTCATATTTCTTGCGCGCCGCGTTCACTTGTGGTCGCGCCGAGACTTCCGGCACTGCGACATCCCACCAGCTTCCTCCGGCGTCGGTCGAAACCAGGGGGTCGGTGTCGATGACCAGCACCGTCGTTCGCGTGTTCTTCTTCGCTTGCGCCAGCGCCGTTTCCAGCCCGGCGATCGAGGGCACTTTTTCGGCGATCGCACCCATGCTCGCAGCATGCGCGGCGAAGTCGATATCGGGCAAGGTCTCGTGACGCGCGTCCTTCAGCAGATTGTTGAAGTTGGCGCCGCCGGTTGCCATCTGCAGCCGGTTGATGCAACCATAGCCGCGGTTGTCGAGCAGCACGATGGTCAGCTTGAGGCCGAGCATCACCGAGGTCGCGATCTCGGAATTGAGCATCAGGTAGGAGCCGTCGCCGATCATCACGACAACCTCCTCGTCCGGCTTGGCCATCTTGGCGCCGAGCCCGCCGGCGATTTCGTAGCCCATTGTCGAGAAGCCGTATTCGGCGTGATAGGAGCCGGGCGCGCTCGCCTGCCACAGCTTGTGCAATTCGCCCGGCAGGCCGCCGGCGGCATGGAGCAGTACCACGCCGGAGCCCATGGCGCGCTGCACGGCGCCGATCACCTGCGCGTCGGACGGATAGGCGGCATTGGTCGACGCCGTCACCTTGCCGGCATCCGCCTGCCAGTCCTTTTTGCCACTGACTGCGTTGTCGGTCCAGCCTGAAGGAGCCTTCCAGCCCTTCAGCGCCGCAGCGAATTCGGCGAGCCCTTCCATCGCATCCGCGACCAGCGGCAGCGCCTGGTGCTTTCCGGCATCGAAAGGCTGGACGTTGAGCCCGATGATGGTCTTGCCGGAATTCTTGAACAAAGCCCAGGAGCCGGTGGTGAAATCCTGCAGCCTGGTGCCGACGGCAAGCACGACATCGGCCTCTTCGGCCAGCCTGTTGGCCGCCGAAGTGCCGGTAACGCCGACCGCAGCCATGTTCAGCGGATGATCGTCCGGCAGCGAGGATTTGCCGCCTTGCGTCTCGCAGACCGGAATGCCCGCGTCCTGCACCAGTCTGGCCAGTTCACCCGACGCCTGCGAATAGAGCACGCCACCGCCGGCAATCACCAATGGCTTCTTCGCGCTCTTCAGCGCCGCAACAGCCGCCGCCAATTCCCTACGGTCCGGGCGCTGCCGGCGCTGAGTCCAGAGCCGTTCGGCAAAGAAACTCTTGGGGTAGTCATAGGCCTCGGCCTGCACGTCCTGGCACAGCGCCAGCGTCACCGGGCCGCATTCGGCGGGATCGGTCAGCACCTGCATGGCGCGATTTAGCGCCGGTATGATCTGCTCCGGCCGCGTGATGCGGTCGAAATAGCGCGATACCGGCCGGAAGCAGTCATTGACCGTCGCCGTGCCATCGGAAAAATCCTCGGCCTGCTGCAGGACGGGGTCCGGGATGCGATTGGCGAAGACATCGCCGGGCAGAAGCAGAACCGGCAGCCGGTTGACGTGGGCAAGGGCTGCCGCCGTCACCATGTTGAGCGCACCGGGGCCGATCGAACTGGTCGCCGCCATGAAGCGGCGGCGGAAATTGGCCTTGGCATAGGCGATCGCCGCATGCGCCATCGCCTGCTCGTTATGGGCGCGGAAGGTCGGCAACTCGTCGCGGACCTGATAGAGCGCCTCGCCGACGCCGGCGACGTTGCCGTGGCCGAAGATCGCCCAGACGCCACCGAAGATCGGCACTTTCTTGCCGTCTATCTCAGTCATCTGTCGAGCAAGAAAGCGGGTCAGCGCCTGCGCCATCGTCAGGCGGATTGTCTTGGTCATGTCGGTTCCTCCGCAGTCCTTATGCCGCGCCTTCTTATGCCGCTTTGCGGCCGCGCGCGGCAAGCCATGCCTCGGTCAATCTCTCGAAGCGCGACGCCATATCGGCAACCGCCTCGTCGTCCGACATCTTGCCGGCAAGCCATTGCTCGGCCGCGTTGATGAAGATGGTGCGACCAACGGCGAAACCCTTGACGATGGGTGCCTTAGCGGTGGCGGCGAAGGCCGCTTCCAGTTCGTCCTGCGGCGCTTCCAGGCCAAGCAACACAATCCCGCGGCACCACGGATCGTTCCTCAGGATCACCGCCTCGATCTTTGCCCATGCGCCGGCCGACGCCTGCGGTTCGAGCTTCCACCAGTCGGGCTTGATGCCGAGCGCATAGAGTTCCTCCAGCGCCCGAGGGATGGTCATGCTGTCGAGCTTGCCATGCTTGCCGGCGATGATCTCGACCAGCAATTCCCGGCCGACCTTGCGCGCTGCTTCGAACAAAGCCCGCAGCTTCTGCTGCTGTTCGGTTTTCAGCGCCGCCGGATCGTCGGGATGGTAGAAGCACAGGCACTTGATGCAATGGTCGACCGGCCACTCGGTCAGTTGCGAGCCGATATCTTGCGAGAATTCGAAGCGAAGCGGCCGCGAGCCCGGCAACTCCACCGGCCGGCCGAGCCAGGCGAAGGGATGGTGAGCGAATTCGAACATCGCCTCGCGGCCGTATTTTTCGTCGAGCAGCATGCCATAGCCGGCGCGACCAGCTGCGACCTTGGCCGCAGCCTTGACCGTCAGCACCTTGAAAGCCGGGATTCGCGACGGATCGGCGCCCACTTTTGCCGCGACGTCCTCCAACTGGACGCGGTGGTCGCAGGCGAATGCCATCAGCGAGGGGACGTCGCGCCGGCGCGTCGTCGCCCAATGGATGTGGTTGATCGCCTCGTCCTTGCGCAGCGCCAGATGCTTGCTGCCGTTCCTCAGGAAGAACTGCAATTCCTCGAAGGTCGGGTATTCCGGCGCGCAGAGCAGCCGCGACACGGCAAATGCCCCGCAGGCATTGGCCCAGGTCGCCGCCGTCGCCAGGCTTTCCTCGCCGAGCCAGCCGCGCAGGAAGCCCGACATGAACGCGTCGCCGGCGCCAAGCACATTGTAGACCTCGATCGGAAACCCCTTGCCGACGACACCGTCCTCGAGGTCGTCGCTGATCGGCCCGTCATAGACGATGCAGCCCATGGCGCCGCGTTTCAGCACTATGGTTGCCGCCGACAGCGACCGGATGGTTTTCAGCGCGCTCAGGCAATCGTCCGCGCCGGAGGCGATCATGATCTCCTCTTCGGTGCCGACGATGAGATCGCAGTCGGGCAGCACCGTCTTCAACTGCGCCGAGACGCGGTCGGATTTCACATAGCGCTCGAAGCCTTCGGCGTGGCCGGCGAGGCCCCATAGGTTGGGGCGGTAGTCGATGTCGAACACCACCTTGCCGCCCTTGGCTTTCATGACACGGATCGCCTTGCGCTGCGCGGCGTCGCTGTTTGGCCGCGAAAAATGCGTCCCGGTGACGACCACCGCGCGTGCCGAAGCGATGAACGCCTCATCGATGTCGTCTTCCGAAAGCGCCATGTCGGCGCAATCGCTGCGATAGAAGATCATCGGCGAGACGCCTTCATCCTCGACCGACAGCAGCACCAGGGCGGTCAGCCGCTCAGGATCGGTCCTGAGGCCGTCGACGGAAACGCCCTCGCGGGTCAGCTGCTCGCGGATGAAGCGGCCCATCTGCTCATTGCCGACGCGGGTGAGCAACGCCGAGCGCAGCCCGAGCCTGGCAGTGCCGACTGCGATATTGGCTGGGCAGCCGCCGACCGACTTGGCAAAGGAGGTGATATCTTCCAGGCGCGAGCCGATCTGCTGGCCATAGAGATCGACGGAAGCGCGGCCGATTGTGATAACGTCGAGCGGCGCATATCTCGCTTCCACGGCTTCGCCCATTCGAACCTCCCATCGGCTTTGTTGTCTTGGGTAACACGCGCGAGCGGCAGCGTGGCGCCGGCAATATGAAATAATAATTCCAATCCATAGTCAACATGGAACGGGCATTCCTTCGCTGAAAAGTGCTGTGCAAAGGTCCGCGCGGCGAGAAACTTTGAAGTCGGACGAACGTCAAGCGTCTGCCGCTGAAACCAGCTGATTTACCAAGGAAGCGGGCCATCATCGTTGAAGTACCCGGCGGTCGGGCCATCGGCGTCCAAGGTCGCCAGGTGAACGACGATCTCGGCCGCCTGCTGCACCGTGCGGTGACCTTTATACCCGTTGAGATCGGTGGCGGTGTAGCCGGGCGCCGCAGCGTTGACCTTGATGCCTTGGGACGCGAGCTCCCTGGCGAAGGCCACGGTGATGGCGTTCAAGGCTGACTTGGGAGCTGCCGTAGCCCATCATATTGACGGCGTGGTTCGCGGTGGCGGGATCAAGCGTCCGGCCGATGGACCCGGTGGAGCTGCTCACCATCACGATACGGGCAGCAGGTGCTGCTAGCAGCAGCGGCAGGAATGCCTGGGTCACGCGGATCGGGCCGAAGACATTGACGTCGTAAGTGGCCTGGATGTCGGCGACCCGCTGCCGGCTCGGCGGCAGGTCGTAGTTGATGGCGACGCCGGCATTGTTCACCAGCACGTCGAGGCAGGAGTTGGCCGCGCTGACGGCTTTGGCGGCCGCCTTCACACTCTCATCCTGCAGGAGTTGATCGAGATCGCCGGCCGCCATGCGCGCGGGCGACGAACAAGAACGGCGATTCCCCGCGTTTCGATCGGCCGCAGCGAAGTCGCCACGGCGCCATTGCCGGGGGTGTGGGGATCGGGGATCTTATTCGTATTGCAGGGCGCGAAGACGGTTCTGATCGGCGACCGGGCACTTCGTTACAATCCGGCCAGCTATTTCATCTACACTGTCGAGACGCCCACTATCAGCCAGATAGTCGAAGCGAGCGCCGCGCGCCCTTACCTGGCCATTGGCTTGACCCTTGACCTGCAGGCCGTCGCCGCGCTCCTCGTCGACCACCGGCCGGCCCTCGGCGGCGACAGTTTCTCCACCTCTCCCGTTGATGACGACCTGCTCGACGCGTTGCGTCGAATGATGCGGCTGCTTGGCCGGCCAGCGGAGATTCCCGTGCTCGCAACCTTGCTCGAGCGGGAGATACTGTTTCGGCTTCTGCAAGGCCCCCAGGCCGGAAAGCTACGTGAGCTTGCGCGCGCCGATGGCCATCTGTCCCGGATTGGCCGGGCGATCGCCTGGATCCGTTCGCATCCCCATCAGCCGGTCCGGGTCGGGGATCTGGCCGAAATCGCCCACATGAGCAGCGCTGCGTTTTATCGCCACTTCAAGGCGGCGACGGCCATGAGCCCAATCCAGTATCAAAAGCAAATCCGCTTGCTGGAAGCCCGCCATCTGCTGATTGCCCAGCCGGGCAACGTGGCGCGTGTCGCCTTCGCTGTCGGCTATGAGAGTGCTTCCCAGTTCAGCCGGGAGTATGCCCGCCAGTTCGGATCGCCGCCTGCCCGCGACGCAGCGCGGCTTTTGGCAGAAGGCGAAACGGCAATAGAGGTGATCTAAGCCTTCCGCTTGCGGCCGCCGTCGCGCCGCTTCTCGCCGACGGCAACGGTCAGCGCCATGGCCAAAGCCATCGTCGCCGACAGCGAGCGGAAGCCGGCGAAATCGGCTTCGGCGACCTCGAACCAGACCCTGGCGAACTGGGCGAGCGGCGAAAAGGAGCTGTCGGTAATCGCCACGATCGGCACCCCTTGCTCGGAAATGACCCGCGCCTCCTCGATGGTGGCCGGAGCATAGGGCGAAAAGCTGATGGCGATGACGGCATCCCTTGGAGAGGCAAAACCGATCATCTCTGCATTCAGACCGGCGGCCGATTCGATCAGCTGGTTGCGGATTTTGAGCTTGCCCAGCGCATAGGCGATGTAGGAGGCGACCGGGTAGGAGCGGCGCTTGGCCAGCACATAGATGGTCTCGGCCTTGGCCAACACGGCGATCGCATCTTCGAAATGGTCTTCGTTCAGCGTGCGCGAAATGTCGTTGAGCGACGTGCTGGCTGCGGCGACAAAACCGTCGAAAATCGCCCGGTGACCGGCGCCTTCCTCGGCCTTGGCGCGCAACGCCGCCAGCCTCTCGTCATAGGACGAGTTGCGTTCGCGCAGGCGCTCGCGAAATACCAGCTGCAGGCTGGTAAAGCCGTCGAAGCCAAGCTGCTGGGCAAAGCGGATCAGGGTCGAAGGCTGTACACCGGCGGAGGCGGCGATGCTGGCAGCGGTGCCGAAGGCGATATCGTCGGGATTGTCGAGCGCGTAGGCAGCGATCTGGGCGATACGTTTCGGCAGGCTCTGACGCCGCTCCAGGATCGTCGCCCGCAGCGTTTCGAAATCGCGAGGCACCCGTTCGTCCATCGTCGCTCCGCCCAGGCTCATCGTCGGTTCCCTCTGTGCCCCATCATAGCGGGCCTGTGCAAGAACACCATAAAAAATGAGACAAGCGTTCCATTTACAAACAAAATGGACTAATTCATCCACACAAATTTGCACGTAGCGGAGGCAAAGCAGATGGTCGGGGTAGGTCTTATCGGTACTGGTTTCATGGGCAAGTGCCACGCGATTGCCTGGAATGCGGTCGGCACCGTCTTTCCCGACGTGGCCAAGCCAAGGCTGGTCCATCTCGGCGAGGTCAACGAGGACCTTGCCAAACGCCGTGCGGCCGAATTCGGCTTCGCCAAGGCCTCCGGCGACTGGCGCGCCGTTGTCGACGACCCGGAAGTCGATGTCGTCTCGCTGACCACGCCGAACCAGTTCCACCCGGAAATGGCCATCGCCATCCTCGAAGCCGGCAAGCATCTGTGGTGCGAAAAACCGATGGCGCCGAGCTTCGCCGAGGCGCAAGCAATGGCGGCGGCGGCCCAAAAGTCCGGCAAAGTCGCCGCGCTCGGCTATAACTACATCCAGAACCCCGCAATCCGCCATATCGGTGCACTGCTCGATGAGAAGATCATCGGCGAGGTCAACCATCTGCGCATCGAGATGGACGAGGACTTCATGGCCGATCCGCAGGCGCTGTTCTTCTGGAAGCACGAGGCGGCGTCGGGCTATGGCGCTCTCGACGATTTCGCCGTACACCCGCTGTCGCTCATTGCGGTCCTGTTCGGTCGTGTCGCCCGCGTCATGTGCGACATGGCCAAGCCTTATGCCGACCGCCGCGTCGCCTCAGGCGGGCGCTGCGCGGTCGAGACCTACGATATCGCCAGCATCCTGATGCATCTCGAAAATGGCATCGCCGGCACCTTGCTGGTCAACCGTTCCGCGTGGGGCCGCAAGGGCCGGATCGCCATCCAGATTTTTGGTTCGAAGGGTTCGATCCTGTACGATCAGGAGCGGATGAACGAGTTCCAGCTCTATCTGACGGCCGATCGACCGACCGAGCAAGGCTACCGCACCATCCTGGTGGCGCCGCACCACAGGCCTTACGACGCTTTCCTGCCGGCGCCCGGCCACGGCCTCGGCTTTAACGATCTCAAGATCATCGAATGCCGCGAACTGTTGACGCGCCTTGCCGGCAAGCCGGCGCGGATCATCGACTTCGACGAAGGCCTGGAGATCGAGCGCACCGTGCACGCGATGGCGCGCTCGTTCGCGGAACAGCGCTGGATCGCAGTGCGGTAGTAAGCCGGGCGCTGGTTTCCCTTTCTCCCGCAAGGGGAGAAGGGGGCAGTGCCGGCCTCAGGCGGCTCCCGGGCGATCGGCGATCATGGCGTGTCGCGCCGACCGGCGCCGCTCGACGGCGTCGGCAAGGCCGAGCAGCACTGTCTCGGTGGTTTCCCAGTCGATGCAGCCATCGGTGATGCTCTGGCCATAGACGAGCGGCTTGCCGGGCACGACGTCCTGCCGGCCGGCGACCAGGTTGCTCTCGATCATGATGCCGATGATGCGCTCGTCGCCCGCCGCGATCTGGCCCGCCACGTCAGCCGCCACCAGCGGCTGGTTTTCCGGCTTCTTGTTGCTGTTGGCGTGACTGACATCGATCATCAGCCGAGGTGCCACGCCGATCCGGCCGAGCTCAGCTGAGGCAGCAGCTATGCTTGCCGCGTCATAGTTGGACACAATGCCGCCGCGCAGGATGACGTGGCAGTCCTCGTTGCCGGTGGTCGTCGCGATGGCGCTGCGCCCGCCCTTCGTCACCGCCATGAAATGATGCGGCTGGGCGGCGGACTTCACCGCCTCGGCGGCAATCCGCAGATTGCCGTCGGTGCCGTTCTTGAAACCGACCGGGCAGGAGAGGCCCGATGCGAGCTCGCGATGGATCTGGCTCTCTGTCGTGCGCGCGCCGATCGCGCCCCAGGCGACGAGGTCGGCGATGTATTGCGGAGTTGTCATGTCGAGGAACTCGGTCGCTGAGGGAAGGCCGAGATTGTTGACCGCCGAGAGCACGTTGCGGGCCATCCTCAGTCCTTTGTCGATGTTGAAGCTGCCGTCGAGGTCGGGATCGTTGATCAGGCCCTTCCAGCCGACCGTAGTGCGCGGCTTCTCGAAATAGACGCGCATGACGATCTCCAGCCGGTCCGACAGGGTCTCGCGCAGCGCCGCTAGCCGGCTGGCATAGTCCACGGCGGCGACCGGGTCGTGGATCGAACAAGGGCCGACGATGACCACCAGCCGGTCGGCGGCGCCGGTCAAGATGGAATGGATCGCGTTGCGTGAGGCGGTAACGGTGCGCGTCGCCGTCAGCGTGCGCGGTATCTCGCGCATCACCTCTTCCGGCGTGCTCAGTTCTTTGAGTTCCTTGACCCGAAGATCATCTGTGGTGGTCAACACGGCTTTCTGCTCCTGATTGGGAGACCTGCCGGCTGAAACAAAAAAGCCGCCAGGTCTGGCGGCTGTTCGGATGTTGATGCTGCAATCTTCAGATCGAGCGCAATCCTCCCGCCGCCAGCGAGTAGCTAAAGTACCAAAACGAGGCGGTCGGGTTGATCATGCCAGCCCTATAGCCGAAGCCGAGGTGCTTGTCACGCTCCCCTCAGTTTGAATTTTGACGGCCCTGCCCGTCGCGATCCGGCCCAAACTCTTATACGCTCAACGATATGGACCAAGATCCCGAAGAACCCGTCGATGTTTATGCGCTGCTGTGAGCGGCGGCAGAGGCACGCCTAAGAGCAGCCAAAGCTATGTTGAGCGCCTACGAGGCCAACGCCTCCGGGACGCCAGCTACGCCGGAGGATATTTGCCTACTGAAGCAAGAGCTGGCCGACGTTCAGGTCGAGTTGGCGGGGTTGCACAATGCACACCGGACCTGAGGCCCCGACGTTTTCAACTGATGCTACTCCGGTGACGACCCTGCGATACTCTGGTCGTAATCGACAAGCGACCCGGTCATGACGCCGGACTGCGGGCTGATCATATAGCTGATCAGCCGGGCAAGTTGCGCCGGCTTCACCAGTTGGCCCATCGGCTGCGCGGCTTCGGCCTTTTCCAGCCAGTCGTCTGGCGCGTCATGCCATTTCTTCTGCACGATCGCCTCGCCCTCGGTGTCCATCCAGCCGGGCAGCACCGCGTTGCAGCGGATGCGGCTGCCGCGATAGGCATTGGCGACATTCTTGGTCAGCGTCGCCAGCGCTCCCTTGCTCGACGAATAGGGCGCCAGGAACGACTGGCCGCAATGCGCCGACATCGACAGTACGTTGACGATCGAGCCCGGCGCCTTGCGCGCCAGCAAATGCGCCACCACGCCTTGCATCAGGAAAAACGGGCCGCGCACATTGGTCTGGAATATCTGGTCGAAGAGGTCTTGGGAGGTCTCGACCAGCGAGCCACGGGCCGAGGTGGCGGCGGCGTTGACCAGCGCGTTGACGGTGCCGAAATGGGCGATCGCCGTTTCGACGGCGCGCTTGCAGTCGGCCACCTCTGAGACGTCGGCACGGATGAAGATGGCGTCGACGCCTGCCCGCTTGAGAGCGGCGACAGCCTTGTCGCCTTTTTGCTGGGAGCGGCCGATCAGCGCCAGCGCCCGGCAGCCCTCATCGGCCAGCGCCTCGGCGACGGCGAAGCCGATGCCTTGTGCGCCGCCGGTGACGATGGCGCGTGTTTCGGAATTGCGACCGGCGGAACCGTTCATCGCCTTGCTCCTGTGCTTGATGTTCAGTGGCTCTTGTCGAGGCGAATGGTCTTGCCTTCCTTGGCCGATTTCAGCGCCGCATCCGCCAGCCTCAGTGCCACCAGCCCGTCCTTGCCGCTCGGCGCCGCCTTGTTGCCTGTCGTCGCCGCGGCGATGAAGGCAGCGATCTCGTTGGCATAGGCGTCGAGGTAGCGGGTCATGAAAAAGTCGTGCAGCGGCGGCCGCGTATAGCCTTTTTCATTGGCCAGTTCGATCGACACCGGCCGCTGGTTCTCGGCCGCAATCATGCCTTTCGAGCCATGCACCTCGATGCGCTGGTCGTAGCCATAGGTGGCGCGGCGCGAGTTGGAGATGACGCACTGCTTGCCGGAGGCGGTTTCGAGGATGACGCTGACGCTGTCGAAATCGCCGGCCTCGCCGATCTTCTTGTCGACCAGCACCGAAGCATGCGCGCTGACTGCCATCGGTTCCTCGCCAAGCAGGAAGCGCGCCATGTCGAAATCATGAATGGTCATGTCGCGGAAGATGCCGCCGGAGCGGCCGATATAGTCGAGCGGCGGCGGACCGGGATCGCGCGAGGTGATGGTCACCATCTCGACGGTGCCGATGGCGCCGTCGTCGATCGCCTTGCGCACGGCGGCAAAATGCGGATCGAAGCGGCGGTTGAAGCCTACCATCAAAGTCGCGCCGGCCTTGTCGACGACGGCCAGGCATTCTTCCACCCTGCCGGCATCGAGGTCGATCGGCTTCTCGCAGAAGATCGCCTTGCCCGCCTTGGCGAAGCGCTCGATCAGATCGGCATGGGTGTCGGTCGGCGTGCAGATGACGACCGCGTCGATATCCCCGGCCTTCTCGATGGCGTCGATGCTGCGCACTTCGGCGCCATAGGCTGTGGCCAGATCGGTCGCCGCCTTCTCGAAGGCGTCGGCAACCGCAACCAGCCTGGCCTGCGGATTGGAGCCGACCGCACGGGCGTGGACCTTGCCGATACGGCCGGCACCGAGAAGAGCAAAGCGAAGAGGCATGAAGATTTTCCTTTGAGGATGGTTCGGAAGGGAAGGCGTGTCGGCGCCTGTGGCCCGGCGTTGGCCTTTAGGCCGCAAGTTCCGCCTGCCCGGTCTTGGCGCCGGTGATATAGGAGACGATATCGTTGCCATCGGTGTCCTGCTTGCGCAAATTGGCGACGATGCGGCCGCGCCGGAAGACGACGATGCGGTCGACCAAATCGAACACCTGGCGCATGTTGTGAGAGATCAGGATCAGCGGTTCGCCATTTTCCTTCAGCGTGCGGATGATGTTTTCGACCTGCATCGTTTCCTGCACGCCGAGTGCCGCCGTCGGCTCGTCCATGATGATGAGCTTGGAAGCAAAGGTCGCGGTTCTGGCGATCGCCACGCACTGGCGCTGGCCGCCCGACATGTGGCGGATGGTGTTGGAAAGGTTGGGGATCTTGACCGCGGTCCGGACCAAGGCGGCCTCGGTCGCCTTGCGCATGAACTTGCGATCGAGGATCGAGAAGGGCCCGAGATTGAACAGCACCTTTTCGCGGCCGAGGAACAGGTTCGACGGCACGTCGAGATCGTCGGCCAGCGCCAGATTCTGGAACACCGTCTCGATGCCCGCCTCGCGCGCTTCGATAGGGCCGGCAAAATTTACTTCCTTGCCGTCGAACCACATCTTGCCGCTGGTGCGCTGCTCGACGCCGGTAATCTGGCGTACGAAGGTCGATTTGCCGGCGCCATTGTCGCCCATAATGGCGACATGCTCGCCCTTACGCAGTTCGAAGTTCGCACCTTCCAGCGCATGGACGCCGCCATAATACTTGGTCAGGTTTTCGGTCTTCAGGACGATGTCCGACATGATCAAGCCCTCATTGCCCGCAGGCGTTGGCGCCACTGGTCGAGAACGACTGCGCCGACGATGATCACGCCCTTGACCATCTCCTGGTAATAGGCGTCGAGGCGCAAAAAGGTGAAGCCGGAAATGATGACGCCGAAGATCAGCGAGCCGATCACCGTCCCGATGATCGAGCCGCGGCCGCCCGACAGCGAGACGCCGCCGATCACCGCCATGGCGATCGCGTCGAGTTCATACATCACCCCCATGCCGGCCTGGGCGGTGAGATTCTTGGAGCTCAGCACCACGGCGGCGAGCGCGGCGAGGACGCCGGCAATGACGTAGACGAGGATCTTGTGGTTGGCGATATTAATGCCGGACATGCGCGCGGCATCCTCATTGGAGCCGATGGCATAACAGTGCTTGCCATATTTGGTGTAGCTCAGGATCAGCTGGAACAGCACTGCCAGGGATATGAAAATGATGACGGGCATCAGCCCCTTGCCGATGGCGGCGAAACTCTCGGTCGGAAACGAGATCGGCTGGCCCTTCGACCACCATTTGGCGATGCCCCGCGCGGTGACCATCATACCGAGCGTGGCGATGAACGGCGGAATGCGGGTGTAGGCGATCAATGCACCGTTGACCAGGCCGGCCAGCAGACCGCAGCCGATCGCGACCAGCACCGGAACGATTACCGGCAGATCGGTCCAGCCTTGGGCGATGAACATTGCCTTGGGATTCGGGTTGCCATTGACCGTCGCCACCTGGGCGAAGCTCATGGCTATCATCGCCGTGGCGCCGACGATCGAACCCGAGGACAGATCGATGCCGCCGGTAATGATCACCTGCGTCACGCCGATGGCAATGATGCCGACGATCGACACCTGCAGGATGATGATCTGCAGGCGTGCCTCATTGAAGATTGCATCGATATTGTCGCGGGTATTGAACAGGAAGCTGTCGCCAAGGAAAACCCGGCCGATCAGCTCGAAAGCGCCGACCAGGATGACGAGCGCCAGGAAGACGTTGAATTCGGCCGGCCATGCGCGCCGCTTCGCATCATAGCTGAGCCCGCCGACGCCGTGAGATGTCTGTGCCAATCGTGCTTCCTCCGTCAGCCACGGTCTCCACTCGGCCGCTCTTCAGGCCGAGAGGGAAAGGAGGAGCGGCGCTGTCTTATTTTGGCGCGCCGCTCCGTTTCGAATGGGTCCGCGGCCTCAGTTCTTCTTCAGGAACTTGTCGATATTCGCCGGCGTGACCAGCTGGAACGGGATGTAGACCTTGTGCTCGACCTTCTCGCCCTTCGCTAGCTTGAGCGCTGCGTCAAGCGCGCCGGCACCCTGGCCGGCCGCGTCCTGGAACACGGTTGCATCGAGATCGCCCGCCTGCATCGCTGCAAGCGCGTCCTGGGTAGCGTCGACGCCACCGACGACAACCGACTTCATATCGATGTTGGCAGCTTTCATCGCCTGGATGGCGCCGATGGCGCTTTCGTCATTGTTGGCGATGACGCCGTCGAACGGCTTGCCGGTCGACAGCCAGTTGGTCATCAGGTTTTGCGCTGCTTCGCGCTTCCAGTTCGATGTCTGCTTGTCGATGATCTTGATGAAGCTGCAGTCCGGAGTGGCGATCACGTCGTCAATGTCCTTGGTGCGCTGCACCGCTGCCTGGTTCGACAGCTCGCCCATGATCACGTAGACATTGGCCTCTTTCTTGCCGGCCTCCTTGAACAGGCGGCAGACCTCCTTGGTCTCGAGCGTGCCGGAATCGGCTTCGTTCGAGGCGACGAAGGCCTGGTTGTCGGGCAGCGTGTCGACGTTGACCGGCTCGCGGTTGACATAGACCAGCGGAATTTTGGCCGCGGCGGCTGCGTCCGACATCGCCTGGGTGGCCGAGGTGTCGACCGGGTTGACGATGATGGCGTCGACGCCCGAGGCGGCAAAATTCTTGATCTGGTCAAGTTGCTTGGCGACGTCGTTCTGCGCGTCCTCCACCTGCAGCTCAACGCCGTCCATGCCCTTGGCCTGCTCGATCATGCCGTTGCGCAGCACGGTGAGAAAATTGTCGTCGAACAACGCCATCGACACGCCGATCTTGGCAGCGAGAGCGGACGAACTCATCAGCGCCGTAAACGCGACGCCCAAAAGCAGTTTCTTCATTTTATGTCTCCTCCACATTGGTGTCCGGCTGCACCGATCTACCCGGAATCCCCGATCTCCCAGGGAATCTCTCCCGATTGCCCGCTTCAGTTCCGGAAGGCATTTTGCCTGAAACAGGTGTTCCGGAACGAAAGAACCAAAATGCCCAGTTAGTGAAATATTTATTCCATTTCGCGTGAGGGCGTCAAGCGAGATTTCGCCGTGAGGAATGGATTTTCGGCATTTCGAGCTCTTTTAGACGAACGCTCAGGCAAGCCAGGCCTGAAAGCCGTCCTGATAGATTACATCATGCAGCGGCAATGGCCGCGACCTCAGATGTTTTCCGGTAGATAAATGTCGAAGGGCAGAAAGGTCTGACCCGGCGCATTCGCGGCACCGGTCTCGATGGCATGCGCCATCAGCGCTACAAGCTCCCGGCAAAGCGCCGCCAGTGGTGTCGAGATCACCATGGTCAGGATGTTATCCGCCAGCGCCGCACGGGAGTCAGGCGTGATCTCGTTGCAGACCACCGCCGGCATCTCTGCCGGCATCGCTTCCCTCAGCGCCGAGATCGCGCCTTCCATGCCGCCGCCGGCGACATAGCAACCGGCGAGATCAGGATGGCGGGCCAGAAGCTCGATCATTGCATCATGCGTGATCTGGTTCGCTTCCAGATTGACCAGCGTCTCGAGTATGGTGAATTCTGGCGCCTGCTCGCGAAAGAAGGATCTAAAGCCGATCTCGCGGAGCTCGTGACCATGGAAGCGATGGCTGCCGACGAAGAGCGCGACTTTGCCCGGTTTCTTCGCGGCCTTCGAGATCATCCAGGCAGCGGTGCGGCCGACCTTTCGATTGTCGAGGCCGACATAGCCCTCGCGAATGCCGGACGCGAAGTCGGAAAGCAGGGAAAATACCGGCACATCCTTGGCTTTGAGAGCCTCGACGGCGACCGTCAGTGTCGGGTGATCAGGTCCGACCAGGGCGACAGCCCTGGATTTTGCGGCCAGCTTGCGCATTCGCTCGACGATCTCGTCCGGCGCCAGCGAAGCGGCGAAGTCGATGGTCGCTACGCCGCGAAAGCGCGGCGACTGCGACACCGCCAGCTCAAGCTCGCGGGCAAAATCGCTGTAGAAGACGTCCTCCCGCCTCAACAGCAGGAACCCGAGCCGGTATTCGGGCAATTCATGGCGCATCCGCTGCTTGATCAGCCCGGCTGCGTGATAGCCGATGCTGGTCGCCGCTTCATAAACGCGGCGCGCGGTTTCCTCGCGCACCGGCAAGCGGTTGTTCAGCACCCGGTCAACGGTGGCAACGCTGACCCCTGAAATGCGTGCCAGGTCGGTGATCGTCGGCCGTTTCGCCATCGCTGCCTTACTCCACAGTCCGGCCCTTTTACACCATTCTGATGGAAAATGATAGAAACTATCTTTGTGATATTGAGCCTATCAAGCCCAAGCGTTATTTTAGTATGGCAGAACATAATCGAGGCCTCCGCCATGGTGGACATTGGACTCCGAACCGGGAACACTACCTCTGTAGCAGCGTCCCGGCGTGACTACAGCCTGATCGGCCGCGACGCGAGGCTCGCCGTCGAGAGCGGGCTGACGGCGGCCGAGTGGTACCACACCGACGTGTCGCGCAAGCAGATGAAGGAGCTGATGCAGCGCTCCGACGGTCCGGCGATCCGCGATACCATCATCTGGCTCGGCGCCCTGGTCCTGAGCGGCGACGGCGGCGCCTTGCTCTGGGGCAGCTGGTGGTGCCTGCCGTTCTTCTTAATCTACGGCGTCCTCTACGGTTCCTCCACCGATTCCCGCTGGCACGAATGCGGCCACGGCACCGCCTTCAGGACGCAGTGGATGAACGACGTGGTCTATCAGATCGCCTGCTTCATGATCATGCGCAACCCGGTGACCTGGCGCTGGAGCCATACGCGCCACCATACCGATACCATCATCGTCGGCCGCGATCCGGAGATCTCGGTGATGCGCCCACCCGATCTGCTGCGCGTCGTGCTCAACTTCGTCGGCATTCTCGACGCATGGCATGCGATCAGCGACATGCTGCGCAATGCAGCCGGCATAATCAGCCCGGCCGAAAAGACCTTCATACCCGAGCAGGAGCAGCCGAAGGCAATCCGCATTGCCCGCATCTGGACGGCGATCTATGCCGCGACTATCGCGCTGGCGTTCTATACGAGCTCGTTCCTGCCGCTGATGCTGGTCGGGCTGCCCAGGCTTTACGGCGCATGGCACCATGTGATGGTCGGCCTGCTGCAGCATGGCGGCCTGGCTGAAAACGTCACCGATCACCGGCTCAACAGCCGGACCGTTTACATGAACCCGGTGAGCCGTTTCATCTACTGGAACATGAACTACCATGTCGAGCATCACATGTTCCCGATGGTGCCCTATCATGCGCTGCCCCGGCTGCATGAGCTGATCAAGCACGATCTGCCGGCGCCGACACCGTCTATCCTGGCCGGTTACCGCGAGATGATACCGGCCTTCCTGCGGCAGCTGCGCAATGAAGACTATTTCATCAAGCGTGAACTGCCGCCGACGGCGAGGCCCTATCGCGAGGACTTCCATAGCGATAACGCTGCTGCTCCTGTGGCAGCCGAATGAACCCAAGCCCATGCCGGGCCAAAAAATTCTGCCGGGAGGAGAGATGAGCGACTGGATCGAGGCCTGTGACGCCGGGGACATCGACGAAGAGGACGTGATGCGGTTCGATCATGGCGGCCGCACCTTTGCCATCTATCGCAGCCCCGACGACGGCTATTTCGCCACCGACGGGCTTTGCACCCATGAGAAGGTGCATCTGGCCGACGGGCTCGTGATGGACGACATCATCGAGTGCCCGAAGCACAACGGCCGCTTCAATTACAAGACTGGGGCTGCCAGGGGCGCGCCGGTCTGCGTCGATCTAAGGACCTATCCGGTCAAGGTCGACGCCGGCAAAGTTCTGATCCAGATTGGGTGACGGTGATGGCGAAAGGAATGGTCATCATCGGCGCCGGCGAATGCGGCGGGCGGGCAGCGCTCGCGCTGCGCGATCTCGGCTATAATGGCCCGGTGACGCTGGTCGGCGACGAGCCGCATCTGCCCTATGAGCGGCCGCCGCTGTCGAAGAACGCGATGGTTGCCGAAGCGCCGGTGATCACGGCAATCGCCAGTGACGAGATCTTTGCCGAGCGGTCGATCAGGCACATCCATTCAGTTCGGGCGGTCCCGATCGACCGTGCTGCACATACCGTGCGCCTGTCGGACGGCTCGGTCCTGCCTTACGACAGGCTCTTGCTGGCCACTGGGTCGGTGCCGCGCAAATTGCCGATGCCGGGTCTTGGCGGGCGCTGCGTCTATCTCCGGACCTTCAACGATGCGCTGGCTATTCGTGCTCATCTCAGCGCCGGAAATCGCGTCGCCATCATTGGCGGTGGCTTCATTGGGCTCGAGCTCGCCGCGGCGGCGCGCAGACTGGGTGCGGCGGTCACCGTCATCGAGGCGCAGCCGCGCATCTTGATGCGCGGCGTGCCGGCCGAGATTGCGCAAATCATCCACGCGGCGCACGAGGCCGAAGGCGTGAAAATCCTGTGCGGCGAGGGCATCGCCGCCATCGCTGATGATGGCGCCGAAGTGCGCATCGCGCTTGCCAGCGGGCAGGGCATTGTCGCTGATCTTGCCGTGATCGGCATCGGCGCCGTGCCGGTGACCGGACTTGCCGCGGAGGCGGGGCTGACCATCGACAATGGTATCGCCGTCGACGCCGCGCTTCGCACCGGCGACCCGGACATCTTTGCCGCCGGCGACTGCTGCTCGTTTCCGCTCGCCATCTATGGCGGCCGGCGCGTGCGGCTCGAAGCCTGGCGCAATGCGCAGGAGCAGGGTGCGCTTGCCGCCAGGAACATGCTTGGCGCCGGCGAGGCCCACGCGGGGGTGCCGTGGTTCTGGTCGGATCAGTACGGCCTGACCTTGCAGATCGCCGGCCTGTCGGACGAAGGCCGCAGCATCGTGCGCCGCGACCTCGGCGACGGCGCGTTCATCCTGTTCCATCTCGCCGAGGACGGCAGGCTGGTTGCGGCAAGTGGCATCGGCCCCGGCAATGCGGTCGCGCGCGACATAAGGCTGGCCGAGATGCTGATTGCAAAGCGGGCAAAGCCAGCGCCGGAAGCGCTAGGCTCGCAGACCGTCAAACTGAAATCGCTGCTGGCGGCTTGAGCTGCCGGGGGGGATAATTGGCCGAATGGGCTCGGCTAAAACAGCGCCTTCAGCTCCGGCAACTTGTCGTTGACCAGCCAGCCATAGTAATTTTCCTCAGGCAGCTTTTCCGGCTCGCCCGCAGCGCGGCGCTTGTCGTTCTCGGCCTTCAGCGCATAGGCACGCTGTTCCGGATTGCCGACATTGTAGAGCGTCGACGTGATGCCGGGATTGCCCGAGATGTCGAAGCCGGCAATGGTCTTATAGGCGTCGATCGACTTCCGGATCGTTGCCGCGACATAAGGCAGGGTCAGGTCCGGATCCATGATGGTCTTGTAGACCGCATTCGGGTCGCCGACGTCGAGCTCCGGCAGGCCGGAAACCTTGTGCACGAGATCGCTCATCTGCAGTGCCGTCAGCGGATTGAGCTGGCCAAGGCCAAAAGTCTGGCCGGCATAATAGGGCTGGAAGAAAGTCGCGCCGAAACGGTCGTTGGGAAAGCTCTCGCCGTCGACGGTCTTGCCGCGGAACGACCGGTTCCACACCTGCTCGCGGCACTCCCAGAGCTCGTAACTGTCCGATTTGCCGGCGCACTTGGCAAATTCCGGCCGTTGCACGAAATCGGTGATGTCTTGGCCGTCATAGGCGAAGGAGAGCTTGCTCGACAGATACGAGATCGCCTTGACGTAGTAGGTCTGCAGCCGGTCGTAGGCATCGACATTGTAGGTGTGCTCGCCGACGATGGCGCCGACGATATGCATCGGGTCGATGCCATAGGCCGCGGCTGCCTGCTTGATCTTGCCGCGCAGTTCGGCATCGTTCTGGAGCAGCGCAAAGACCTTGCGGTATTTCGCCTGGAAGGTGGTGTTGGTCGCCTGGGTGCGCCGGCTCGAAGCGCCCGGTATGTCGGGCTGCTCGGTGTTGCGGTTGCCCGGCGGCACCATCGTTGCCGCTTGCGCGGCGAACATGGCTGCCGCCAGCGTCAGCCCGAGAATGACGAGGATCAGTTTTTTCATGTGCCGCCGCCCAAATAATCGCCGGGCAAACTAGGTAATGCTCCAACGGGAGTCGAGAGACGCCTGCACCCGACGGGACGAAAGCTCGCCGGATGCTTCCATTTAGCCACACATCGGGGATGCCGGGCTGAATTTGGCGGAGACCGGGAGCAGTTCCCCGGCCTCTTTGAGGATGAAGCGTCTCCTACAGGATGAAACGCGACAAATCCGTGTTTCTGGAGAGGTCGCCGACATGCTTCTCCACATAGGCGGCATCGATGGTCACCGAGGTGCCGTTGCGGTCCGGTGCGTCATAGGAGATCTCGTCCAGCACCCGCTCCATCACCGTCTGCAGCCGCCTGGCGCCGATGTTCTCGACGCTTGCGTTGAGGTCAACGGCGATGCCGGCCAACGAGTCGATCGCGTCATCAGTGAAGACCAGGTCGACGCCCTCGGTCTTCATCAGCGCGATGTACTGCTTGATCAGGCTCGCTTCAGTCTCGGTGAGGATGCGGACGAAATCGTCCTTCTCCAGCGCCCGCAGCTCGACGCGGATCGGCAGGCGGCCCTGCAATTCGGGCAGCAGGTCGGATGGCTTGGCGACGTGGAATGCACCCGAAGCGATGAACAGGATGTGATCGGTCTTCACCGGCCCGTATTTGGTCGCAACCGTGGTGCCTTCGACCAGCGGCAGCAGGTCGCGCTGCACGCCCTCGCGCGACACACCGGCACCGATGCCGCCTTCGCGCGAGGCGATCTTGTCGATCTCGTCGAGGAAGACGATGCCGTCGTTCTCGGTCGATTCGAGTGCCCTGCGCACCACCTCGTCCTGATCGAGCAGCTTGTCGGACTCGTCGCCGATCAACAGCCCGTAGGACTCCTTGACGGTCGTCTTGCGCATCTTGGTTTTCTTGCCGCCCATCGCCTTCGACAGCATGTCGTTGATGTTGAGCACGCCGATATTGGCGCCCGGCATGCCGGGAATCTCGAAGCCGGGCATGCCGCCATTGCCGGTATCGGCCACTTCGACCTCGATCTCCTTGTCGTCGAGCTCGCCATCGCGCAGCTTCTTGCGGAAACTGTCGCGGGTGGCCGGGCTCGCTGTCTTGCCGACGAGCGCTTCGAGTACCCGTTCCTCGGCGTTGATGTGAGCACGCGCCTTGACGTCCTCGCGCATCTTCTCGCGCACCAGCCCGATGGCGATCTCGACCAGGTCGCGGATGATCTGCTCGACATCGCGGCCGACATAGCCGACCTCGGTGAACTTGGTGGCTTCGACCTTGACGAAAGGCGCACCGGCAAGGCGCGCCAGGCGGCGCGAAATCTCGGTCTTGCCGACACCGGTCGGGCCGATCATCAGGATGTTCTTCGGCATCACCTCTTCGCGCATCTGGCCTTCGAGCTGCTGGCGGCGCCAGCGGTTGCGCAAGGCAATCGCCACGGCACGCTTGGCGTCTTTCTGGCCGATGATGAAGCGGTCGAGTTCCGAAACGATTTCGCGGGGAGAGAATGTGCTCATGTCACTAAATTCCACTTTGCCACTGCCGAATGGACTCGAACGGATGCAGCAGCATGATCACGTTGAGTGTCAGATTGTCCCGGATGAGATAGCCGACACCGAATTCGAAGATGAGGGCGAGGGTTACGATCACCCATATAGGGAGCCTTCGCGCCATGACAAACCCCAGCACCATGGCCAGCGTATCCGACACCGAATTGATAATGCTGTCGCCATAATAGTCGAGCGAGATCGTGCCGGCGCGGTAGCGGTCGATGATGAAAGGGCTGTTCTCGAGCAGCTCCCAGCCGCCCTCGATGACGACCGCAAAGGCCAGCCTGAGCCCGATCGGCGAGCGCGGGAAAAGGAACCATGCTAGCGCATAGAACAGGAAGCCGTGAATGATGTGCGAGAAGCTGTACCAGTCGGAAATATGCTGGGAATTCTCCGAACTCTGCACGATGCCATGCCACAGCTTGACATAACCGCAGGTGCAAATCGGCGTCCGCCCCATGCCGTAAAGGGCCCCGGCCTGGAAGATGACCAGGCCGAGAACCAGCAGAAGCCCCATTCGCCAACTGTCTTCATAGGCCGAGACGGTTTTGTCGCTGGATACGCTCATGCTGCTATTGCCCCTCTTCTGCGTCGCCCACTTCGGCATCACCCTGTTCGGCGTCACCCTCGTGGGCATCAATCGCCATCAGCACGGCATCGCCATATTCCGACTTCCTGCGATCGATAGCCCTGAAACCGGCCTTTTCATAGGCACGGATAGCCCGTGCATTGGCAGGGTCCGGGTCGATGATGACGCGCGGCGCGCCTTCCTCGAAAAGCTGCTCGACGAACTGCCGGACGATCGTCGAGCCGTGACCGATCCCGACAAGCTCCGGCACGCCGATCGACAAATCGATGCCGAGCGTGCCGAACGGCTGGTCGCTATAGGGATGGCCGTCCTCAAGATGCGGATCGTAGCTCTGCAGATAGCCGATGGGTTTGCCGTCGAGCTCGACAATAAGCGGCTCGACCGAAATGCTGTCGATATGCCCGCGGATCTCTGCAATCTCGGTCCCTGGATCGTCCCACCACTCGGCGACATGCGGCTCGGCAAGCCAGCCGGCGATCATCGGCAGGTCCTTCTCGGTCACCGGCCGAAAATCATAGCGGAGACTCCGCTCAGGCGGCATCGAGCGTTTCGACGACGAAGCTGTTGTTGGTGTAAACGCAAATGTCGGACGCGATCTGCATCGCCTTGCGGGCGATCCCCTCGGCGTCCTTGTCGGTATCCATCAGGGCGCGTGCTGCGGCCAACGCGTAATTGCCGCCCGAGCCGATCGCCATGACGCCAAATTCGGGTTCCAGCACGTCGCCGGTGCCGGTCAGCGCCAGCGAGACCGACTTGTCGGCAACCAGCATCATTGCTTCCAGTCGGCGCAGATAGCGGTCGGTGCGCCAGTCCTTGGCGAGCTCGACGCAAGCGCGCGTCAGCTGGTCGGGATATTGTTCGAGCTTGGCTTCGAGCCGCTCCAGCAGCGTGAAGGCATCGGCGGTGGCGCCGGCGAAACCGGCGATGACGTTGCCGCCCTTGCCGATGCGGCGCACCTTCTTGGCGTTGCCCTTCATGATGGTCTGGCCGAGGCTGACCTGGCCGTCGCCGGCGATCACCACTTTGCCGCCCTTGCGCACGGTCAGGATGGTCGTGGCATGCATGGTCAGTTCATTCGACATTTTCTGCTCCGATCAGCACCGATCCCATCAAGGCGATTGGCGCGTTACGAGTGACTTGATCGGCCATATGTATGCATAGGCCGGATGATTGCAAACCGGCCATCCGCAGGGTCTGATATCGCTCCGCAGCGGTAACTGGCAATCGCCGGGTCATGCTGCTAGAAGGCTTTCGTTTTCAGGCATGTGAACGCCTGAACCGTGCAAACCTGAGACAAGGATGAGGTCATGGCGCCCCGTTCCGCCGAGATAAGCCGCAAGACCAAGGAAACCGATATCTCCGTGTCGGTTCAGGTCGACGGCTCGGGCAAATCCGACATTTCGACGGGCGTCGGCTTCTTCGACCATATGCTGGACCAGTTGTCGCGCCATTCGCTGATCGACATGACGGTGAAGGCCAAGGGCGACCTGCACATAGACGACCACCACACGGTCGAGGATACTGGCATCGCGCTCGGCCAGGCGCTGGCCAAGGCGCTGGGCGAGCGGCGCGGCATCATGCGCTATGGTTCGATCGATCTCGCCATGGACGAGACGCTGACGCGGGCGGCGATCGACGTCTCCGGCCGCCCTTTTCTGGTCTGGAATGTTTCGTTCTCGTCGCCGAAGATCGGCACCTTCGACACCGAGCTGGTGCGCGAATTCTTCCACGCACTGGCGCAGAATGCCGGAATCACGCTGCATATCACCAATCATTATGGTGCCAACAACCACCATATCGCCGAGACCTGCTTCAAGGCCGTGGCGCGTGCGCTGCGTTTGGCGCTTGAGCGCGACCCGCGCCAGCCGGACGCGGTTCCCTCCACCAAGGGATCCTTGAAAGGGTAGCGCCATGGCCATCTATGTCGTGATGGAGCCGCCGGGCCGCAACGGAAGAGCGGACGCTACCTTTGTCCGCGACGGTTTTGCCTGGCTCGGCTTGCTGGTGCCGCCGCTCTGGCTGGCTTGGCATCGGCTGTGGGTCGAGGCGGCATTGGCCTTTGTCGCCATGGGCCTGCTTTCGATGCTTGGCGAAAGGCTGGGCCTAGAAACCGCCGGCTCGCTTTTGTCGCTGCTTGTCTCGCTCTATGTCGGGCTGGAAGGACAGGGCCTGCGGATTGCAGCCCTTCGCCGCCGCGGCTGGCATGAGTGGGGCGTCGTCGAGGCCGACAGGCTCGACGATGCCGACATCCGCTATGCATTGGAAGCCGATGCGGATTCGAATGCACAGGCCCCTGCGCAGCGCATCGTCCCGGACGCAGCACTTGCCCGGCCGGCGCAGATGGGTATGGCGCTGGGATTGACCCATATTCCGGGAAAGCCCTGAGATGCGGGTCGCGATCATCGATTACGGGTCGGGCAATCTGCGCTCGGCCACCAAGGCCTTCGAGCGCGCCGCGCATGAAGCCGGCATCGCCGCCGCGATCGAGCTCACCGCCGATGCCGAGCGGGTCAGGACCGCCGACCGCATCGTCCTGCCGGGCGTCGGCGCCTATGCCGATTGCGCCGCTGGACTGCATGCGGTTGCCGGCATGTGGGAGGCAGTGGAGGAGGTGGCGATCGCCAAGGCGCGGCCGTTCCTCGGTATCTGCGTCGGCATGCAGCTGATGTCGGAGCGAGGATTGGAAAAGACCGTTACAAAGGGCTTTGGCTGGATCGCCGGCGACGTCAAGGAGATCACGCCGGCCGATCCGGCGCTGAAGATCCCGCAGATCGGCTGGAACACGCTCGATCTCAGGCGCAAGCACCCATTGTTTTCCGGCATTGCGACGGGCGGGAAGGGACTGCACGCCTATTTCGTCCACTCCTACCATCTCGATGCGCAGAAGGAGGATGAGGTGCTGGCGGTTGCCGACTATGGTGGCCCGGTGACGGCCGCTGTCGCGCGCGGCAATCTCGCCGGAACGCAATTCCACCCCGAGAAGAGCCAGGCACTCGGTCTCGCTTTGATCACCAACTTCCTGCAATGGAGGCCCTGAATCATGAGCAAGAAGGGCTATTGGATGGCGATGGTCGATGTCCGCGATCCCGAGATCTACAAGCAGTATATCGAGGCCAACGCCGCGGCTTTCGCGAAATACGGCGCGAAATTCCCGGTGCGAGCCGGGCGGCATACCAGCCCGGAAGGGCCGACAGGCAATCGCCATGTGCTGGTGGAATTCGAATCCTACGAGAAGGCGATGGAATGCTACGGCTCGCCTGAATACCAGGAGGTCTTGAAGTACAGGCTCGCCGGCTCGACCGGCCACTTTGTCATCGTCGAAGGCGCCTGAAGGTGATCCTGTTTCCGGCGATAGACCTCAAGGACGGCAAATGCGTGCGCCTCAAGCATGGCGACATGGCGACTGCGACGATCTACAATGACGATCCCGCCGCTCAGGCGCGCGCCTTCGAAGAGCAGGGCTTCGAATGGCTGCACGTGGTCGACCTCAACGGCGCCTTCAAGGGCCAGAGCGTCAACAGCGCAGCTGTCGGCGCCATTCTCAAGGCGACCAGCAACCCGGTGCAGCTCGGCGGCGGCATCCGCACCCTGGCGCAGATCGAGGACTGGCTCGACCGCGGGCTGGCCCGTATCATCCTCGGCACAGTGGCCGTGCGCGATCCGGATCTGGTCAGGCAGGCCTGCAAGGCATTCCCGGGCAAGATCGCCGTCGGCATCGACGCCAAGGGCGGCAAGGTCGCAGTCGAAGGCTGGGCCGAGGCCTCGAGCCTCGGCGTCGTCGAACTGGCGAAGAAATTCGAAGGCGCCGGCGTCGCCGCCATCATCTACACCGACATCGATCGCGACGGGGTGCTGACCGGCATCAACTGGGACGCCACCATCGATCTCACTGAGGCGGTTTCGATTCCGGTCATCGCCTCGGGCGGGCTTGCCTCGATCGCCGACATCGTGCGCATGACCATGCCCGATGCGCGGAAGCTCGAAGGCGCGATCTCGGGCCGCGCGCTCTACGACGGCCGCATCGACCCGGCCGAGGCGCTGGCAATCCTGCGCGGCAAGCCGATGGCAGGGGCGTGATCATGAAAGTCTCGATTATCCTCGCCCCCTATGACAGCGGGCACCATCATGAAGGGTGCGGCCAGGGGCCGGACGCCATCATCGCCGGTGGGCTCGTCGAAGCCCTGACCATGGCTCGCCACGACGTCGCCGTCGAAGATATCGGCAAGGTGGGAGACGAGCAGGGGCGCGAAATCGCAACCGGCTTCGCCGTCTGCAACGCCGTCGCGGCCAAGGTCGGCCTCGCCGGCGACGGAGGACGCTTCCCCATTGTCCTTGCTGGAAATTGCCTGACCGCCGCCGGTGCGGTGGCCGGTGAAGCGGCTGATACGATCATCTGGATCGATCAGCATGGCGATCTCAACACGCCGGAGACGTCCGCCTACGGCTTTCTCGACGGCATGGCGCTGGCGGCGACACTCGGGCTCTGCTGGCGTCCGATGACAGCAGCGATTCCGGGATTCCGGCCGATAGACCCGGTGCGCTGCATGCTGGTCGATGCCCGCGACCTCGATCCCGACGAAAAGCGCCTGCTGGAACCTTTGCCGATCGTGCGCACCGAATGTGCCGGTGCACTCGATATAGTCGGAAAGCTCACAGCGGCAGGGGCTGCCCGGGCACATTTGCATCTGGACCTGGACGTCCTCGATCCGGATGTGCTGCAGGTGAACCGCTACATGCATCCAGGCGGTCCGAGCCCCGAACAGCTGCGGCAACTTGCCTGCGGGCTGGCCAGGTCCATCCCGATCGTCGGCGTGACGCTCTCGGCCTACGACCCTGCCTTTGATTCCCAGGCCGAGATTCCGCCCGTCATCGGCCAACTGCTTGTCGATTTTCTTGCGGCGATCGAGAGAATCTGATGCTGAAAGCCCGCGTCATCCCCTGTCTCGACGTCAAGAACGGTCGCGTCGTCAAGGGCGTCAATTTCGTCGACCTGGTCGATGCCGGTGATCCCGTCGAAGCGGCAAAGGCCTATGACGCGGCCGGCGCCGACGAGCTCTGCTTTCTCGACATCACCGCCTCGTCGGAAAACCGCGAGACCATCTTCGATGTCATCGCCCGGACGGCCGAACAATGTTTCATGCCGCTGACCGTCGGCGGTGGCGTCCGTCAGGTCGCCGACATCAGGAAGCTGCTTCTCGCCGGCGCCGACAAGGTGTCGATCAACACCGCGGCGGTGAAGACCCCTAATTTTGTCGCCGAAGCAGCCGACAAATTCGGCAACCAGTGCATCGTCGTCGCTATCGATGCCAAGAAAGTGTCCGCTGCGGGCGAGGCTGATCGCTGGGAGATCTTCACCCATGGCGGCCGCGAGAAGACCGGCATCGATGCCGTCGAGTTCGCTCGGCGGATCGTCGATCTCGGCGCCGGCGAGATCCTGTTGACGTCGATGGACCGCGACGGCACCAAGGCCGGCTACGACATAGCGCTTACCCGCGCGGTCGCCGACGCCGTACGCGTGCCCGTCATCGCTTCCGGTGGCGTCGGCACGCTCGATCACATGGTCGAAGGCATTCGCGACGGCCATGCAGGCGCGGTGCTGGCAGCCTCGATCTTCCATTTCGGCACCTACAGCATCGCCGAAGCCAAGATGCATATGGCTCGAGCCGGACTGCCGATGCGGCTGGACTCGCCGGGTAATCGGTCCTAGAGCCTTTCCGGCTAAGAAGAGGCTGTAAACGGCGTCATGACTGAGTTCTCGCTCTCCGATCTGGAGAAGATCATTGGCGAACGCGCACGTTCCGGCGATCCGGATTCGTGGACGGCCAAGCTCTTTCAGCGCGGCATAGGCAAGGCGGCGCAGAAACTCGGCGAAGAGGCGGTCGAAACGGTGATCGCAGCCGTCAGCGCCGACCGGGACGCGCTTGTTTCGGAGAGCGCCGATCTCATCTATCATTGGCTTGTCGTTCTCGGCATAGCGGGCATTCCGCTGAGCGATGTGCTCAAGGAGCTCGAACACCGCACCGGTCGTTCGGGCGTCGCCGAAAAGGCGTCTCGGCTGGACCGGGGCTGATCGCTGCGGAGGAACTCGATGGACCAGCTCGCTCCTACCGAGAAGTATTCACCCTATCGGTTCTTCTCGGCCGAGCAATGGTCGCGGTTCCGCGCCGATACGCCGATGACGCTCACCGAAGACGAGATCCATCGTCTGCGGTCGCTGAATGATCCGGTCGATCTCCATGAGGTCGAGCGCATCTACCTTTCGATGTCACGGCTGTTGTCGGCTCATGTCGAAGCCAGTCAACTCCTGTTCAGGCAGCGCCAGGCCTTCTTCAACGCGCTGGACGTGGCCAAGACACCGTTCATCATCGGTGTTGCCGGTTCCGTCGCCGTCGGCAAATCCACCACGGCGCGCGTCCTAAAGGAGCTGCTGGCGCGCTGGCCGTCGAGCCCCAAGGTCGACCTGGTCACCACCGACGGTTTCCTGTTGCCGAACGAGGTCCTGCGCCGCAACAACCTGATGGAGCGCAAGGGCTTTCCCGACAGCTACGATGTCGGCGCGCTGCTGCGCTTCCTGTCCGGCATCAAATCGGCGCAGCGCAACGTCCGCGCGCCGGTCTATTCGCACCTGACCTATGACGTTATCCCGGGCGAGTTCCAGACCATCGACCGGCCGGACATCCTGATCTTCGAAGGCATCAATGTCCTGCAGCCGGGCAACTTGCCCAAGGACGGCAAGATCGTGCCTTTCCTATCGGATTTCTTTGACTTCGCCATCTATATCGATGCGGAAGAAGAGCTGATCCATCACTGGTATATTGCCCGCTTCATGCGGCTGCGCGAAACCGCCTTCCGCGACCCGGCCTCCTTCTTCCACCGCTATTCGCAACTTTCCGAGGATGCGGCCCGCGCCATCGCCGAGGGCCTGTGGGCCAACATCAATCTGAAGAATCTGCGCGAGAATATATTGCCGACGCGCGCCCGAGCCGATCTCATCCTGCGCAAGGGCGCCAACCATCTGGTCGAGGAAGTGGCGCTCCGAAAACTGTGAAATCCCGAGGCATTCCTTAAAGTCATCTTAACCCAGTCTTCCTATTGTCGGGCCTGATCTGCGGGCTCGGCAAACAATGAATGCGCCATTCCTTAATATTGATCGGCCGGCATCTGGCCGCGTCGCACGTCCGGGCAGCGGGACCGCCACGATTGCTCTGATCGTACCGGTCCACAATGAGGAAGGCGCGATTGCTCCATTTCTGAAGGCCGTGTGCGAAAGCACCGCTCCGCTGAAGAATAAAGGCGTTGCCCTCGAGTTCATCTTCGTCAACGACGGCAGCAGCGATAGAACACTCGAAAAGCTGATCGAAGCCCAAGAGGCCGATCCACGCATCCGCGTAATCGACCTTTCACGCAATTTCGGCAAGGAAGCCGCGATGACCGCCGGCCTCGACAGCTGCGATGCCGATGCAGCGATCCCCATGGATGTCGATATGCAGGATCCGCCGCATGTCATTCCGCTGCTTGTGGAAAAGTGGCGCGAGGGTTTCGAGGTCGTTCTCGCCAAGCGAGCCAATCGGTCGAGCGACAGTTTTCTCAAGCAGCGCTCCGCCTCGATGTTCTACCGCGTTCACAACTGGATCGCGCAGCAGAAGATCCCACACGATGTCGGCGACTTCCGGCTGATCGACCGTCAGGTCATCGAAGCGCTGCGCTCCTTGCCCGAACGCCGTCGTTTCATGAAGGGCTTGTTCGCCTGGGTCGGGTTCCGCACTGCAACGGTCGAATACGTCCGCGATCAGCGCATCGCCGGCCAGTCGAAATTCTCTGGCTGGAAGCTGTGGAACTTCGCGCTGGAAGGCATCACCAGCTTCTCCACCGCTCCGCTTGAAATCTGGACCTATGTCGGCGCAACGATTTCCGTGCTGTCGTTCCTCTACGGCATGCTGATTATCGCCAAGACAATGATCTTTGGCGTTGATGTGCCCGGCTACG
Source organism: Mesorhizobium sp. M0244 (assembly GCF_040321795.1). Classification (NCBI taxonomy): domain Bacteria; kingdom Pseudomonadati; phylum Pseudomonadota; class Alphaproteobacteria; order Hyphomicrobiales; family Phyllobacteriaceae; genus Mesorhizobium; species Mesorhizobium sp. M0244. Next base: position 183,124 of record NZ_JAMYSE010000001.1, on the reverse strand, counting down.
CTTCGCTGCTGGTCAGTGTTCTTTTCCTTGGCGGCATCCAGTTGCTCGGTATCGGCATCATCGGACAGTACCTCGGCAGGGTCTACGCCGAGATCAAGCAGCGTCCGATCTACATCGTGCGCCGCAAATATGAGGGAATGGACTGATGGAGCTCGACGCCTATCGGCAGATGGCCGCCACGGAAGACGAGCATTGGTGGTTCTGCGGGCGGCGTGCCATCGCCGAGGCGGTCATTCGCAGCATCGGCCTGCCCGAAAAGGCGCGCATCGTCGAGATCGGCGCCGGCACCGGCGGCAACATCCGGATGGTCGAGCAGTTCGGCGCCGTGACGGCGGTCGAGATGAGCGATCTCGCGCGCCGGATCGCCCGGGAAAAGACCGGCCGCGACTTCCTTGCCGGACACCTGCCGGACAACATTCCTGTCGCGCCGCAAAGCTGCGACCTCGTCTGCCTGTTCGACGTGCTGGAACATGTCGCCGAAGACGAGGCTTCGCTGGCCGCGATCCGCCAAATGCTGAAACCAGGCGGCAGCGTCGTCCTTACGGTGCCCGCACACCAGTGGTTGTGGAGCACGCATGACGTGGGGTTGCATCATATGCGGCGCTATTCACGCAGCCTGCTGCGTGAACGAATTGAGAAGGCTGGCTTCACCATCGACCGGCTGAGCTATACAAATGCCGCGCTCTTTCCTGTAGCGGCACTGGCACGACTGCTGGACAGGTTGCGTACGCCAACCTTGCCAGCCGGCCATGCAACGCCGCCGAAACCACTGAATGCGGCGATGAAGGCTGTGTTTTCGGCGGAGGGCCGCATCATACCAAACGCAAGTCTGCCCTTCGGTGTTTCGCTGCTGGCGGTGTTCCGCAGGAAGGGCGCGGTCGAAACCGGTCGCCTCAACGAGAAATTGGCAGCTTGACCGCGTAATGGGCACTCGCTCGTATCGTCGACTATCGCGCTTCGCGCTGATTGGCATTGCATCGACGCTGATCTATGCCGTTTGCGCTTTCTTGCTGTCCGCGCTTCCGGGTCCCGTCCTGCCGGCTGCACTGGCTTCGGTTGCCGCCTACATCATCGCTGCGATCTTTTCCTATCTCGGCCACAAATATGTGACTTTTGTATCGCCGGGGACGCATGCGTTCGAGGCACCCCGGTTTTTCCTCCTGACTGCGCTGGGCATTGGTTTTTCCTGGTTGTTGCCCCTGGTCTTGGTCGATGGCCTTGGCACGCGACCAGTGTTGCCGATCGCCATCATCTGTGTCGCCGTGCCGGCAATCAATTACTTCATCCTCGATCGATGGGTGTTTGCCCCGGGTCCAAAGATGCCGGCAGCATCATGAGCGTCTCGGATGACGTCGGCGCCTGGAGTCGGTGGCGCAGCCAGGATTTGGCAGAATCGCTGGTTTCCAGCCGCAGTGTTTTTGCCTTCGCTGCAATCACGGTCCTCTCAATCGCTTGGCAGATGCGCTGGGGAACCATTCCGGATACGAGTTGGCTGACCACTGTCTGCGAGCGTATGCTCTCCGGTGAGCGGCTTTACTCGCAAATCCACGAGACCAACCCGCCATTCAGTGTATGGCTCTATTTACCGCCGGTGGCTGCGGCCAGGATGCTGGGGGTTGCTCCCGAAATCCTGGTTCAGGCTTGGACATACCTGGCCGCATTGATCGGGCTTTTATTCTCCGGCGCCATCATCAAACGCGCCGGGTTCACGGAAACGCGCTTGCTGTTTGCGCTGGGCCCGGCCTTCTACGCGATGCTGGTCATCTTCCCGGGCAACGTCTTCAGTGAGCGCGAGCACATCGGCATCGCGCTGTTCATGCCGCTGCTGGCGCTGCATGCCTGGCGGGCGCGAAAAGAGGCAAGCACGCAACCAAGCTCAGGTCTCGCCGGGCTGGCCGGCCTTTCTGGCGGGGCGCTTCTGCTGATCAAGCCTTATTATGCGATCATGGTGCTGGCGCCGGCGCTGCTCGTTGCAGCGCATCGGCGCAGCCTAAGACCGGTGTTCGCCCTGGAACACTGGGTGATCGGCGGCGTTTGCATCGCCTACCTGGCAGCGGTCACCCTGATCTATCCGGAATTCCTGCGCGACGTCTATCCGCAGCTGGCGGACGTTTATGCTCAAGAGCGCATCTTTCTGCCGATTGTGGCGTGCTACGGTATAACCTGCTGGTGTCTCCCGTTGCTGATCTGGTGGTTGTGGCCGACTGGGCGTTTTCCAGAACTGGCGGCTATAGCGCTAGCAGCGTCGATTGCCGGCTTGTTCCCGCTGTTCTACCAGGCCAAAGGCTGGACCTATCACGCCTATCCCACGATTTTTTACGCCATAGCGACCATTCTTTGCTTGCTGGCTTTGCCGAGAAGCGAGCGGCAACCGGTATGGCTGCTCTCTCGTATCGGGGTTCCTCCGCGGGCCTTGGTGCTGGTGGGGGTTGCGGCCGCTTTCTTGCCGTACTCGACCGTCGAGCAAACGGACTACGTGTTGGCTGATGCCATTCGCGCCGCAACCGATCGACCAACCGTTGCATTGATCAGCCCGGATCTTTCCGCCGGACATCCGCTGAGCCGCATGGTCGACGGCCAGTTCGTTTCGACGCATGTCAGCGATTGGCTCGGAGCGTATTCGCTCGATCTGTCTCGGCGGGCGGCTCTCTCCGGCGATGCCAGCGAGGCGGCGCGTTACCAAGCCATCATGGTGCGCTATGCCGAAAGCAAACGTGAAGAATTTGAGCGACTGCGACCCGATGTCATCATCTTCCAGGATGACGGCCCTTGGACACGCCAGTTGATCGAGCGTTTTGGCTTCGACGCCATTCTGGCCCGCTACCGCGTGCTCGCCGAAGACAAGCGCCTACGCATCTACCTGCGTAACGATTATGTTCGCCCCAGCCCCTAGCCCGTCCGATTCCATCGGCTTTACATCGCTTTAGTCACCCGCCTCAGCGTCAGATTAATCCGGCCGCCGTTCTTGAGCAACGCCGAGGTCGACGGGTAGATGCGGTCGACGCCGTGAAAGCAGAGCCGCCCTTCGCCGCCAAGCACGACGACGTCGCCGCTCTTCAGCCTGAACGATTTGGTGGCGCCGTCGCGCGTGGTCTGGCCGACCCGGAACAGGCAATCGTCGCCGAGTGAGACCGAGACGACAGGTGCGGAGAGATCGATCTCGTCACGGTCCTGGTGAAGACCCATCTTGGCGTCCTGCGAATAGAAATTGATCAGGCAGGCCTGCGGCGGGTGCGCATGGCCAGACACGTCTCGCCACAGTTCGAGCAGTACCTCCGGGATCGGCGGCCAAGGTCTCCCGGTCACCGGGTGGGTCGGCTGGTAGCGATAGCCTTGCTCCTTGTCGGTGACCCAGCCCAGCGGGCCGCAATTGGTCATGCGCACGCTCATCTCCTTGCCGGTGCGCGGCATTGCCGGCACGAACAGCGGGGCTTCCTGCACGACTTTCCTGACATCTTCCACCAGCGCTTCCTGCGAGGCACGCGACAGGTAGCCGGGCATATGGCGGACGCCTTTGGGCAGCACGAGCATCAGCTTGATCGTTTCATTGGGTCTTTTGAGAAAATGATGCCACCAACTCATGAAGACGGCGACCCGAAATCCGCCTCCGACAGTGGCTGCGAACCTTACACCGGCGATCTGGAATCCGAAGCCGCTTCGGCAGCGCCGCGGCCGTCAATCATCCTCGACCCGGCCGCGCAGCTTCTTGATCGAGCCGCGCCCGGCTTTGCCCTTTAGCCGTCTTTCGACCGCGCCCTTGGATGGCCTGGTCTTCTTGCGTGGCGGTGGCGGTGGTTCGGCGGCCTTGGCGACCAGTGCCGTCAGCCGCGCGCGGGCGTCGGCCCGGTTCTGCTCCTGCGTGCGGAAGCGTCCGGCTTCGATGACAACGACGCCGTCCTTGGTGGCGCGCTGGCCGGCGAGCTTGATGGTCCGATCGCGCACGCGCTCCGACAGGCCCGGTGCATTGGCGGCATCGAAGCGCAATTGCACCGCCGTCGCCACCTTGTTGACGTTCTGGCCGCCCGGGCCGGACGAACGGATGAAGTCCTCGTGCAGGTCGCCCGGATTAATCACCGCATCGTCGGTAATGATGATCTTGTCGTCGGCGTTCATGCCGCAGTCATGGCGCGGCAGGCGAAAAAAGAAAAGGCCCGATCGAAACCGGGCCTTGAAGCGTCGCCATGTGGCGGGGGCTATTCCGCTGCGACCTGCATGCGTGGTGCAGAGCCGAGTACGGTGGCGTCGACATGGGCTTCGAACTTTTCGAAATTGTCGACGAACATACCGACCAGCCTTGCCGCTTGCCGGTCATAGGCGGGCTTGTCGATCCAGGTCGATCTCGGGTCGAGAATGGTGCGGTCGACGCCGGCAACCGTCACCGGTACGTCAAACCCGAAATTGGCGTCGGTCCTGAAGTCGGCCGCTTTCAGCGAACCGTCGAGCGCTGCCGCAAGCAGCGCCCGCGTTGCCTTGATCGGCATCCGTTTGCCGGTGCCGTAGGCGCCGCCGGTCCAGCCGGTGTTGACCAGCCAGCAATCGACACCGTGGCATGCGATAAGCTCGCGCAGCAGATTGCCGTATTCCGATGGATGCCGCGGCATGAACGGTGCGCCGAAGCAGGTCGAAAATGTCGCTTCGGGTTCGGTCACGCCCTTCTCGGTCCCCGCCACCTTGGCGGTATAGCCGGAGAGGAAATGGTACATGGCCTGCGCCGGGGTCAGCCGCGCGATCGGCGGCATCACGCCGAATGCGTCGGCGGTCAGCATGATGATGTTCTTCGGGTGGTTGGCGCGCCCCGTCTTGCTGGCGTTTGGAATGAAGTCGAGCGGGTAGGCGCAGCGCGTGTTTTCGGTCAGCCCGCCATCGTCGAAATCCGGCACACGGCCGGTGTCGAGCGCTACATTTTCCAGCACCGTGCCGAAGCGCTGGGTGGTGGCGAAGATCTCCGGCTCGGCTTCGGCGGAAAGCTTGATCGTCTTGGCATAGCAGCCGCCTTCGAAATTGAAGATGCCATGCGGTCCCCAGCCATGCTCGTCATCACCGATCAGCGTCCGCGACGGGTCGGCCGACAACGTCGTCTTGCCGGTCCCGGAAAGGCCGAAGAAAACGGCCGCGTCGCCGGCCGGCCCTTCATTGGCCGAGCAATGCATCGGCATCACGCCTTTTGCCGGCAGCAGATAGTTAAGCACGGTGAACACCGACTTCTTCATTTCGCCGGCATAGGAGGTGCCCCCGATCAACACGATCATGCGCGAAAGATCGACGGCAATCACCGTTTCGCCGCGCGTGCCGTGGCGGGCGGGATCGGCGCGGAACGACGGCAGGTCGATGATCGTCAAATCGGGCACGAAATGCTCGAGTTCGGCGGCTGCCGGCCGGATGAGCAGATTGCGGATGAACAAGGAGTGCCAGGCAAGCTCCGTGATCACCCTGGTCGGCAGCTTCAGTTCCTCGTCGGCACCGCCGACCAGGTCCTGTACATAAAGGTCCTTTTCGGCTGCATGGAGGCGAAAATCTCCAAGCAGCGCATCGAACTGGACCGGCGAAATCGCCTTGTTGTTGTCCCACCACACATGCGGTGCGGTGCTTTCGTCGCGCACCACGAATTTGTCCCTGGGCGAGCGGCCGGTGTGCTGCCCGGTTTCGGCGGCAAGCGCGCCATGGGCGGTGAGTCGGGCCTCGCCGCGGCGGATTGCCTCCTCGTACAGCGCAGCCGCGCCGAAATTATAGCGCACCACGCCCGTGGTTCTCAGGCCGATCCGATCGATTGCGCATGCAGGATTGCGTTTGCCGGCTTCCGACATGGGTGTCCCTTCTTCGATTTACCGCGTCTTTACCGGCGAATTTCCGGAACCCCAATTGCAGGAGCTAAAAACGTCAAAATCAGAAAAGGCGAATGATATCAAATCATTAATCGATTTAAATATTTTGAAAGTTGTTTAAATCGTTTATATGTGCGAAAACATTGGTGGTTGCCCAAAGGATTGGCGATGTTCATTCGTCCAATCCATATCGAGGTACAATTGTGGCTGCCGGCATGCCGCGCGTGACAGCGGATAGAGTCTATGCCACATTTTGTACCTAATTTGTCCTGCAAAAGCCCCTTCTCGACGAAAGAAGGGACAGCTATGAGGGAGCCGCTTGAAATGGCAACAATCGCGCTTGTCGACGACGATCGCAACATTCTGACTTCGGTTTCTATCGCCCTCGAATCCGAGGGTTATCGGGTCGAAACCTACACGGATGGGGCGTCGGCGCTGGAGGGGCTGGCGGCGCGCCCGCCGAACCTCGCCATCCTCGACATCAAGATGCCGCGCATGGACGGCATGGAGCTGCTGCGCCGGATGCGTCAGAAATCCGACCTGCCGGTGATCTTCCTGACCTCCAAGGACGACGAGATCGATGAACTGTTCGGCCTCAAGATGGGCGCCGACGACTTCATCCGCAAACCCTTCTCGCAGCGTCTTCTGGTCGAACGCGTCCGCGCCGTGCTGCGCCGCGCCAGCACCCGCGAGGCGGCTGCCAAGGCGCCCAACCAGCAGGCTCGATCGCTTGAGCGCGGCCAGCTTGTCATGGACCAGGAGCGCCACACCTGCACCTGGAAGGGCGAGCCGGTGACGCTTACTGTCACCGAGTTCCTCATCCTGCATTCGCTGGCCCAGCGTCCGGGCGTCGTAAAAAGCCGTGATGCGCTGATGGATTCGGCTTATGATGAGCAGGTCTATGTCGATGACCGCACCATCGACAGTCACATCAAGCGGCTGCGCAAAAAGTTCAAGGCCGTCGATGATGACTTCGAAATGATCGAAACCCTTTACGGAGTCGGATATCGGTTCCGCGAAGCTTGAGTCGAGCGGGAGCTGCTATTCGATGGCAGTGGAAGTAGAGCGAGTGAGACGGTCGGGCGCCGCCAGGCGCCCGCCGCGGATTCTGCCCGCCTTCGTGTCGAAAATCACGGTGCCGATGCGCCGATTTCTCGGCCATCACATCTTTTCCAGCCTGACGCGGCGCATCCTCTTTCTCAACCTTGCCGGCCTTGCTGTCCTGGTCACCGGCATTCTCTATCTCAACACCTTTCGTGACGGGCTGATCGACGCCCGTGTCGAAAGCCTGATGACCCAGGGCGAGATCATCGCCGGGGCGATCGCCGCATCGGCGACGGTCGAGACCGATTCGATCAGCATCGATCCGGAGAAGCTGCTCGAGTTGCAGGCCGGCGAAAGCCTCGGCCCGGGCTCCGATCAGCTCGACAACCTCGATTTCCCGATCAATCCGGAGCGCGTGGCGCCGGTGCTCAGGCGGTTGATCTCGCCGACGCGGACGCGCGCCCGCATTTACGACCGCGACGCCAACCTGCTGCTCGATTCCCGCCATCTCTATTCGCGCGGCCAGATCCTTCGCTACGACCTGCCGCCGGTCGAAGAGGAAAAGCCCGACCTTCTGGAGCGCATCCAGAAATTCGTCTTCGATTTCTTCCGCAACAAGCAGCTGCCCGTCTATCGCGAGCAGCCGGGTGGCAACGGCGCCGCGTTTCCGGAAGTGGTCAAGGCGCTTACCGGCAGTCCGTCGACTATCGTGCGGATCTCGGAGCAGGGCGAGCAGATCGTTTCTGTGGCGGTGCCGATCCAGCGCTTCCGTGCCGTTCTCGGCGTGCTGATGCTGTCGACCGAAGGCGGCGACATCGACAAGATCGTCGCGGCCGAGCGCAAGGCGATCCTGCGCGTGTTCGGCATCGCCGCCCTGGTTACCGCCATCCTGTCGATGCTGCTGGCCTCCACCATCGCCAATCCGCTGCGCCGGCTTTCCGCGGCAGCCGTCAGGGTTCGCCGCGGTGTCAAGAACCGCGAGGAAATCCCCGACTTCTCCGATCGGCAGGACGAGATCGGCAATCTGTCGATCGCCGTGCGCGACATGACCAATGCGCTCTACGCCCGCATCGAGGCGATCGAAAGTTTTGCCGCGGATGTCTCGCACGAGTTGAAGAACCCGCTCACCTCGCTGCGCAGCGCGGTGGAGACATTGCCGCTGGCCAAGAACGACAATTCGCGCAGCCGGCTGATGGACATCATCCAGCACGATGTGAGGCGGCTGGACCGCCTGATCACCGATATTTCCGATGCCTCCCGTCTTGATGCCGAGCTCGCGCGGGAAGACGCGGGAACCGTCGACCTGAAGAAGTTCATCACCGATCTGGTCGCCGTCTCGCGCGAGGCGACGCGCAACAAGAAGGCGGTCGAGATCGAATTCAAGGTCGCCAAACTGTCGCAGGGCGTGAAAGGCTACTTCGTCGTCGGCCATGATCTGAGGATCGGCCAGGTGATCACCAATTTGATCGAGAACGCCCGCTCGTTCGTTCCCGAAGAACGTGGCCACATCACCATATCGCTGGCGCGCGCCGGCAAGTTCAATATCGTCACCATCGACGACAACGGCCCCGGCATCCGGGCCGACAACATCGATCGCATTTTCGAGCGGTTCTATACCGACCGGCCGGCCGGTGAGGCGTTCGGCCAGAACTCGGGCCTTGGCCTGTCGATCAGCCGGCAGATCGTCGAAGCGCATGGCGGCACGCTGAGCGCCGAGAACATCCCGGGCACCAAGCCCGGCGAGATCAAGGGCGCGCGCTTCGTGGTGACGCTGCCGGCCGAAGGCTGACACATGAATTCCAATCACGCCTGGTCAAATTGTGCAGCCTGAAAACATTCACGGCACTGCGATCCTCATCGGTGATCGCGGCATTCTCATCACCGGACCGTCCGGCTTGGGCAAGACTACGCTGGCGCTCACCTTGATCGATCATTGTAGACAGCGCGGGTTGTTTTCCCGGCTGATCGGCGATGACCAGCTCTATGCCGCCGTTCGCCAAGGGCGGCTGGTCTGCCGCGCGCCTGCCAGCATCGCCGGCCTCGTCGAAGTGCCGGGATTCGGCCCAAAACCGATACCGTTTGAGCCGGGCTGCGTGATCGACCTCGTTGTCCGACTGGTGCCGGCCGGCAAGATGGTCCGCTTCCAGGAAGATTTGACAGAGATCATAGCTGGCGTTCCAGTGCCGCGCATCGATCTTGCCGGGCGCAACGTCGCGGCGGCCCTGTCGGCAGTGATGTCGCGCCTGTCGATTGCGCCTTTCCTGTGATCCAATCTCGATTTTTTGCTGCAATGCGTCAAATTGGCTTGGGCCGGCGCAATTTTGGGCTTGTCAACGGGCCTTGCGTCGACAAGATAGCGCTCCCGCCACCTGGGATGGTCGGCGAGCATAAAATGCGCCTGTGAAGCGGCGATGACGGGAGCCACCAAAGAATGATCGGACTCGTGCTTGTAACGCACGGTCAACTGGCCGCCGAGTTCCGCCATGCCGTGGAACACGTCGTTGGGCCACAAGACAATTTCGAGACCGTGGCGATCGGTGCCGACGACGATATGGAACAGCGCCGCCGCGACATTATCGACGCGGTCGGGCGGGTCGATACGGGATCGGGCGTCATCGTTTTGACCGACATGTTCGGTGGCACGCCCTCCAACCTCGCCATTTCGGTGATGGAATCCGGCCGCATCGAGGTCATTGCCGGCATGAACCTGCCGATGCTGATCAAGCTGTCCAGCGTTCGCAAAGGCGACAACATGACGGCCGCGCTGGATGAGGCACAGGCTGCCGGCCGCAAATACATCAATGTCGCCAGTCAGCTCCTGAGCAGCAAATGAGCGCACTGTTGCCGGAAAAGGACAAGATCGTTCGCGACTTTCCGATTGTTAATCAGCGCGGCCTGCATGCGCGCGCCTCGGCCAAGTTCGTTCAAATTGCCAGCGGCTTCAATGCCACGGTCCAGGTCGAGAAGGACGGCGTCAAGGTCGGCGGCACCTCGATCATGGGCCTGATGATGTTGGCGGCGAGCCCCGGCTATTCGATCCGCGTCACCGCCAGCGGCCCGGAGGCCGAAGAGGTCATCGAGGCGCTGGAGCAATTGGTTGCTTCCCGTTTCGGCGAGGAAAGCTGACGGCGCCCTCTCGCGCCGGGTCGTCGCCGAAGACATGCACGGATAAAGATTTCTTTATATCCCATTGTCGTCCAACTCTCGATCTGCTAGTCAGGCCGGCAACTCGCGCCTTTCGACACGCCTTTCGGGGCAGGCGCGTCCCGCAATCAATTCTTGATCGGAGCACTGCCATGATGGGTAGCAAGGACTATGTGGTCGCAGACATCGCGCTTGCCGGCTGGGGCCGCAAGGAGATCGAGATCGCCGAAACCGAAATGCCGGGCCTGATGGCCTGCCGCGAGGAATTCGGCGACAAGAAGCCGCTCAAGGGAGCGCGCATCACCGGCTCGCTGCATATGACCATCCAGACGGCGGTGCTGATCGAAACGCTTAAGGCGCTCGGCGCCGATATCCGCTGGGCTTCCTGCAACATCTTCTCGACCCAGGACCACGCCGCCGCGGCCATTGCCGAGGCCGGCATTCCGGTGTTTGCCGTCAAGGGCGAGACGCTCGAGGACTATTGGGTCTACACCGACAAGATCTTCCAGTGGGCCGATGGCGGCACCTCCAACATGATCCTCGACGATGGTGGCGATGCCACCATGTACATCCTGATCGGCGCCCGCGCCGAGGCCGGCGAGGATGTGCTGTCCAATCCGGGCAGCGAAGAGGAAGAGATCCTGTTTGCCCAGATCAAGAAGCGCATGCAGGCATCGCCCGGCTTCTTCACCAAGCAGAAGGAAGCGATCCGCGGCGTCACCGAAGAAACGACGACCGGCGTCAACCGGCTCTACCAACTGCAGAAGAAGAGCCTGCTGCCGTTTCCGGCGATCAACGTCAATGATTCCGTGACCAAGTCGAAATTCGACAACAAATATGGCTGCAAGGAATCGCTTGTCGACGGCATTCGCCGCGGCACCGACACGATGATGGCCGGCAAGGTCGCCGTCGTCTGCGGCTATGGCGATGTCGGCAAGGGTTCGTCGGCTTCGCTCAAGGGCGCCGGCGCCCGCGTCAAGGTCACCGAGGTCGATCCGATCTGCGCGCTGCAGGCGGCGATGGACGGTTTCGAGGTGGTCACGCTCGAAGACGCGGCACCGACGGCCGACATCGTCATCACCACCACCGGCAACAAGGACGTCGTTACCCTCGACCACATGCGCCTGATGAAGGATATGGTAATCGTCGGCAACATCGGTCACTTCGACAACGAGATCCAGGTGGCGTCGCTGCGCAACCTGAAGTGGACCAACATCAAGCCTCAGGTCGATATGATCACCTTCCCGGACGGCAAGCGGATGATCCTTTTGTCGGAAGGCCGTCTCCTCAACCTCGGCAACGCCACCGGCCACCCGAGCTTCGTCATGTCGGCGTCCTTCACCAACCAGGTGTTGGCCCAGATCGAGCTGTACACCAAGCCCGGCCAGTACCAGAACCAGGTCTACGTCCTGCCGAAGCATCTCGACGAAAAGGTCGCGCGCCTGCATCTCGACAAGCTCGGTGCCCGCCTGACCGAACTGTCCGGCGAACAGGCCGCCTATATCGGCGTCACCCCACAGGGACCGTTCAAGCCGGAACACTACCGCTATTAACCACGGCGGCGCTTGCCACTAGATATTGAAGCCGGGCGATTGACTTTTCGCCCGGCTTTATTTTTGCGCTGATTGATTCTTCACGCCGATTCGCGCAAGCGCTATGGTGCTGATTCGCGGTCCGGGGACGAGGCCCGGCGCACGCATCAGGGCGGTCTTGCATTCAGGCGGCGAAGAGGACCAAGACATGCCGGGGGATAACCCGCCTTGCGCGGGACAGGCCGTTTCCGGCGGCCGAAACGATTCGAAGACCACAGGCTCCGCTGCCAGGGGCGGCAGCCTTTTATGGCGCGCCGGCAGCCGCGTCGGGGTGCTGCTTGCTTCTTCGGCGCTGGCTGGTCCGCTGCTTGGCTTTGCAGCACATGCCCAAACCCGCGTGGCGCAAAAAGCCGGGCTGTCGGTCAGCACGGTCGAGGTCATGCAACTCGCCATGTTCGTCGGCGTCATGGGGGCGGCATTGCTGTCGGCCATCGTTCTGATCCGCGAAAGGGCGCGCACCTCGGCGGAAAATGCCGAACTCAGGACCCGCATCGCCGACGTCAATGCCGCGCTGCAGCGCTCAGAGGCGCTGCTCCATTCCCGCGACCAGCGCGTGGTCGTATGGGCTGCCGAAAACAAGAAACCCGAGCTTGTCGGGACATTGCCGATCGAGAGCGGCGCGCCGGAGGACCGTGCTGCCTTCCTGGCGTTCGGCCGCTGGCTGATGCCGCGTTCGGCGGCGGCGCTCGAGCACGCCGTGGCGGCACTGCGGGAAAAGGCAAAGCCCTTCGATCTCGTCATCGAATCGCAGGCCGGCCAGCCGCTCGAGGTTCATGGCCGCAAGAGTGCGGCGCATGTGCTGGTTCGCTTCGTCTCGCTTTCGGAGACACAGCGAAGCCAGGCCAGGCTGAAGATCGAGAACCAGCGCCTCGCCGCCGACCATGAGACCCTGATCGGGCTTCTGGATGCGCTCAAGATGCCGTCATGGCTGCGCACCGTCGACGGGCGGCTGAAATGGGTCAATCGGTCCTATGCCGAAGCGGTCGAGGCCGTGAATGCCGAAGCGGCGGTTCGTGATGGCAAGGAATTCCTCGGCGGCCAGGCGCGCGAGACGATCGCTGCGCAGCACAAGTCGCATCCCGTCTTCGAACAGACGCTCTCCACGGTGATCGAAGGCGACCGACGTAGGTTTGCCGTGACCGATTTTGCCGGGGCGGACGGTTCGGCTGGTCTTGCCTGCGACATCAGCGCCATCGAGGCCATCCGTGGCGAATATGAGCGGACCGTGCAGAGCCACGCCGATACGCTCGATCAGCTCAACACAGCCGTGGCGATTTTCGATACCGACGAGAAATTGCGGTTTTTCAATCAGGCGTTCCAGAAACTATGGGGCCTCGACAGCGGCTTCCTGCACAGCGCGCCGGATAACGCCTTGCTGCTCGACCGCCTACGCAGCGAAGGCAAGATCGCCGAGCAGCCCGAATGGCGGCGCTGGAAAGAGAGCTTGCTCGGCGCTTACCGCGCGGTTGAATCGCAGGAGCATTGGTGGCATCTGCCGGACGGCAAGACCATTCGCGTCGTCGCCAACCCGCAGCCCAAGGGCGGCGTGACCTGGGTGTTCGAGAACCTGACCGAGAAGATGGACCTTGAAAGCCGCTACCAGACCGCGGTACGGGTCCAGGGCGAGACGCTCGACAACCTCGCCGAAGGCGTCGCTGTGTTCGGCCCCGACGGCAGGCTGAGATTGTCGAACCCGGCTTTTGCCGCACTGTGGGGGCTGGATGCCGATGCCTCAAAACCCAACGTCCATGTCTCGACGATCCGCGACCTTTGCGACCGCCGTGCCGTCGACAGTCCGTGGGGCGGGTTCGTTGCCGCCATCACCGGCTTCGACGACGAGCGCCGCGACCGTCACGGCCAGACCGAATTGAACAACGGCACTGTTTTGCGCTACGCGGCAATCCCTTTGCCCAACGGCCAGGTGATGATGACCTTCGTCGACGTTACCGACAGCGTCAATGTCGAGCGGGCGCTGAAGGACAAGAACGAGGCGCTGGAAAAGTCCGACCAGATCAAGAACGAGTTCGTGCAGCACGTCTCCTATGAGCTGCGCTCGCCACTCACCAACATCATCGGCTTTACCGAGCTTCTTTCACTGCCGTCGACTGGCCCGTTGAATCAGAAGCAACGCGAATATGTCGGGCATGTCGGCTCGTCCTCCTCGGTCCTGCTCACCATCGTCAACGACATCCTCGATCTGGCGACGGTGGATGCCGGAATCATGGAACTCGACATTTCCGAAGTTCACATCGATCGAACCATTACAGCCGCCGCCGAACTGGTCGCCGACCGGCTGGAGGAACATGCGATCAAGCTTAGGATCGACGCGGCGGCCGCGCCGAAAACCTTCCACGGCGACGAGATCCGCATCCGCCAGATCCTCTACAATCTGCTCAGCAATGCCGCCAATTACGCACCGGAGGCGAGCACCATAACGCTCGCCTGCCGCCAACTTGCCGACGGCGTGGAATTTTCCGTTCACGATGACGGCCCCGGCATGCCGCCGGACCTGCTTGACTCGGTGTTCCGGCGCTTCGAGCCGCGCACCAATGGCGGTCGCCGCCGTGGCGCCGGGCTCGGCCTGTCGATCGTCAAGAGCTTTGTCGAACTGCATGGCGGCAGCGTCCGCATCGAGACAGGCAGGGATAAGGGCACCACGGTTATTTGCGCCTTTCCCGACACGCCGTCCGGCATCCGCGCGGCGGCCGAGTAGCGCGTTCGATGGCGGTATTGGTGCTGGAGCGTTTTCTCGCCGACGAGGCTGCGACGGCAAGGCTTGGCGAGGATCTCGCCATGTCGCTGCGCCTCGGCGACGTGCTGGCCCTCAAGGGCGATCTCGGCGCCGGCAAGTCGACCCTGGCGCGGGCGCTGATCAGGGCACTGGCCGACGATGCCGGCCTCGACGTGCCGAGCCCGACCTTCACGCTGGTCCAGAGCTACGACACGCGTGTGCCGGTCCATCATTTCGACCTTTACCGGCTGGGCACGGCATCCGAGCTGGACGAGCTGGGTTTCGACGAGGCGCTGACGCAAGGCGCTGCGCTGGTCGAATGGCCGGAGCGGGCAGAGGCATATTTGCCGAAAACTTCGGTGCTGGTCGAACTCCTCCAGCAGGGCGACGGCCGCCTGGCGAGACTGTCGGGACAGGGCGCCGCCTTCGAGCGCGCGGCGCGATCGCTGGCCATGCGGGATTTTCTCGGGCAGGCCGGTTGGGGCGAAGCGCAGCGGCGATATTTCATCGGTGATGCCTCGGCCCGCTCTTACGAGATCGTCACGCTTGCCGGATTTCCGCCACGCGTGCTGATGAACTCGCCAAGGCTGGTGCTCGGACCGCCAGTCCGCGACGGCAAACCCTATGCCGAGATCGCTCACACCGCGCAATCCGTTTCGGCTTTCGTCGCCATCGACCGGGCCTTGCGGGCCGGTGGCGTCAGCGTCCCGGAAATTCATGCCCAGGATCTCGACCAGGGTTTTCTTCTGCTGGAACATCTCGGTTCCCAAGGGTTTCTCGGCAAGCGCGGCCAGCCGGTGGCTGAGCGTTATGCGGCGGCGGCCGAACTGCTTGCCATGATGCACGGCAAAACATGGCCCGCCCGCATGCAGGCCGGCCCCGGCGCCTTCCACGAGGTGCCGCCTTTCGACCGCGACGCTATGATGATCGAGGCCGAATTGCTGGTCGACTGGTACGTGCCGGCGATATCAGGCGCTCCGCCAAGCGAGGCGTTGCGCACCGGCTATCGCAGTGAATGGAATGCGGTGCTCGACCGACTCAAGGAGCGCGAATACACACTGATGCTGCGCGACTTTCATTCGCCCAACCTGATCTGGCGTGGTGAACGTTCCGGTCACGATCGCCTCGGCGTCGTCGATATCCAGGATGCGCTGATCGGTCCGTCCGCCTACGACGTCGCCTCGCTCGCCATGGACGCGCGCGTCACCATCTCACCTGAAATCGAAAAGCACACGCTCGCCGCCTATATCGCCGCGCGACGCGCGGCCGGCGTCTTCGACGAAGACGAATTCCTCGAAACCTATGCAATCATGGCCGCACAGCGCAATTCCAAGATACTCGGCATCTTCGTGCGGCTCGAAAAACGCGACGGCAAGCCTTATTATCTGAAGCACCTGCCGCGCATCCGCGATTATCTTCGCCGGGCGCTGGCGCAGCCGGCGCTGGCCGGGCTGCAGGATTTCTACATCGCCCACGGCTTGCTGGAGGAACGGTCGATTTGACGACTAAGGATTTGGGCCTGAAGGCGTCGGACGAGGGACCGATGCCCACGACCGCCATGGTGCTCGCCGCCGGGCTCGGCAAGCGCATGCGGCCGATAACCGAGACGATGCCGAAGCCGCTCATCAAGGTCGCCGGCAAGGCATTGCTCGACTGGGGGCTGGACAGCCTTGCCGAGGCAGGCGTCGCCAAGGCCGTCGTCAACGTCCATTACCTGCCGCAACAGATCGTGGACCATGTTGCCAAGCGCAGCGTGCCGAAAATTATCATATCTGATGAGAGCAGCGGCCTGCTCGACTCCGCCGGTGGTATCGTCAAGGCACTGCCCAGTTTGCGGGCACCCTTCTATGTGCTCAATGCCGACACCTTCTGGATCGACAGCGGCGTTTCCAATCTCAGGCGTCTTGCCCTTGCATGGAAGGGCGCGACAATGGACATTCTGCTGATGCTTGCGGATCTCCAGTCAGCAACCGGACATAGCGGCGGCACCGATTTCCTGATGGCGTCGGGCGGCGCCTTGCGGCGTGCGAACAACGATCCCGCCGGCCTGATCTATGCCGGCGCGGCAATCGTCCATCCGCGCATCTTCAAGGATGCGCCGGCCGGCCCGCTGTCGCTCAACGCCTATTTCGATGCGGCCATCGCCGCCGGCCACCTGTTCGGTATGACGATGCGTGGCCATTGGATCACTGTCGGCACGCCTGACGCGATCCCGCGGGCGGAAGCAGTGGTCGCCGCCGCGCTTGCCGGGTCGCCCGATGCTCTTGCTGAGGCACCCGGCGCTCTTACCGAGTCGAAATGAGCGGCTCCCGCCGCGTTTTCTCGATCCCGCCTGGAGCGCCGTTCCTGCCGACGCTGGCCGAGGCGCTGCTTGCAGGGCGCCTTGTTCCCGGTTTTGCCCATGATGGCGATCCGCTGGTGCTGGCCGATCTCACCATCTACGTGCCGACACGCCGTGCCGCGCGAGCGCTTCGCGGCGTCTTCGTCGATGCTCTCTCGCGATCGGGAAGCCGCTCGGCGATCCTGCCGGTCATCCGCCCACTTGGTGAGTTCGATGAAGATGAAGCCGCCTTCGAGGCAGGAGCTTCCGCCGCCATCGACCTTGCGCCGCCGATCGCCGCGGTCGAGCGCCTGTTGCTGCTTGCGCCGCTGGTGCGGGCGTGGAAACGCCGCCTGCCGGCACATGTCGCGGCATTGTTCGACGAGGAGATCGTCATCCCGGCTTCGGCGGCCGACGCCATCTGGCTGGCGCGCGACCTTGCACGCCTGATGGATGAGATCGAGACCGAAGGCACGGATTGGGCGAGGCTCGCCGATCTTGTAACCGGCAACCTGGCAGGCTGGTGGCAGGTGACGCTCGATTTCCTGACCATCGTGACCGAGAACTGGCCGAAGCTCCTCGAGGAACGCCATCGCTCCAATCCGGCCGCGCATCGCAATGCCCTGATAAGGCTGGAGGCGGCGCGGCTGAAGCGCAATCCGCCCGCCGGACCGGTGATCGCCGCCGGTTCCACCGGGTCTATCCCCGCCACGGCCGAGCTGCTTGCCGCGATCGCCGGTTTGCCCAATGGCGCCGTCGTGCTGCCCGGCCTCGACCGGACGCTGGACGAACCGTCCTTTGCCGCGATTACCGCACCGGGTGTGCGCCCGGCCTTGCTTGGCCACCCGCAATACGGTCTGGCAAAGTTGATCGGCAAGATCGGCGTGCTGCGCGCCGATGTCGACGAGATTGCTGTTGCGCCGCGGCCGCTTACGCTGCGCGCCGCACTTGTCGGCGAGGCCCTGCGGCCGGCGGAAACCACCGAACTCTGGGCCGAGACGCGCGCCCGCTTCACCGCCGGCGACATTGCCGAGGCCTTCGCCGGTGTGACGCTTCTCGAAGCTGCCAGCGAACGCGACGAAGCCGTGGCGATCGCCGTCGCGCTCAAACAGGCCGTCGAACGGCCCGGCCGGCGCGCCGCACTCGTCACCGGCGACCGCGCGCGGGCGGGGCGCGGCGCCGTCGCGCTGGTGCGGTTCGGCGGGGCCGCCGACGATGCCGGCGGTACGCCGCTCATCAACCCGCCAGCCGCCGGCCGGCTCAGGCTGGCGCTTCAAGCGGCGTTCCGTCCGGGCGACCCGGTCGCCTTGCTGTCGCTGCTCAAGCACCCCCTGCTCGGCCTCGGTTTGGAGCGGGCAAGCGTCCGCCATGCGGCCGAAATCGTCGAACTGGTGGCGCTGCGTGGCGGCACCGGGCGCCCGGATGTCGCGTCGCTGCCGCAACTCTTCGATGCCCGGCTCCTCGAATTCGACGACGGCGGCCCTCGCCGCCGACCCTTCTGGCGGCCGCGGCGCTCGGTCAGGCGCATCGAACAAGCCCGCGATCTTCTGATCCGACTAACTGCTGCACTGGCGCCGCTGCATGCCTTTCGCGGCGAGGAGAATGCCGATCTTGCCACGCTTGTCCGGGCCAGCGTCGTCGCGCTCGAAAGCCTCGGCCGTGCTGCCGATGAAAGCCTGAGCGAGCTCTATGCCGGCGATGCGGGCGAAAAGCTGGCGGAGTTGCTGCGCGGGCTGGTCGCCGCGTCGGCATGGTTCTCCTTCGCGGCGGACGAATGGCCTGATGTGATGGAGGCGCTGATCGCGCCCGAAACGGTCAAGCCGGCGCAGGGCACCGACAGGAACATCGCCATCTGGGGCGTGCTGGAAGCGCGGCTTCAGGACGTCGATACGCTGGTCGTCGGCGGGCTCAACGAAGGCGTGTGGCCGCGCAAGCCGGAGAGTGACCGCTTCATGTCGCGGCTGATGAAGACCGGCATCGATCTCGAACCACCCGAACGGCGCATCGGCCTTGCCGCCCATGATTTCCAGATGGCGATGGGCGCGAAAAACGTGGTGCTGGCGCGCTCCGCCCGCTCCGGCGACGCACCGTCGGTGCCGTCGCGCTGGCTGCAGCGTATCCTTACCTTCGTCGGCGAGGAGCACGCTGCGGCACTTCGTCGGCGCGGCGATGAACTGCTTGCCTGGGCACGGGCACTCGATGCCGGCGAAAAGCAGGATTTTGCGCCGCGGCCGCAGCCGAAACCGCCGCTCGCCGTGCGGCCGCACCATTTCTCGGTCACCGAGATCGAAACGCTACGGCGCGATCCTTATGCCGTCTACGCCAAAAGGATCCTCCGCCTGATGCCGCTCGATCCGGTCGTTCGCGATCCGGGCGCTGCCGAGCGCGGCACGCTGTTTCACGCCATTCTGCACCTCTTCTCAGCGAGGGTGGCCGACCCGCGCACGCCGGAGGCGCTGGATGGGCTTATCGCCGCCGGGCGCTCCTGCTTTGCCGAGGCGGCCCTGCCGGCCGATGTCGAGGCGGTGTGGTGGCCACGCTTCGAAAAGCTTGCCACCGGCATCATCGAATGGGAGCGCGGCCGGGCCGCAGCGGTGGCACGGCGGCACGCCGAGGAACGCGCCGAAAAGACCGGCGTCGGCCGATCCGGCGTGACCCTGTCCGGCTATGCCGATCGTATCGATCTGCTGGCCGGCGGCATGGCCGACATTCTCGATTACAAGACCGGCTCCTCGCCATCCAAGGCGCAGGCGCACACGCTATTGTCGCCGCAGCTCGCGCTGGAGGGCGCATTGCTGCGGCGCGGCGCCTTCAAGGAGCTTGGCGCACGCGAGCCGTCGCAACTGGCCTTCGTGCGGCTGAGGCCGAATGGCGAGGTGTTCGAGGAATCGATCCTCGAACACAACCGCAAGCCGCGAACCGCTGCCGATCTCGCCGAAGAGGCGTGGGCGCGGTTGGAAAAACTGCTGATCCACTATGCCGACCCGACGACCGGCTATTTGTCGCGGGCGTTGCCGTTCCGCGAGGGCGAGACCGACGGCGACTACGACCATCTCGCCCGCGTGCTCGAATGGTCCGCCGGCGGCGACGCCGACGACGAGGGAGGGGAGGCATGAAGAAGGCCTATCCCATCCCGAGTGACACCGCCGCCAGCCAGGCGAGCGCCTCCGATCCGCAAAATTCCGCCTGGGTGTCGGCCAATGCCGGATCGGGCAAGACCCATGTGCTCGCCCAGCGCGTCATCCGGCTGCTGCTGCGCGGCACCGATCCGTCCAAGATCCTGTGCCTGACCTATACGCGTGCCGCCGCCGCCAACATGTCGAACCGGGTGTTTTCGACCCTGTCGCATTGGACGGCACTTGGCGACGCCGAGCTCTCGGCACGGATAGAGGCGCTGGACGGCCGCCAGCCCGATCGCGAGACCATGCGCCGGGCGCGACGGCTGTTTGCCGAGGCGCTGGAAACACCGGGCGGGCTGAAGATCCAGACCATCCACGCCTTCTGCGAATCGGTGCTGCATCAGTTCCCGCTGGAAGCCAACATCCCCGCGCATTTCGAAATGCTCGATCCGCAAATGGAGGCTTCGCTGTTCGCCGCTGCCCGCCGCGACATGATTTCGGGCGGCGTTGCAGGCGACGCAGCATTGGCCGAGGCTTTTGCCACCGTGCTGGAGCGCGGTGGCGAACATGGGCTCGACGCACTGCTGTCCGAGATTGTGCGCAAGCGCGACGGTTTGCGCGCCTTCATCGTCGCGGCCGGCGGCGATGGTTTTCAGCCGCTGTGCGATGAGTTCCACTTCCGCACCGGCCAGACCGCCGAAGGCATAGCCGCCGCGGTCTGGCCGCTGCCCGGCTTCCTGCCGGATTATCTCGTCACCTTTTCCCGGGCGGCCGAGGCCGCCGATGCGCGCATCGTGCTGAACAATCTGCTGCCCTACGCCCGTCTTGCCTTCGCGGAGGATGACGCCGTCCGACGTCTGCATCTGCTTGCCAAGGCTTTCCTGAGGGCCGACGGCGAGCCCTATGATCCGGCAAAGACGTTCAAGAAGGCGCTGCTCGACCGGCTGCCCGATCTTGCCGAACGCTATCTGGCGGCGGTCGACGCCGTTCTCGAAATCTCCGACCGGCTGGCCTTGTTCAGGATGCTGGAAGGCACGCGTGCGGCGCTGACCATCGCCGACTGGCTGATCGCCCGCTACGAGCAGTTGAAGCGCGCCCGCGGCTTTCTCGACTTCAACGACCTGATCACCCGCACCGTCAACCTGCTGGCACGGCCCGATGCCGGCCCATGGGTGCAATACAAGCTCGACCAAGGGATCGACCACATCCTGCTCGACGAGGCGCAGGACACCAGTCCCGACCAGTGGGAGGTGGTCAAGCGGCTGGCGGAGGAGTTCTTTGCCGGGCTCGGCGCGCGCGACGCCGTCCACCGTACGATCTTTGCCGTCGGTGACGAAAAGCAGTCGATCTATTCCTTCCAGGGTGCCGCCCCGGATTCGTTTGCCGACAGCCGGCTTTTGTTTGCCGGCAAAGTTCGTGGTGCCGACGCCGCCTTCGCCGATCTCAAGCTTACCTGGTCGTTCCGCTCGACCGACGACGTGCTTGCGGCGGTGGATCGCGTCTTTGTCGATCCGATCGTGCGGCGCGGCATCAGCCATGATCCCGATCCGCTCGACCATAAGGCGATCCGCACCGATGCGTCGGGTTACGTCGAGGTCTGGCCGTCGATCGGCGCAGATGTCGTCGACGAACCCGACGACTGGACGCAAGCGGTCGACCATGCCCACGCGCCGGCGGTGCGCGTTGCCGAAAACGTCGCAGCAACCATTGCCGGCTGGATCGGCAGCGGTGAGGTCATCGAAGGCCGCGGCAAGAAACTTCGGCCCGGCAATGTGCTGGTGCTGGTGCGCAAGCGCGACCGCTTCGTCCATGCGCTGACGCGGGGACTGAAGCGCCGCGACATTCCGGTGGCCGGCGCCGACCGGCTCAGCCTGCCCGGACACATCGCGGTGAAGGACCTGATCGCACTCGGCCATTTTCTCATCCAGCCCGAAGATGATTTGTCGCTCGCCGCCGTGCTGCGCAGCCCGATCTTCGATATCTCGGAAGAGATGCTTTTCGCCCTCGCTTCCGAGAGGCCGCCCGCTGTCTCGTTGATCGCTTCGCTGCGCCGGCATGCCGGCGAAAGCGAGACCTTGGCCGCCGTCGTCAGCCGGCTCGACACATGGTCGAACGAAGCCGCATTCAAGCCGGTGTTCGAATTTTATGCCGGAGCTCTCGCCCGCGACGGCCTGCGCAAGAAGATGATCGCGCGGCTCGGGCCGGAGGCCGGCGATATCCTCGACGAATTCCTCAATTTCTGCCTGGCCGAGGAGCGGACCGGCCTGCCCGGACTGGAATCCTTCCTGTCGACGCTGGAAAACGCCGGCCCCGAGATCAAGCGCGAGATGGACCAGACCCGCGACGAGGTTCGCGTCATGACCGTTCATGCCGCCAAAGGCCTGGAAGCGCCGGTGGTATTCCTGGTCGATGGCGGCTCCGCGCCGTTCAGCGACCAGCATTTGCCGAGATTGATGCCGTTCGAAGGCTCGGGCGACTGCTGGGATGGCAAGGGCTATCTCTGGCGTTCGGCCAGCGATGTTGCCAATGTATTTTCACGCGCCGCATCGACCCGCGCTCGCGAGCTCGCCGACGACGAATACCGCAGGCTGCTCTATGTCGGCATGACCCGCGCCGAGGATCGGCTGATCGTCTGCGGCTACCATGGCAAGCGGGCGCCGAACACCGGCACCTGGCATTCGATCGTCAGCCGCGCGCTGGTCGGCGCAGCCGAAAGCGAGGAACGACGGCACCCCGCTACCGCCGAAGCCGTGCACCGCTTTCAGGTGACGAAGCTGCCGCCCATGCCACTGGCGGCAGTGGATGAAGCACGGCAGGTGGAACGCGCCGCTCCTTTGCCGAAAACCCTGTTCCAGCCCCTGCCGCCCTTCGAGGAGCTGCCGCGGCCGTTGTCGCCATCCGGCGCCTCGGTGCTGATCGACGAAGCGAGGCAAGCCGTAGTCGACACGCGTTCGCCGGTGCTGGATGCCGAGGCCGAGCCCGGCTTTGCCGTTATGCGCGGATTGGCGCTGCACAAATTGCTGCAGATGCTGCCCGGCATCGCCGCGGGCGAACACCGGAATGCTGCCGAACGCTACCTGGCGCACGCCGGCGCGGAATGGCCGGAAGACGAGCGCGAAAAAGCCTTGGCCGCGGTTTCCAGAATTCTTGCCGACAGCCGCTTCGCGCCGCTGTTTGCACCAAACTCGCGTGCCGAGGTCGCCATCATGGGCAGCCTGGAGGTGCGGGGAAAACTACGTTCGATCTCCGGCAAAATCGACCGGCTGGCGGTAACGCCCGGCAGCGTGTCGATCGTCGACTACAAGACCAACCGGCCAGCACCGGCGATGCTCTCCGAAGTACCGCCCGCCTATATTCTGCAGCTCGCACTCTATCGCGCGCTGCTTCAGCCGCTCTATCCGGGATGCGAGGTCTCGGCGGCGCTGCTGTTCACTGAGGCGCCGCGGCTGATCGAGCTGCCGGCGGCAGCCATGGACGGTGCCCTTGCTCGACTCACGGGAGCGTGACACAACACCTGCTTGAAGAAAGACGCGATCACCACCACATTTGGTGCGACGAAAAAATCGAAAGGATCTCAGCATGGCCACCGTCAAGGTCGACAAGAGCAATTTCCAGGCCGACGTGCTCGACGCCAAGGAGCCCGTCGTGGTCGATTTCTGGGCGGAGTGGTGCGGCCCGTGCAAGATGATCGCCCCGGCGCTCGAGGACATCGCCATCGAACTCGGCAGCAAGGTGAAGATTGCCAAGCTCAACATCGACGAGAATCCTGAGCTGGCCGCGCAGTTCGGCGTGCGCTCGATCCCGACGCTGATGATCTTCAAGGGCGGCGAAGTCGCCGACATGAAGGTCGGTGCTGCGCCGAAGACCGCATTGTCGCACTGGATCAACGGCAGTCTCGCCTGATCCGATTGAAATTTTGCAGAACAGCCCGGCCTCGCGCCGGGCTTTTTCTTGGCGTCACCGATCCGCAGATCTGGCACTCGCCACTTGCCGTCTTATGCTCTTGTCTGGCTTAAAGCAGGAGAAGCGACATGACCGGATCCGCCAAGGCCACCGTCTTCATCGACAATGAGCGCGTCATCGTCACCGAATACCGCTTCGCCCCGGGCGACAACACCGGCTGGCACCGCCACGGCCACGACTACGTGATCGTGCCACTGACCGACGGCAAGGTGAAGCTCCTGACCAAGGACGGCGAATCCTTCGCCGAAATGAAGAAGGGTGCGCCCTATTTCCGCAACGAGGGCGTCGAACATGACGTCATCAGCACAAACGATGGCGAATTCGCCTTCATCGAGGTCGAGCTGAAGTAATCCACCAACGTGTAGGCTGCGCCGCCATAAGCGTCCGGCAAGGCGCGATCACCAATCCGCGATACGATCGCCTCCGACGAATTGCGCACTTTCTTCCGTATATTCGAACAGTTCTATCTTCACGCCGTTAGGGTCGCGAATCCAAGCCTGGTACGTGTCATCGCACGCGCGTTTTTTTGAAGTGATTTCAACGCTCTTCGACCGCACATGGGCGATTGCGGCGTCGATGTTTTCCACTTCGAGGCAAAAATGGTTGATCTGGTTCAAGTCGCTATAACTCGCATGGTCTTTCTGGAACACCTCGACGTGACTACGGCTGTCGCAATTGAGGTAAAAACCGAAAATCTTCCCGTCGCGCAGGAAATTGAACTGGGTGTCCATGCCGAGGACGTCCCGATAGAAGCTTCGCGTCACTTCCAGGTCATTCGCGAAAATGCACACGTGAGCAAGCTGCTTTACCTTGATCATGACTGGCTCCTCGCGGTGGTCTGATAGGTCTGGTGTCATCGCGGCCCGGGCGAATGCACGCCTCAGGTCGGCGGCGTGCCGTTTTCGGCCAGTACCGCGCCGGCAAGGTAAAGCGATCCGCCGATCAGGATGCGCGGCGGCGGTCCGTCCCATGTATCGCGCAGCAGCATCAGTGCATTGGCGACGGAACTCACCGGCTCGGCTGACAGCCCGGCCTCGGTGGCGCGGGTCGCCAGTTCGTCATTCGGAACTCCGGCCTCGCTCAGGCTCACCGGCACGGTGTAGACATGCCGGACCAGCCCTTTGAAGGCACGGAAATAGCCGCTCTGGTCCTTGGTGTTGATCATGCCCGAGATCAGGAACAGCGGACGCGGGTTCTTTTCCTCCTGCTCGGCCAGCGCCTCGGCGACGACCACGCCGGCGCCGGGATTATGGCCGCCGTCGAGCCAGATGTCGGCGCCCTTCGGTGCCAGTTCGCTCAGCTTGCCTTGCGGCAACTTCTGCATACGGCCCGGCCAGACGACGCTGGCCATCGCCTTCTCGGCAGTGCGGTGGCTGATCTCGAAGCCCGCCGCCTTGACGGCCTCGATCGCCGCGGCCGCATTGGCGAATTGGTGGCGCCCCGGCAGGCGCGGCGGCGGCAGGTCCATCAATCCGTCTTCGTCCTGATAGACCATGCGGCCGTTTTCCTCATAGGCGAGGAAATCCTGGCCATAGACGAAGGCGGGACAGTCAAGCCGCTCGGCGGTTTCGATAAGCACCTGCTGCGCCGTCTCGCTTTCCTGCGCGCCGATGACGACCGGGCAACCACGCTTGATGATGCCGGCCTTTTCGGCGGCGATCAGTTCGACACGGTCGCCGAGATAGGCTTCGTGGTCGAGCGAGACCGGCATGATCACCGACACCGCCGGCTCGGCGATGACATTGGTGGCGTCGAAGCGGCCGCCAAGGCCGACCTCAAGGATGACCGCGTCGGCCGGATGTTCGGAAAACAAAAGGAAGGTGACGGCGGTGAGGATTTCGAAGACGGTGATCTTCTGACCTTGATTGGCCTCGGCAACACGAGCGATGGCTTCGGCGAAGACCTTGTCGTCCACCAGCCTGCCGCCGCCATCGGCGGCTAGCCGGTAGCGCTCGTGCCAGTTCACTAAGTGTGGCGAAGTGTGGACGTGGACGCGGTAGTCGGCTGCTTCGAGCAGCGCCCGCGAAAAAGCGGC
Source organism: Mesorhizobium sp. M0244 (assembly GCF_040321795.1). Lineage (NCBI taxonomy): Bacteria > Pseudomonadati > Pseudomonadota > Alphaproteobacteria > Hyphomicrobiales > Phyllobacteriaceae > Mesorhizobium > Mesorhizobium sp. M0244. The sequence goes on along the minus strand of NZ_JAMYSE010000001.1, from coordinate 157,354 downwards.
ACAGGAGCCCTTGCCGTTGGTGCCGGCGATGTGGATGACCGGCGGCAACTGGTCCTGCGGGTTGCCGAGGCGTTCGAGCAGCCGCGAAATGCGGTCGAGCGAAAGGTCGAAGCCCTTCGGGTGAAGCGCCATCAGGCTTTCGATTTCGCGGTCGGCGGCAAGCGTGGTCATGAAGGAATCCTAAGCGCGCGCACAACGGCACACAACAGCCGCTCGCGCCGCCTGATGTCGCGTCAGGCTTGCGGCCGGGCTTCGGCCGGGATCGCCACCGGCGGCAGGATTTCCGGCTCCTGTGGTTTTTGCTCTTCCGGCAGCTTGAGCAGCATTCTCAGCAGCCGCGCAACCGTCTGGCGCATCTCCAGCCGCGACACCACCATGTCGACCATGCCGTGTTCCATCAGATATTCGGCGCGCTGGAAGCCGTCGGGCAGCTTTTCGCGGATGGTCTGCTCGATGACGCGCGGTCCGGCAAAGCCGATCAGCGCCCCGGGCTCGGCAATGTGCACGTCGCCCAGCATGGCGTAAGAGGCGGTGACGCCGCCGGTCGTCGGGTTGGTCAGGACGACGATGTAGGGAAGGCCGGCCTCCTTCAGCCTGTCGACGCCAATCGTGGTCCGCGGCAGCTGCATGAGCGACAGGATGCCTTCCTGCATGCGGGCGCCGCCGGAGGCCGCAAACAGGATCAGCGGCCGCTTGCGCTGCAAGGCGACCTCGAAACCATGCACAATGGCGTCGCCGGCCGCCATGCCGAGCGACCCGCCCATGAAGGCAAAATCCTGCACCGTCACCACCACCGGCAGGCCCTCTACCGTGCCCAGCGCATTGATGATGGCATCTTCCAGGCCGGTCTTGGCCTTGGCATCCTTCAGCCGGTCTACATAGCGCTTCTCGTCGCGGAACTTGAGTGGATCCTGCACCACCTTGGGGTTCTCGAGCGTTTCGTATTTGCCGTCATCGAGGAAGAATTTCAGCCGTTCCTTGGCCGAGATTTTCATATGGTGGCCGGAGGACGGGATGACGAACTGATTCTGCTCCAGATCCTTGTGGAACACCATTTCGCCGGTCTCGGGATCCTTGATCCACAGGTTTTCCGGCATGTCGGTGCGGCGGCCGAGCATCGAATTGATCTTCGGGCGGACGTAATTGGTGATCCAGTTCATCGCTTCGGCTCCTGTCCTTACGAAGACGTAGGAAGACTATTCGGCGGCAGCAAGGCGGGCGGCCCGCACCCCTTGCGAAAGGCCGCTGACCAGCGTGGCGACGGCCTCGGCCGGATCGGCAGTCTTTTCGCCTTTCGGCCCCAGCACGTTGGCGACCGCATTGACGATCGCGGTGCCGACGACGACGCCGTCGGCCGACGCGCCGATGGTGCGCGCCTGCTCGGCGGTCTTGACGCCGAAGCCGACGCAGACCGGTAGGTCGGTATGGCTCTTGATGCGCTTGACCGCTGCCGCCACCTTGCCGGTGTCGGCCAGCGCCGAACCGGTGATGCCGGTCATCGAGACGTAGTAGACGAAACCCGACGTGTTCTGCAGCACCTTGGGCAGGCGCTTGTCATCGGTGGTCGGCGTCGCCAGCCGGATGAAATTGATGCCGGCCTTGAGTGCCGGGATGCAAAGCTCCTCGTCCATCTCCGGTGGCAGGTCGACGACGATCAGCCCGTCGATGCCACTTGCCAGCGCGTCGCTCAGGAAGCGCTCGACACCGTAGATGTAGATCGGATTGTAATAGCCCATCAAAACGATCGGCGTTTCACTGTCGCCGGCGCGGAATTCCGAGGCCATCTTCAGCGTCTTGACCAGAGTCTGGCCGCCCTTCAGCGCGCGCAGGCCGGCCGCCTGGATCGCCGGGCCGTCGGCCATCGGATCGGAAAACGGCATGCCGAGCTCGATAATGTCGCTGCCGGCGCCGGGCAGCGCCTTCATGATTGACAGCGACGTGTCGTAGTCGGGGTCGCCGCCCATGAAATAGGTGACGAGCGCCGGGCGCCCTTCGGCCTTCAGCTTCGCCATGCGGCGGTCGATGCGCGTGGTCATGATCAGATCTCCATGCCCAGCATATTGGCCACCGTATGCACGTCCTTGTCGCCGCGTCCGGACAGATTGACGATGACGATCTGGTCCTTGTCCATATCAGGCACGATCTTCACCGCATGGGCGATGGCGTGGGCGGATTCCAGCGCCGGGATGATGCCTTCGACGCGCGTCGTCAGCTGAAACGCCTCCAGCGCTTCGTCGTCGAGGATCGGCACATAGTCGACGCGGCCGGAATCGCGCAGCCACGAATGCTCGGGACCGACGCCGGGATAGTCGAGACCGGCCGAGATCGAATGGCCATCCATGATCTGGCCGTCGGCGTTCTGCAGCAGATAGGTGCGGTTGCCATGCAGCACGCCGGGCGCGCCGGCACTCATAGAAGCGCAATGCTCGATGCCGTCGAGGCCGCGGCCGCCGGCTTCGACACCGATGATGCGGACCTGCCTGTCGTCGAGGAAGGGATGGAACAGGCCAATGGCATTCGAGCCACCACCGACAGCGGCGATGATCGTGTCGGGCAGCCGGCCTTCCTGTTCGAGGATCTGAGCACGCGCCTCGGTGCCGATCACCGACTGGAAGTCGCGCACCAGCTCCGGATAGGGATGCGGGCCGGCGGCGGTGCCGATCAGGTAATAGGTGTCCTCGACATTGGTCACCCAGTCGCGCAGGGCCTCGTTCATGGCGTCCTTCAGCGTGCCGTGGCCGGCGGTTACCGGCCGCACCTCGGCGCCCAAAAGCTTCATGCGAAAGACGTTGGGGCTTTGCCGGGCAACATCGGTTGCACCCATATAGACGATACAGGGAAGGCCGAAACGCGCCGCCACCGTAGCGGAAGCGACGCCATGCTGGCCGGCACCGGTCTCGGCGATGATCCTCGTCTTGCCCATGCGCTTGGCGAGCAGGATCTGGCCGAGGCAGTTGTTGATCTTGTGCGAGCCGGTGTGGTTCAGGTCCTCGCGCTTGAAATAGACCTTTGCGCCGCCGCCGAGGCCCTTCGCCGAGGACACCTCACGAAGATGCCTGGTCAGGCCTTCGGCGAAATAGAGCTTCGACGGCCGCCCGGCATAATGCGTCGAGAGATCGGTCAGTTCGGCCTTGAAATCCGGGTCGTTCTTGACCTCGTTCCAGTGCCGCTCCAGCTCGAGGATCAGCGGCATCAGCGTTTCGGCAACGAAACGACCGCCAAAAATGCCGAACATGCCCTGCTCGTCGGGGCCGGTGCGGAAGGAATTCGGTATCGCCGGCTTGTCCATCGCCGATCTCCTGGTCTGTGGTTTGAAGCGTGGTCAGGCGGCGCGGTTGTCGCGTGCTGCCCCGACGGCGCGGAAAAATTGTTCGATCAGCGCCGGTTCCTTGACGCCCGGCTCGCTCTCCACGCCCGAGGAAACATCTATTCCGGGCGGGTTCGCCAGCCGAAAGGCGTCGCCGATATTGCCGGCATTGAGCCCACCGGAAAGCATGTAATCGACGCCGGCGTCAAGGCCAGCCAGAATGCGCCAGTCGAAGGCAAGACCGTTGCCGCCCGGCAATTCCGAACCCTTAGGCGGCTTGGCATCGAACAGGAAGCGGTCGGCAATGCCGATGAAGGGTTTGACCCGCCCGAGATCGGCAGCCTCGCTGACCGGCAGCGCCTTCATCACCGGCAAGCCGTAGCGGGCCTTCACCTCGGCCACCCGCTCGGGCGGCTCGGCGCCGTGAAGCTGCAGCATGTCGGGCTGCATCTTTTCGACGATCTCATCCAGGAACGCATCGCTGGCGTCGACCGTCACGGCAACCGCCTTGGCCTTGCCGCGCGCCGCTTCGCGCAGGCGGCCGGCTTCCGCCAGCTCGACATAGCGCGGGCTTTTGGCAAAGAAAATGAAGCCGACATGGCTGGCGCCGCCGGCCAATGCCGCAGCCAGTGCCTTGTCGGTCTTCAACCCGCATATCTTGATGTCGAGCGTCATGGCGCGGGGATTGGCACGAAACGGCCAAAGAGTCGAGAAAAAGCATCCTGTTTGCCGCCAGCGCGGAACGCGCTACCTTGCTAATGTAAGAGCGGAACGCGCTACTTGCTCAGGCACAGAGGCGGGAGAACAAAGACCATGCCGGAAAAGACCGTCGCGGAACTCAGGCAAAAGCTGGCGCAGGCCCATGAGGTCATCGCTCATTTGATGGACAAGGCAGCCTTCAACGGCGCCGAGGCCCACCGGGCGCTGGTTTATTTCAGCAACGATGGCTTCGAGAAGGATTTCCTGCCCTGGCCGCGCCACGCCGATGAGGGATTGCGGCCGGAGGAGTTGAACGCGGCGAATGACGATTGAGCAATTAAGCCCTGATCAAAAGCGCACTCTGTCAATGGAGTGTTCCTCCTCTCAACGCGCGACTTAGGTTGTTCATGGCCTCCAACGGAAAGTCATGTTTGCGCCAGTTTTCCTTGTAACCTTCGAGGCCATGTGTGTTCAAAACCTCACGCGCGGCACTGAGAACTGCTTCTGCAAACTCTCGCAACCCGCATGTGGCTTCAAGTTTCACCTCGCCGAAGTCGTCTGGCTCGTCAGACCAGATTTCTGAAAATTCCAGTATCTGCACTCTGACAAAAGCGCCTTCCGGCACCAGGACGAAGCGATACTCACCGGGTTCATCACAGAAGCGTGCGACCGAATACCTGGTGCCTTTCAGCGCGTTCAGCGTAGCGCCAAGCAGCTCGTTGAGGGCATCGCCCAGATAAGACGCCGCCACGGTCGCCTGAAGGTCCCCAACCGTGACATCGCCCAGCCCGCTCCAATCAGCCGGTATTCGATCCGCGCAGGCATCAATCACTCGAACGCGATCGCCTGCAGCGCGCCGCCATTGCGCTTGAGCCAGTCCTTGCAGCGCTCGGTGTCCGGGCAAAGCTGCTCGCATAATTTCCAGAATTTCGGGCCGTGGTTCATCTCCTTGAGATGCGCCACTTCGTGCGCGACGAGGTAGTTTATGACCGGCCGCGGCGCCATCATGATGCGCCAGGAAAACGACAGATTGCCGTCCGACGTGCAGGATCCCCAGCGGCTCGACGTGTCCTTGAAACGGATCGCCTTGGCCCGCTTGCCAATCGCGGCGCTGTGCTTGGTCACCAGCGCCTCGATCTCGCGCTTGGCTTCGCGCTTGAGGAAATCGGCGATGCGGCGCGGCAGATGCACACGCTCGCCATGCACGATCATCAGCGGCCCGCGCTCGTCGCGCGATAACGTGACGGTGCCGCGTTTCGACGGTTCATGGACGATGCGATGCGGTACGCCGCGCACCGGTACCTTGATGCCGGGCCGCACCTGCGGCCGGTTGGGCACCTTGGCCAGCCTTTGCTCCAGCCAGTCCTGATGGCGGTCGAGGAATTTTTCCACCTCGCCGCGGCGCAGCCCCGGCGGCACGGTGATGCGCAGGCCGCGGCCGCCGGAGTCGATGCGCAGCGTCAGGCGGCGGGCGCGGTCGTTCTCGACGATCTTGAGCGGCAGCGTGCGGCCGGCAACGCAATGCTCGCGCTCCACGACGGGCGTGGGCTTGGGTTTCGCCGGGGTGCGGAAGAAGCCGAAGGACATGCCGGGACGATACGCGATTCGAGGGAAACGAATAGAACAAAAAAGAAACGGCGCCGCTGACGCGACGCCGTTTTTGAATTATTTATCGGGGCAAGGACCTTTACTCGTCGAGCAGGCCTGGCGTGGACTTGCCGCTGGGTTTGTTGTTGGTCGTCGGCCCGGTGGTCGTGGGCGACGTCGGCTTGTTGCGATTGGCCATGAAGCGGTCGAACTCGTCCTGGTCCTTGGCGCGGCGCAATTCGCGCGCATAGTCGTCGAACTCGCCCAGCATCTCGTCGAGCTTGCGGCGCTCTTCGGCCAGCCGCTCGAGTTCCTTTTCGCGCCAGTCGTCGAAAGCGACGTTGCCGGTACGGGCGGAGCCATGGCCCCAGCGCGCGGCCTTGTCGGAACGGCGGCGGCAGCCGGCGAAGATGCCGTCGGTCGCGCGGTTGACGTCACGCTTGAAGCCTTCGAGCCGGTCGCCCCAGATGATGTAGGCGAGCATGGCGAAGCCGAGCGGCCAGAACACCATGAACCCGATCACCATCAACGCGATGGTCGCCGGCGTCCAAGCCGGACGGATCAATGCAGATGTGTTCATTTTCTCCCAATCCTTCAGTTGGAGACAGCCAAATCCGGCTGCGTGGAATCGAAATGGGATGAAGAAAACGGCGATTCAAGACAGCAATCGCCAAAACCGGACAAGCGGCTGAAATGATTATCGCTTTTTGAGCGTATCGAGGAAAAGAGCAGCCAGGCCCGTAAGGTGGCAATGCCGCCGACGGTTCTGTAGTGAAAATCCAGCGCCGATCGCGTCTGCTGGCTGAGTGCAATGGTTTGACGCTTCGAAGCCGTCCGTTCAAAAATCCAGAGGCGCATTGTCGACGACTTCTTTCATCACGAAGAAGGTTCTCGTCTGGCGAACGCCGGGCAGTGCGATCAATTGGTCCCCGTGGATTCGGTTGAAATCCGCCATGTCACCAACCCTGATCTTCAGAAAATAATCGAAGTCGCCTGCCACCAGATGGCAGTCGAGGATGAATTTCAGTTTGGCGACGGCCTTTTCGAATTCCGCGAAACTCTCCGGGGTCGAACGGTCGAGTACGACGCCAACCATCACCAACGCGCCTCTGTCGACCTTCTGCGGGGTCACCATCGCTCTGACATGGCTGATGTAGCCTTCATCGAACAGGCGTTGCGTCCGGCGGTGGCACGTCGCCGGGCTGACAGCGACCGACTGCGCCAGCTCCGCATTGGTCAGTCGCCCATTGCCCTGGAGCAGGCGCAACATTTTCAGGTCGATCCGGTCGAGCGGTGCGCGCATGAAAGATTCTTCCGTTATTCTAATTAAGAATCGAATATATATGACATTTCAATGCCATGAAGCGATATTTTGGACATTTCAGGCTCGATCTTTGAGAGCACCTTTCAAGGCAGAGCTGATAGTGTTCATCGCACCACACCGCAATGAATGGAACAAGGGAGGGCACTCTCATGCTCGAGAAATTCGAACGCTATCCGCTCACTTTCGGGCCGACCCATATCGAGAAACTGGAGCGGCTTGGTGGTCATCTCGGCGGGAAGGTCGATCTCTATGCCAAGCGGGAGGATTGCAATTCCGGCCTTGCCTTCGGTGGCAATAAACTGCGCAAGCTCGAATACATCGTCCCGGACGCGATCGCCTCAAACGCCGACACGCTGGTGTCGATCGGTGGCGTTCAATCCAACCATACGCGCATGGTGGCGGCCGTCGCGGCGAAGATCGGCATGAAATGCCGCCTCGTGCAGGAAAGCTGGGTGCCCCACGAGGACGCCGTCTACGATCGCGTCGGCAATATCCTTTTGAGCCGGATCATGGGCGCTGATGTCCAGATGGTCGATGAGGGTTTCGACATCGGGATTAGGGAAAGCTGGGAACAGGCAATCGCGGATGTGAAGGCCAAGGGTGGCAGACCCTATCCAATTCCGGCCGGGGCTTCGGTACACAAATATGGGGGCCTGGGCTATGTCGGCTTCGCCGAGGAGGTCCGCGCGCAGGAGAAGGAGCTCGGTTTTGCCTTCGACTACATCGTCGTTTGTACCGTCACCGGTTCGACTCATGCCGGCATGCTGGTCGGCTTCGCCAAGGACGGCCGCGAGCGCAAGGTGATCGGCATCGACGCATCCTGCACCCCGGCGCCGACCAAGGCGCAAGTGCTGAAGATCGCGCAGAGCACCGCGATGCTGGTCGAACTCGGCAAGGAGCTCGATGAGGACGATGTCGTCTTGATCGAAGATTATGCCTATCCGGTCTACGGCGTCCCCTCGCAGGAGACGAAGGCAGCGATCCGTCTCTGCGCGCGCCTTGAAGGCATGATCACGGATCCGGTCTACGAGGGAAAATCCATGCAGGGCATGATCGATCTCGTGGAGAAGGGTTACTTTCCCAAGGGATCGAAAGTGCTCTACGCCCACCTCGGCGGCGCTCCGGCCATCAACGGATATGCTTATACATTCCGCAACGGCTGAATACCTTCAGTTGCAGCATCTGCGATCTATGGCCGCGATCAACGGCGGCTACCCGGCCTGCCGCACCATCGCGTCGATCGCCCGCACCAGCATGTCCAGATCCTGCGGCCGCGACAGGCGGTGGTCGCCGTCGGGAATGAGTGACAGCGTGACATCGTCGGCCGGAAGCAGGCCGACGAGCTTCAGCGCATGGCTCGGCGGCACGTCGGGGTCAGCCAGGCCTTGCAGGATGTGGACCGGGCAATGCGTGTCGATCGGGCCGGTCATCACCCGGTTGGTGCGGCCGTCCTCGATCAGTGCGCGCGTGTAAATGTAAGGCTCGGCGGAATAGTCCGACGGCTCCTCGAAAAGGCCCTTTTCCCGGAGGTCGCGCTTCTGCGCCTCAGTCAGCACCGGCTCGATCAGTTCGAAGGTGAAATCAGGCGCCGGGGCCAGGAGCACAAGACCGGCGACGCTGTTCTCGGCCGCCTTGCGCAATTCCTGCACCATGCGCAGCGCAATCCAGGCGCCCATCGACGAGCCGACCAGGATTTGCCTGCCCTGGGTGAAGCGGCGGAAAACCGCCAGGCTCTCGTCTAGCCATTTCGAGATGGTGCCGTCGGTAAAGGCGCCGCCTGACTCGCCATGGCCGGAATAATCGTGGCGCAGGAAGGCGCGACCTTCCCCAAGCGCCCATTCCGACAGCGTTTCGGCCTTGGTGCCCAGCATGTCGGATTTGTAGCCGCCAAGCCAGACGATGCCGGGCTCAGTGCCTGCCGCATGCCTGACGGCGATGCTCGTCCCGTCGACGTCCAGAAAGATCGGGGTGGTGGCGCTCATGACGTGTTCCCTCGTGACGGTGTTTTGGCACAAGCGGGGGTTCGACGAAAAGTGCTCTGCGTTTTCTTTGCTTGGTGCAGCGATGCATTCATCGAGCAGGTGATTTCCTGAGAATGCTGTGCTATTGACTCCGACCGCGCGCTCACCACATTGCGCGTTCGCAATCTGAACTGAAGAACCCCTTAACGAAACGGCTCAAGGAGACCACGACCATTCGCAGACCTTTCAAAGCAGCGGCGCCCACCAAGGAAGGCCCGCGCTCAAATCGCGACATCCGGGTTCCCCGGGTCCAGCTAATCGACGCCGAAGGCCAGAACCGCGGCGATGTCTCCATCAACGACGCATTGCTGCTCGCCGAAGAGGCTGGGCTCGATCTGGTCGAGATATCGCCCAATGCAGTGCCGCCCGTCGTAAAGATCCTCGATCTCGGCAAGCTGAAATACGCCAACCAGAAGAAGGCGGCCGAGGCGCGCAAGAACCAGAAGGTCATCGAGATCAAGGAGATCAAGATGCGCCCGAACATCGACAGCCACGACTACGAGACGAAGATGAAGGCCGTCCGGCGCTTTTTCGAGGAAGGCGACAAGGTCAAGCTGACTTTGCGTTTCCGTGGTCGCGAGATGGCGCATATGGAACTCGGCATGCAGCTTCTGAACAAGGTTCGCGAGGAAGTGGCGCCCATCGCCAAGGTCGAAGCCGAACCGAAGCTCGAAGGCCGCCAGATGATGATGGTGCTGGCGCCCCGCTAAAATCTGCCTGAATCATGTTGCAAGGCGTCCCGGCGATCGGCGGGGCGCCTGTTTCTTGTCCAGACGCTGCGATCGCCGGCGAGAGCGAAGACGCTCTGGTTCCCTCGACGATCGGATTCCCGACATGGTCAATGAAGTCAAGCATTCGGAAGTCAAACATCCGGAAGCCAAATATGGGCTGGGCAGCTACCAGCACACGCGCAGGATGGTGCTTGCCGGGGTCGTCGTCGTCCTGTTCGCGATGCTTTTGTTCGGGCAGTCGGTTTTTCCGCCCGATACGCCAGTGCATGAAACGATCGAAATGGTCGGCATCCTGCTGATCTTTCTCGGCATTGTCGGACGCTTGTGGTCGACGCTCTATATCGGTGGGCGAAAATCCTCCGAAGTCGTTACCGGCGGGCCCTATTCGATCACCCGCAACCCGCTCTATGTCTTCTCCACCGTGGCGGCCGCCGGCGTCGGCGCGCAGATCGGCTCGGTCACCGCCATGATCGGCTTTGCAGTCCTGTGCGCTGCCGCCTTCCATATCGTCATTTTGCGCGAGGAGAAGTACCTGAGATACGCACTCGGCGCCCCATTCGAGGCTTATGTGGCGCGGGTACCGCGCTTCTTTCCGAAGCTTTCGCTGTATCAGGAGGGCAATACCGGCGGCTTCAAGCCGCGCCTGCTCTTGACCACGCTGCTCGACGGTCTGGTGTTCCTGGTTGCCTTGCCGGCCTTCGAACTGATCGACGGCGCCCAGCAGGCTGGCATACTGCCGGTGCTGTTCCGTTTCCCGTGACCACTGGGTGTTGCGCGCCGGCCCGCTTTGACGTATAGGACCGCCGTTCCTAAAAAACCGCCCGGCAGGGCATGCCGTGGCGGTTTCATTTGCTTTTCGGGCTGTGGTCGGCCTGAAGCGAACAAAAAGCGCATTGGTGCGCATATAAACGGAGTAGCAAAATGCCCAAGATGAAGACCAAGTCGGCCGCTAAGAAGCGGTTCAAGATCACAGGTACCGGTAAAGTTCTGTCGGCTGCGGCCGGCAAGCGTCACGGCATGATCAAGCGTTCCAACAAGTTCATTCGAAATGCCCGCGGCACGATGGTTCTGGCTGAACCGGATGGCAAGAAGGTCATCAAGAATTTTCTGCCGAACGGCCTCTGAGCATTCGGTCTGGACAGCGTTAAGGAGATCATGACATGGCACGCGTAAAGAGAGGCGTCACCTCGCACGCCAAGCACAAGAAGGTTCTGAAAGCCGCCAAGGGTTTCTACGGCCGCCGCAAGAACACCATCCGCATCGCCAAGCAGGCGGTGGAAAAGTCGATGCAGTATGCGTATCGCGATCGCAAGAACCGCAAGCGCTCGTTCCGCGCTCTGTGGATCCAGCGCATCAATGCGGCGACGCATGAGCATGGCCTGACCTATGGCCGCTTCATTGACGGTCTCAACAAGGCCGGCATCGAGATCGACCGCAAGATCCTGTCGGACATGGCCATCCACGAGCCGCAGGCCTTCGCCGCACTCGTGGCCAAGGCCAAGGTTGCGCTCGAATACCTCAAGAATACCACGCCGAATGCTTTTGAAAGCGCTGTCGCTTAAGACCAGCGCTTCCCAAGCTATTCGACACTTGATTTGGGAAACCCGCGCTGGCAGGGCTGGCGCGGGTTTTTCTTTGCTTCCAATCGGGTCTGGAACATGAGTGACATGGAAACTCTCGAAAATTCCCTGATGGCCGAGATTGCATCGGCCGCCGACGAGCAGACGATCGAGGCGGTGCGTGTCTCGGCCCTCGGCAAGAAGGGTTCGGTCTCCGAGATGCTGAAGACGCTCGGCTCGATGAGCGCCGAGGAGCGGCAGGTCAAAGGCCCGGCGATCAACGGCCTCAAGAACCGCGTCACCGAGGCACTTTCGGCGCGCCGCGCCGAGCTGAAGAACGTGGCGATCTCCGCACGTCTTGCCGCCGAGAAGGTCGACGTCACGCTGCCGGTGCGGCAATCGCCGGCCGAGCGCGGCCGCATCCATCCGATCAGCCAAGTTATCGACGAGATCGCGGCGATCTTCGGCGATCTCGGCTTTGCCATCGCCGAAGGTCCGGACATCGAGACCGACTATTACAATTTCTCCGCGCTGAATTTCCCGGAAGGGCATCCGGCGCGCGAGATGCACGACACCTTCTTTTTCCAGCCGGATGAGAAGGGCGAGCGCAAGCTTTTGCGCACCCACACCTCGCCGGTGCAGATCCGCACCATGGAGATGCAGAAGCCGCCGATCCGCATCGTCATTCCTGGAAAAACCTACCGCCAGGATTCCGATGCCACCCACTCGCCGATGTTCCATCAGGTCGAGGGGCTGGTGATCGACAAATCAGCCAACGTCGCCAACATGAAGTGGGTGCTGGAGGAGTTCTGCAAGGCCTTCTTCGAGGTGCCGAGCGTGAAAATGCGCTTCCGACCGTCCTTCTTCCCGTTCACCGAACCCAGCCTCGAGGTCGACATCCAGTGCGACCGTTCGCGGCCGGGCGAGGTGCGCTTCGGCGAAGGCTCCGACTGGATGGAGATCCTCGGCTGCGGCATGGTTCACCCCAATGTACTCCGCTACGGTGGTCTCGACCCCGACGAGTATCAGGGCTTTGCCTGGGGCATGGGCATCGACCGCCTCGCCATGCTGAAATACGGCATGCCGGACCTGCGCGCCTTCTTCGACGCCGATGTCCGCTGGCTGTCGCATTACGGTTTTAGGCCGCTCGACATGCCGACGCTGTTCGGGGGCTTGAGCGCATGACAGCGCTGCACACCGGCGGCTGCCGCTGCGGCGCCGTGCGGTTCGAGGCCTCGGCCGAACCGCACCATGTCAGCTATTGCCATTGCGGCGATTGCCGGCGGGCCAGCGGCGCGCCGGTCTCGGCCTTTGTCGGCTTCATGACCGGCCAGGTCGTTTTCACCGGCAAGGCGCTGAAGATGTTCGAGAACGGGCCGGTGACGCGCTCCTTCTGCGGGGTCTGCGGCTCGCCGATTGCCTATGTCGATGAGCGGCTGGAGGACCACATCTACTTCATGCTCGGCGCCATGGACCTGCCGGCCGCTTTCAGGCCGACGCACCATGCCTATGTGGGCGAGCAGCTTGCCTTCCTGCATATGGTCGACGACTTGCCGAGACATCCGAAGACCAGCGTGCCCAGACCAGTCAGCCTGCAAAGACCAGACGGAACACAGTCATGAAACTCACCCTCTCCTGGCTCAAGGACCACCTTGAGACCGACGCCTCGCTGGCGGAAATCGTCGAGCGTCTCACCTCGATCGGCCTCGAGGTCGAGCATGTCGACGACCGGGCGAGCCTGACCCCCTTCGTCATCGCCAAGGTGCTGACGGCGGTCCAGCATCCCGATGCCGACCGGCTTCGCGTGCTGACCGTCGACACCGGCGACGGCAAGCCGCCTGCGCAGGTGGTCTGCGGCGCGCCAAATGCGCGGGCCGGCCTGATCGGCGCCTTTGCCGCGCCCGGCACCTATATTCCCGGCATCGACGTGACGCTGACGGTCGGCAAGATCCGCGGCGTCGAAAGCCACGGCATGATGTGCTCCGAGCGCGAGCTCGAGCTGTCCGAGGAGCATGACGGCATCATCGACCTGCCTGCCGACGCACCGGTCGGCACCAGCTTCGCCGCCTATGCCCATCTCGACGATCCGTTGATCGAGATCAATCTGACGCCGAACCGGCCGGATGCGACCAGCGTCTATGGCATCGCCCGCGATCTGGCGGCGAGTGGGCTTGGCACGCTGAAGAGCGAGCCGATAGAGCCGATCCCCGGCAAGGGCGAGACGCCGGTCAAGGTGACGATCGAAGCGCCGGAGCTCTGTCCCGGTTTTGCACTGCGCCTGGTGCGCGGCGTCAAGAACGGCCCGTCGCCGAAATGGCTGCAGCAAAGGCTTATCGCCATAGGCTTGAGGCCGATCAGCGCGCTGGTCGACATCACCAACTACGTCACCTTCGATCGTGGCCGGCCCTTGCATGTCTTCGACGCTGGGAAGGTCACCGGCAATCTCACCGTGCGCCGGGCGCGTGATGGCGAAAAGGTGCTGGCGCTCGACGGCCGCGAATACACGCTGACGCCGGAGATGTGCGTCATCGCCGACGAGGATGGTGTCGAGTCGATCGCCGGCATCATGGGCGGTCAGCATTCCGGCTGCGACGAGAACACCACCGACGTGCTGATCGAGTCCGCACTTTGGGACCCGATGGCCACCGCGCGCACCGGCCGCACGCTCGGCATCATCACCGATGCACGCTACCGGTTCGAACGCGGCGTCGATCCGGAATTGATGGTTCCCGGTGTGGAGCTGGCAACGAAGCTGGTGCTCGATTTCTGCGGCGGCACGCCGGCGCAAACCGACGTCGTCGGCTATGCCGGCCATCAGCCGAAGATCGTCTCGTTGCCATTGTCGGAAGTGAAGCGGCTGACCGGCATCGAAGTGCCGCGCTCGACAAGCCTCGACATTCTTGACCGCCTCGGCTTCAAGCCGGAGGGCATGGGCGATGTCGTCAATGTCACCGTGCCGTCCTGGCGGCCGGATGTCGATGGGAAGGCCGACCTGGTCGAAGAGGTCATGCGCATCCACGGCGTCGACAACATCGCGCCACAGCCGCTCGGCTCCCATGACGCGGTCAACGCCAAGATCCTGACTGTGCTGCAGGTCCGCACCCGCGCCGCCAAACGGGCGCTTGCCGTGCGTGGCATGATGGAGGCCGTCACCTGGTCGTTCATTCCGGCAAAACATGCCGAATTGTTCGGCGGCGGCCAGCAGGCGCTGAAGCTTGCCAACCCGATCGCCAGCGACATGTCCGACATGCGGCCGTCGTTGCTGCCGGGGCTGATTGCGGCAGCGCAGCGCAACGCCGACAAGGGCATCGGCGACGTCGCACTGTTCGAAGTGTCAGGCACCTATGAGGGCGACGGCCCCGACCAGCAGCGGCGCGTTGCCGCCGGTGTGCGGCGCGGCACCGCCAGGCTCGAAGGCTCCGGCAGGCACTGGGCCGGCAATGCCGGCGCGGTCGGTGTGTTCGATGCCAAGGCCGATGCGATCGCGGCGCTCGAAGCCTGCGGCGCGCCGGTCGACCGGCTGCAGATCGAGGCAGGCGGTCCGGCCTGGTATCATCCCGGCCGCTCCGGCACGATCAAGCTCGGACCGAAGGTCGTTCTCGGCACGTTTGGCGAGTTCCACCCGAAGACGTTGGAGGGGCTGGACGTCTCCGGCCCGCTTTGTGGCTTCGAGGTCTTCATTGATGCCGTGCCCGAGCCGAAGGCCAAGCCGACGCGGACAAAGCCGAGGCTGGATCTGTCCGCCTTCCAGGCGGTCAAGCGCGATTTCGCCTTCGTCGTCGACAAGGCGATCGAAGCCGGCACACTTGTTCGCGCCGCCCTTGCCGCCGACAGGAAGCTGATTTCCGGCGTCTCGGTGTTCGACGTTTTCGAGGGGGCCTCACTTGGCGCGGCGAAGAAATCCATCGCCATCGAGGTGTCGATCCAGCCGCTCGAAAAGACGCTGACCGACGAGGATTTCGAGGCGTTGGCCAAGCGCATCGTCGAGAATGTGCACAAGCAGACCGGCGGCGTGCTGCGGGGATAGCTGGATGAAATTGACCTCGCTCGAAATGTTTTTCGTTCGGGAGTTCTGTCGTTTCGCGGGCATTTCTTCTGACATAGCAAGCGGGCTGAAAGTCAAAGACCGCAGCCACGACCCCGTAGGGTTCATGACCACAATCATTCCCTCATCGGTTCCCCCGGAATTGCGTTTTGAGAGTCGGGTGTTCAGTTCGCTTCGGGTAGCGTGCGTTGGACCTGACCAGCTTCTTTGCGGCATGGTGCTGTTCTTCGATGAGATTGAAGGAAAGCTAGATGCGATCGAAGGCTTTGTGTATGGCGAAGAATGGCCGTCAATCGAGGAGCCAGTCTTCTGGTCCGAGACCGACCGAACAATGAGCCTTGGGCGGGGGCGAAACTAGCCCTGCAGAAATGGGCGTCACGACACCCTTTTCGATAATTGCACAATAGACGAATGGCGCGCTGAGGACCTAGAGGGGTTGCCAGCAGGTGACGAATCGCCCTCCAAAGGACGATGAACCATCTGCGCTATTCCGGGCTCTCGTTCGAAACTCAACGGGCGGTGTTTCTCGATATCGTCTCGTCCGATCCACTGATCGGCGAGACGCAGTCGCGGGTGCGCACGCTTGACTTGCCCGATTGGCTGGTCGTCTCCGGCGCGCTCTACAACAGCGTCTGGAACCATCTGGCGGGAAAGCCGTCGGGTTACGGCATCAGGGATGTCGACCTGTTCTATTTCGATGAGAGCGATCTCTCCTACGAGGCCGAGGACAGTGTGATCGCCCGCGCCGCGCCGGTCTTTGCCGATCTGCCCCTACCGGTCGAGATCCGCAATCAGGCGCGGGTGCATCTGTGGTACGAGGCGCGCTTCGGCAGCGCCTATCCCAGCCTGTCCTCGTCCGCCGAGGCGCTGTCCTGGTTCGCCTCGAAAACGCATGCGGTCGGCGTTCGGTATGACGCGGATGGACGGCTTGAGCTGGTGGCGCCGTTTGGTCTCGACGACATCTTCTCATTTCGCATATCGCCGAACCGGGCGCTGGACAATCAGCAGACGCATCAGAACAAGGGTGCCCGCGCCAGGGAAAACTGGCCGGAGATCACAGTCGTGCCGTGGTGAGCCTAGTATTCTCCTCAGACGTTGGCGGGACAGCGCCCCCCTCTGTCCTGCCGGACATCTCCCCCACAAGGGGGGAGATCGGATCTCCTCGGCTTTCGCCAACTACCAACGCTGTAAGGTGGGCGAGACTGCGAAGCTGCCAATCTCCCCCAAGTGGGGGAGATGTCCGGCAGGACAGAGGGGGGCGCTGTCCCGCCACGTCTCCCAGCCTCTGCATGGCGCGGCGCACGAAAAAAGGGGCACCGAAGCGCCCCTTTCCGTTCCGAAAATTGCGACAATCACCCGTTGACCAGCGCCAGCAGCTCTTCGGTGTAGCGCTTGCCGACGACCTTTTCCGGCGACAGGGCGTCGCCGATGGAGGCCACCTCGGCCTGGCTCAGCACGATATCCGCTGCCGCGGTGTTCTGTTCGAGATGGCGGATCTTGCGGGCACCGGGGATCGGCACGATGAAGTCGCCCTGATGCAGCACCCAAGCGAGCGCCAGCTGCGCCGGCGTCACGCCCTTCTCGGCGGCAATCTTTTCCAGCACGGCGATGACCGCCGCATTGGCCGCCATGGCGTCGGCCTGGAAGCGCGGCAACCCACGGCGCCAGTCGTCGGCGCCGAGAACGTCAGGCTTGGCAATCGTGCCGGTGAGCAGGCCACGGCCGAGCGGGCTATAGGGGACAAAGCCAATGCCGAGCTCACGGCAGACGGCAAACACCTCTTTCTCCGGATCGCGGCTCCACAGGGAATACTCGCTCTGCACGGCAGCGATCGGATGCACGGCATGCGCCCGGCGGATGGTCGCCGCACTCGCCTCCGACAGACCGAGCGCACGCACCTTGCCCTCGCGCACCAGCTCGGCCATGGCGCCGACCGTATCCTCGATCGGCACGTTGGGGTCGACGCGATGCTGGTAGTAAAGGTCGATCACTTCGGTGCCCAACCGCTTGAGTGACGCCTCGGCGACCGCCTTGACGTGTTCGGGACGGCTATCGACGCCGGCCATGCGCTCGACGCCGTTGCCTTCCTCAAGAATCTTGAAGCCGAATTTTGTTGCGATCGTCACCTGATCGCGCACCGGCTTCAGCGCCTTGCCAACCAGGATCTCGTTCTCGTAGGGGCCGTAAACCTCGGCCGTGTCGAAGAAATTCACGCCGATGTCGACGGCGCGGCGCAGCGTGGCGATCGCGTCGGCCTCAGGCTGACCGCCATAGACGAAGCTCATCCCCATGCAGCCGAGACCGACCGGGTAGACGTCAAGTTCATTGCCAAGCTTGCGGGTTTGCATCACGCGTCTCCTTGTTGTGATGGTTGTGATGCCGCAGAGATAGCGTCTTGCGCTGCGTTCGATAATCGGCTCTCTTTTGCACAGGCTGTTCCAAAAAATAGATCAATGAAGCGAACCCATCTTTCACAGCTCGCTGTGCTGGCAACCGTCGCCCAATGCGGCAGTTT
The DNA here is from genome assembly GCF_040321795.1 of Mesorhizobium sp. M0244. NCBI lineage: Bacteria > Pseudomonadati > Pseudomonadota > Alphaproteobacteria > Hyphomicrobiales > Phyllobacteriaceae > Mesorhizobium > Mesorhizobium sp. M0244. The sequence goes on along the minus strand of NZ_JAMYSE010000001.1, from coordinate 139,566 downwards.
TCGCGGCGCCGCTAAGGAGCTGGCAATCGCGCCATCGGCGGTCAGCCACGCGGTGTCCAGCCTGGAAGCGCGTCTTGGCGTGCGCCTTCTGGCGCGCAGCACGCGCAGCGTCGCTCCGACCGAGGAGGGCGCGCAACTGCTCGAGCGCCTCAGGCCGGCGCTGTCGGAGATCGACCTGGCGCTGGAATCGGCGATCGAGGCGCGCGACCGGCCTGCCGGCAATCTCAGACTGACCGTGCCGCGTACCGCCGCGCATCTGGCGCTGACGCCGCGGCTGGGTGCCTTTGCTTCTGCCTATCCGGACATCGTGCTGGAGATCGTCATCGAGGATCGCTTCACCGACGTGGTTGAAGGCGGCTTCGATGCCGGTGTGCGGCTGGGCGAGAGCCTGCAGCGCGACATGATCGCGGTGCGCATCGGACCAGACCTTCGCGGCGCCGTGGTCGGCGCGCCGTTCTATTTCGAGACCAGCCCCAATCCGCAGCACCCGCACGACCTTGCCGGTCACCGCTGCATCCGCTTCCGCTTCTCCAGCGGCATTCTCTATCGCTGGGAATTCGAGAAAAACGGCGAGGAGATCGAGATACCGGTGCAGGGGCCGCTGATCCTCGACGAGGACCATCTGATAGCCAACGCCGCGGTCGACGGCGCCGGGCTCGCCTTCGTGTTCGAGGATTATGTCCGCGACGCAATTGCCGCCGGCAAGCTCATTCGCGTGCTGGAGGACTGGTGCCCGCCCTTCGATGGCTTCTTCGTCTATTACCCAAGCCGCCGCCAGATGCGGCCGGCGCTCAGGGCCTTTGTCGATTTCTTCAAGGTCGGCGGATAAGCCACCCTCCCCCTTGTGGGGAGGGTCGGCTCGCAGTCGGAGCGAAGCGGAGGCTGCGAGACGGGGTGGGAGCAGCGCCTTACGAGACCCCCACCCCGCTTCGCAAAAGCCGCCTGGCGACATTTGCTGCGCGACCCTCCCCACAAGGGGGAGGGTGGAAGAAAGCCGACCTCGCCAGCGTTCACCAATCATGCCCGCATTGCTCAAGAACCAGACGACCGGCTATGGCTGGGCGGCGATCATCCTTCATTGGCTGATCGCCGCGATCTTCATCGGCCAGTTCGCGCTCGGCTTCGTCATGGTGCGGCTGTCCAGCCAGCGCGCCGCCTTTGAGCTGATCCAGCTGCATAAATCCTTCGGTTTCCTGCTGCTTGGGCTGGTGATCCTGCGCATCGCTTGGCGCCTTGGCAATGCGGTCCCGCCGCTGCCGCGCTCGGTCGGCCCTTTCGAGCGCCGCATGGCGCCCCTTGTCCATCTTGCGCTTTATGCATTTCAGCTCGCTCTGCCGTTGTCCGGCTGGGCGCTGGTCTCGGTCTCGGTGCTGGAGATCCCGAGCGTGCCATTCAATCTGTTCGTCATGCCCAACCTGCCGCTCGCCGAATCGGACACGGCTGAAAGCTTCTGGGCGGCAGCACACTGGTATCTCGCCTATGCCGGCATCGGACTTGTCGCTTTGCATCTGGCCGCGGCGCTGCGCCATCATTTCTGGCTGAAGGATACCGTGCTGACGCGCATGATCACGCCTTCACATCGCGACGCGGAATAGAGCGGGCGGCTCATTCGTTCATGGGGCGAGGACGCAAGAAAGCGTTGCCTCCCAAAGGACCAGCCCATGTACGCGCGCATCTTCGGATTTGCGGCCGCCGCTTGCTTTGCCATGCCTGTTTTCGCTGCCGTTGCACTTGGTGACGCGGCCGGCAGCTATACGATCAGCCCGGGGAGCTCCAGCATTCACTTCTCGATCGCCAAGCTCGGCGGCGGCGGGTTCGACGGCGCCTTCGCCCGCTTCAAGGGCAATATCCGCATCGACAACAGCGATGTCGGCAGGTCACAGGTCAATTTCACCATCTTTCCCGAAAGCGTCGGTACCGGCCAAAGTCGCATCGATGCCGCTCGGACGCGGTCTTCGACGCGGCAAACAACCCGGAGATCCAGTTCCGCTCGATCAGCGTCAAACGCACCAGCGACACGTCAGCCCTGGTTACCGGCAGGCTGACGGCGCGCGGCAAAACCTTTCAGGAAAGGTTCACGGCCGAATTCGGCGGCCTCAAGGCGGGCAAGATAGAATTCCATGTCACCGGCAAGGTGCTGCGGTCGCGCTACGGCATGGATGTCGGCACGCCGATCTATTCCAACGTCGTCGATTTCGACATGACGCTGACGGGTAGAAGGGGTTGAGCGGTCGCAGAACTTGAGTTCTGCGAATGGCGGCGCCGACATCCGGAACCGATCCGAGCTTTAGGCGATCACTCCTTTCGCCACCATGCTCCCGCATTGGCTTTTCTCCTGAATTAGGGCAAACCTCCAAGCCTGCAATCGAGAGGAGAAGCCTGATGTTTCGATGGGGTGTTTTGTCAACGGCCAAGATCGGCCGCGAGCAGCTTCTGCCTGCGATGGTCGAGGCGGAGAACGGCGTACTGTCGGCGATCGCCAGCCGCGACCTGTCGAAAGCCCGTGCACTGGGCGAACGCTTCGGCGCGCGCCACGCCTTCGGTTCCTATGAGGAACTGCTCGTCTCCAGCGATATCGACGGCGTCTACATTCCGCTGCCGACCTCGCAGCATGTCGAATGGACGGCCAAGGCGATCGAGGCCGGCAAGCATGTTCTGGTCGAAAAGCCGCTGGCGCTCGACGTCAAGGACATTCCGCCGCTGATCAAGCTGCGCGATGCCAAAAAGGTCCTGGTCTGCGAAGCCTTCATGGTCGTCTACCATCCGCAATGGATCAAGGTGCGCGAGCTGATCGCCAACGGCGCCATCGGCCGGCTGCGCCACGTCCAGGGCGCGTTCTCCTACTACAATGTCGATCCCAACAACATGCGCAACAAACTCGATCTGGGCGGCGGCGCGCTGCCCGACATCGGCGTCTACCCGACGGTGTCGACACGCTTTTCGACCGGCAAGGAGCCGCTGCGCGTCCAGGCGACGATCGAGCGCGACAAGACATTCGGCACCGACATCTATTCCTCGATCCGCGCCGATTTCGGCGACTTCGAACTGTCGTTCTATCTGTCGACGCAGATGGCAGCGCGGCAGGTGATGGTGTTCCACGGCGAGAACGGCTTCATCGAAGTGTTCTCACCGTTCAACGCCGGACTCTACGATCATCACCGCATCGAGCTGCACAACCAGAACCACAGCGAGGCGCAGGTTTTCCGCTTTCCCGGCACGCAGCAGTACCGTCTGGAGGTCGAGGCCTTCGCACGGGCGGCACAGGGCGGCAAGGACCGCGTCTTCACGCTGGAAGAATCCGTGCTCAACCAGAAGGTCATCGATGCCATCTTCCGCGCCGGCGAGAAGGAAGGCTGGGAGACAGTCTAGGCGAGCCATGATCCCAAAAAGTGGGGACCGGTTTTTGGCCGAGATCAGGGCCAAATAAAATGCCCGACGACGCGGATGTGATCATTGTCGGCGCCGGTCTTGCCGGTCTTGTCGCGGCGGCCGAACTGGCCGAAGCCGGCAAGAAGACCATCATCGTCGAGCAGGAGCCGGAGCAGTCGCTTGGCGGCCAGGCGTTCTGGTCGCTCGGCGGCATCTTCCTCGTCGATTCGCCCGAACAGCGGCGCATGGGCATCCGCGATTCGCATGATCTGGCGCTCGAGGACTGGCTGGGCACCGCAGCCTTCGACCGCACGGAAGATCTCTGGCCGCGCCGCTGGGCCGAGGCCTATGTCGGCTTCGCCGCCGGCGAAAAGCGCTCCTGGCTCAGGCAGCGCGGCATGAAGTTCTTTCCGGTGGTCGGCTGGGCCGAGCGCGGCGGCGGCAATGCGGTCGGCCACGGCAATTCGGTGCCGCGCTTCCACATCACCTGGGGCACCGGGCCGGGTGTGCTCGAACCGTTCGTGCAGCGCGTGCGCGAGGCCGAGAAGCACGGGCTGATCAGCTTCAGGTTCCGCCACAGGGTCAATGAGCTGACCCGGACGGGCTCTGTCGTTGATGGCGTGCGCGGCGACATCTTGGTGGCGAGCGATGTCGAACGCGGCCGCAAGAGCTTACGCGAGATCGCCGGCGATTTTGTGCTGAAGGCGCAAGCGGTCATCGTCGCCTCCGGCGGCATCGGCGCCAATCACGAGCTGGTCCGCAAGAATTGGCCGCAGCGGCTGGGTGGGCCGCCCGGGCGCATGATCACCGGCGTTCCCGACCATGTCGACGGCCGCATGCTGGCGATCGCCGAGGCGGCTGGCGGCAGGCTCATCAACCGCGACCGCATGTGGCACTATGTCGAGGGCATCAGGAACTGGGCGCCGATCTGGACCGATCATGCGATCCGCATCCTGCCCGGCCCGTCATCGCTGTGGCTCGATGCGCGCGGCAAACGCCTGCCGGTGCCGCTCTATCCCGGCTTCAACACGCTGGCCACGCTTAGTCACATCATGGGCACGGGCTACGACTATTCCTGGTTCATTCTGACCAAAAAGATCATCCAGAAGGAATTCGCGCTGTCCGGCTCCGAGCAGAACCCCGATTTGACGGGGAAGAGCTGGCGCCAGGTGCTTGGCCGCGCCACCAGCGGCGTGCCCGCGCCGGTCAAGGCGTTCATGGACAAGGGCGAGGATTTCATCGTCGAGCCTGATTTGCCGGCACTGGTCGCCCGCATGAATGCACTTGTCGGCGGCGAGCCGCTGCTCGAACTGGGGCAGGTCGAGCGCGAAATCCGCGCTCGCGACCGGCAGCTCGACAATCCGTTCTCCAAGGACATGCAGATCACCGCGTTGCGCGGCACGCGAGCCTATCTCGGCGACCGGCTGATCCGCACTGCGAGGCCGCACAAGATGCTTGATCCTACCAATGGCCCGCTGATCGCCGTCAGGCTCAGCATCCTGACCCGCAAGACGCTCGGCGGCCTTGAGACCGATCTCGACAGCCGCGTGCTTGGCGCCGAGGGCCACTCGGTCGAGGGGCTGTACGCGGTGGGCGAAGCCGCCGGTTTCGGCGGCGGCGGCATGCATGGCTATGCAGCGCTCGAAGGCACGTTTCTCGGCGGCTGCATCTTTTCCGGCCGCTGCGCCGGACGGGCGGCCGCGCGAGCGGTAGCGTAAGCCATTTGGCGCCCAACGGCGTGCATCAGGCGAAGGGCTGCAAATTGACGTCTTGAATCTTGGAGCTCGCAAGCAAAGCCTCGAGCACCTGCTTCTTGAGAAACAGGCACTGCGAACGGGCAAGTTTCACGATGCCGGGAACTTCGCCTGCCTCGCAGGCAAGAACCAGATCCTTTTGCTGGGCGATGATCAGCTGGGTGAAGTCGCGCGACTTGAACCCGAGGTGGAGAACTCGCGCCGACTGGTCAAGTATCTGGTCCAGCAGATGCGCCAGTCGTAAATTTCCCGAGAGTTCCGCAAGGGCCAGACGAAAGGCACGATCGGCCGCAAGGAAGGCAATTTGGCTGCGTAGTGTCTCCGGCTTCAGCACTTTTTTCGCTGCCAGCCTGACATCCTCCAATCCTCGCTCGGTAATGTTCGATGCAGCCACCCTGAACACTTCCGGTTCGATCAAGCTGCGGACGTCGAAGATCTCGTTGACATCCCGCAGGCTAAGCGTCGCGACGACGTAGCCGCGGCGCGGCTCGCTCCTGACCAGCCCTTCCTGCATCAGGCGGGCCAACGCCGCGCGGATCGTCGCCTTTTTGATCTGGTATCGATCGCCGATCTGCTTCTCGGTCAGAGCTTCACCGGGGCGCAGCACGCAGGCAATGATGTCGTTCCTCAACTGCTCATATGCCTGTTCCCTGCGAAGGACGTCGGCGGCCGACAGTGCTGTGGCCTCGACCGCGGCCGGTCTTGCCGGTTCGGCTGTCAACTTGGTCATTTTCATATTTTATCCGTCTGGCTGTCCGGTTGACGCTGGCATCAGCATTCAGTAGCGTTGAACATCTCAGACCTGCAATCTGAGCATCTCAGGGAGGACAACTGCTATACCTGTACTCGCCAACTCGCCTCTCTACGCTGCTGCCAATGATATCGTCAACGCCGCGAAAGGGCCAGATCCCCTCGAAGCGGTAAGGGTGGTCCTGGGTGACTACACCAAGCGTTTTCACTCCTCGGGGACACTCGCTCATGAAGAAGACGACGACGAGGTGCTTCTGCATGCGAGCCCGAATCTGACGATCTATCACATCACGTTGTCGCCCGGCCTGCAGTACCCGCCTCACAACCACCTGATGGATGCCTTGATCGGCATCTACAAGGGTAGCGAAACGAACTTCATCTACCCTGTTGCCGGCAGCGAACTCGATATCCCGGAAAGGCAGGACATCGCCGCACCTGCCGTGGTGCACTTGCCGTCAGATACCGTGCATGCGGTTGCGAACACCGGCAACGCGCGATCGGGTGCGCTGCATGTCTATCTCGGCGATCTCACGCGAACCCACCGGCAGCTGTGGAGCCCGGAAAGCAACCAGGCCGAGCCGTTTGACAATGATCGCTACCTGGCCGGCGCACGGCCCATTCAGCAGTCCGGGGACGAATGAACGCAGGAGCGTCGCGGGCGGCGAAGTCGGCCGTGATCAGCGGACCCGTCGGAATCGCGTCACACTTGTCACTCTCGCCAATCCGCTATCGCCCCTATCCTAGCCCATGACCAATTCAGCAACACGTCGCGCCGGTGCGGCGACAGACCAGCAAGGGAGAAGCATAATGACGGCACATCAGAATGGCACAGGCGAGCAGGCCACGCGGCTCGCGATGAAGACACCACCGGTCGTTTCGCCTGACGCATGGGAGGCCGCGCGCCAGCAACTGCTCGTGAAAGAGAAGACCGTGACCCGGGCTCGCGACGCACTGGCCGCCGAGCGCCGGCGGATGCCGTGGATGGCGGTGGAGAAGCCCTATACGTTCGAAGGGCCTGACGGAAAGGTGAGCCTGCTCGACCTGTTCGAGGGCCGCCGTCAGCTGGTCGTCTACCGCGCCTTCTTCGAACCCGGCGTATTCGGCTGGCCCGATCACGCCTGCCGCGGCTGTTCGCTGGGGGCAGACCAGGTCGGCAACCTTGCCCATCTGAACGCCCGCGACACCACCTTAGCCTACGCCTCGCGCGCACCGCAGGCGGACATTGCGCGGCTGAAGGCGCGGATGGACTGGAAGATGCCCTGGTACACCATCACCGACAGCTTCGATGCCGACTTCGGCGTTGACGAGTGGCACGGCCACAACGTGTTCATCCGCGACGGCGACCGCGTGTTTCGCACCTACTTCATCAACAACCGCGGCGACGAGGCGATGGGGACCGTATGGAGCTACCTCGACCTGACGCCGCTAGGCCGCCAGGAGGTCTGGGAGGATTCGCCCGAAGGCTATCCCCAGACGCCGACGTACAAGTGGTGGAACTGGCATGACAACTACGGCGCCGAAGCCGCCCCCGACAAAAAGTGGGTCGAGGTGTCTGACGCCGGAGAGGCCGCGTTCCGGAACCGCACTGAATAGAACATCTTTGGCGTCGCAGAAATGCGGCTAAGACAAGTGGATGGAGCGGGATGGCCAGTTCAATTCGAACGCATCCCGCTCACTACTCCAGGACAAAAACATGAGCGAGATTCATGCAAGCGGATCCGCCGGCAATGCGATCCAGGATGAGAACGCAAGCCCGGCCGCCCTTGGCGCAGCCGACTGGCTGTCCTTCGCGGCCGCGCCGACCTTCGCAACCATGGCGTTGCTGACGCTTCTTGGCGGAGCGCCGGACATGATCTGCTCTGCCGCGCAAGATGCTTCACCGCTGGGCGGCATGGTCCCGATGTACCTGCTGATGAGCGCCTTTCATTTAGGACCTTGGCTGAAGCGGGTTTCCAGCCGGCGACGCGGCCGCGAGTAGAGCTATACCGGCGGATAAAGCCCCATTGAGGCGAGGAGAACATCCCTCACCAGATCCATTCGCGCTTCCCCAGAACCGCCACTGCATCGACAATCCGGGTGAAGCTCGAGCGGGCGCGGCCGACCGTGTGTCTGGCGCGCAAATAGCCATGCACCAGCCCCGGCTCTTCGAGCCACCAGGCGCGTCCGCCTGCTGCAACGATGCGGTCGCGATAGGCTTCGCCGTCGGACGACAGCGGGTCGCATTCTGCGGTGATCACCACGGTAGGCGGCAGATTGGCAAAGTCGGCGTCGGCGAGCGGCGACAAAGTGAGATCGCCGGTTCGGTCCTCGCCGCCGGTCCTGATGTCGTTGTAGAAAGCGAGATCGCGTGCCGTCAGCATCGGCGCTTCGGCGTGGGTGACGTAGGAACCCGTGGAGCTGTCGCCGCCAAGGCCGGGATAGACCAGAATCTGGCCGATCGGCTTGCGCGCGTGGCCGCGCGTCGCATGGCTCACAGAGGCGGCGAGATTGCCGCCGGCACTGTCGCCGCAGAGCAGGATAGGACGCTTGTAAGTGGTCGACGCCCATTCGAAGGCGCTGACGGCATCGTCGAAGGCGGCGGGGTGAAGGTGTTCCGGTGCCAGCCTGTAGTCGATCGAAACGATCTCGTAGCCGGTCCGGGCGCAAAGCTCGGCGCAGAGGTCGTCATGGCTGTCGAGCCCGCCGAGGATAAAGCCGCCGCCATGGAAATACAGCACCATCGCTGCTGCGTCCGGCGCCGGGGTGCGATAGATTCGGATCGGGATGTGCCAGGGTATGGCAATGGCGGTGGTTTCCGCAGTGACGCCTTGGGGATAGCCGGCAGAGAACTCACGGCACATGCGGTCGTAGATTTCGCGCTGCTGATCGATTGTGTAGTCGATCGTATCCGGCGGATAGTAGGAATTGGTCCGCTCGATGAAGGCCCAGGTCTCGGCGTCGATCAGCTTTTTGTAGTCGGTCATGGGCGCGTTGCTTTCTTGTTCAACGATGCCCCCTCATCCGGCCGCTTCGCGGCCACCTTCTCCCCGAGGGGAGAAGAGGCCTGGCGGCGCCGTTGGCGACCTCCTCTCCCCTCGGGGAGAGGGTGGCCGTAGCGAAGCGGAGGTCGGGTGAGGGGGAACTACTTCCCCTTCCACACCGGGTCGCGCGCTTCGGCAAAGGCGCGAAAGCCCTCGAGATTGTCCTCCGAGCCGTAGAGTGCGTCAACCGCCGGCAATTGGCGGCGCGTCACCCTGTTCATCGCGTCCTGGAAGGTGAGCGATTCGGCCACCCGCGCCGTCTCTTTGATGGCGGCAAAGACCAGCGGCGGGCCGCTGGCGAGCAGCCGGGCGATCTCCCAGACGCGGTCCTCGAGTCTGTCCTTGGGCAGCACCTCGTTGACCAGACCCCAGCGATGCGCCTCTGCGACATCCATCCAGCGGCCGGTGAGCAAAAGGTCCATGGCGACGTGATAGGGGATGCGCTTCGGCAGCTTGATCGTTGCCGCATCGGCCAGCGTACCGGCGCGGATTTCGGGCAGCGCGAAAGAGGAGTGGTCCGACGCGTAGATGAGGTCGCAGGACAGCGCCAGTTCGAAGCCGCCGCCGACCGCCATGCCGTTGACGCAGGCGATCACCGGCTTGTTGAGGTCGCGCAATTCCTGCAACCCGCCGAACCCGCCGACGCCATAGTCGCCGTCGACCGCATCGCCGCCGGCCGCTGCCTTCAGGTCCCAGCCGGCGCAGAAGAACTTGTCGCCGGCAGTCTTGACGATGGCGACCCGCAGATCCGGATCGTCGCGGAACGCCTTGAATGTCTCGCCCATCAGGCGCGACGTCTTCAGGTCGATGGCATTGGCCTTGGGCCGGTCGAGCGTGACTTCGAGGATAGTGCCCTCGCGGCGGGTTGAAATGACGTCAGACATTCTTTTTCTCTCCCAGCACCAGCAGCGCGTCGGCGATCCAGGCGCCATTGCCCTCGGTGCAGACGATCAGCGGGTTGATGTCGAGCTCCTCGATCTCGCCGGCATTTTGCTGCACGAAGGCGGCAATACCTGCGATAGCATCGATGGCCGCCACAATGTCGGCTCTCGGCCGGCCGCGATAGCCTTCGAGCAGCGGGAACAGTTTGAGCCCGCGCAATGCGGCCTCGATGTCGTCGCGCGTCGCCGGCAGCATCAGCGTGACGCTGTCGCGCAACAGCTCGACCAGCACGCCACCGGTGCCGAGCGTCATCACCGCGCCGAACATCGGGTCGCGGGTGAAGCCGACCAGCAGCTCGGCGACGCCGTCGCGCACCATGCGCTCGACATAAAGACCGGTACCGAGCGGGCCGAGATCATGGGCGGCGGTGCTGACGGATTCGGCATCCCTGAGGTTGAGCCGCACCGCGCCAAGTTCGGATTTGTGGGTGACACCCAAGGCCTTCAGTGCCACCGGGAAGCCGAGCGCCATCGAGGAGATCACCGCCTCGACCGCATTGCCGGCGCGCTCGCCCTTCGGCACCGGAAGCCCAGCCTCGATGAGCCGCGCTTTCGCCTCGGCCTCATCAGGCGTGACATGGTCGCCGGCCGGCGCGCCGGAAGCCGAAGTGTCGATCGGCTGCGCCTGCGGCTCGCGCCATGCCCAGCCGATAAAGGCTGCCGCCTGGGCGGCGTCCATTGCCTCGGATATGCCGAACAGCGGCACCATGCCGCGCGCCATCAGCCCGGCGGTGTATTCCTCGGGCAGGTTCTCCGGCAGCGAGGACACGATTGCGCCTTGCGCCTTGTTGGTCTTCAGCGCCGATTCGAAGGCGCGCAGCGTCGCCCACCAGTCGGTGTCGGAACAGCGGTCGGGGCGTGGAAAGTCGAGCACCAGCATGTTGAGGTCGAAGCCGCCCGACACCATGGCGGTGAAGGTGGCGGTCATCGCCGGCTCGTTGTTCCAGATGAAGGTGTGGTAGTCGAGCGGGTTGGCCACCGCGACCAGCGGCCCGAGCGTCGATTTGACCTGCGTGCGGTGCTCGGGGGTGAGTGGCGGAAATCTCACCCAGCGGCCTTCTGCGCTGTCGGCCATGATCGACGCCTCGCCGCCCGAACAGCTCATCGACGACAGCCGGTAGCCGGGCAGGGGGCCGGTGACGTGCAGTAGCTTGAGCGCCTCGATGAAGGCGGGAATCGAATCGATCCGGGCGATGCCGAGCCGCTTCAGGAAGGCGCCAGACGCCGCGTCGGAGCCGGCCAGCGACGCCGTATGCGAAACGGTCGCTTGCCGCGCCTGCTCGGAGCGGCCGACCTTCATGGCGATGATAGGCTTCTTCAGCTCGCGCGCCCGTGCCGCCAGCCTTTCGAAGCCGGCTACCGAATCGAAGGCCTCGATATGCAGGCCGAGCGCGGTGACGCGGTCGTCCTCGATCAGGCCGAGCGCCATTTCGGAAAGCCCGGTCTGCGCCTGGTTGCCGGCGGTCATCAGAAAGGCGATCGGCAGGCCGCGCTTCTGCATCGTCATGTTGATGGCGATGTTCGACGACTGGGTGATGATGGCAACGCCGCGGCCGCCCTCGGCGAGCCTGATGCCGCCATGCTGGTCGGGCCACAAAAGCGCGCCGTCGGCGTAGTTGATCAGGCCGTAGCAGTTCGGCCCGATGATCGGCATCCGGCCGGCCGCGGCGACCAGCTCGGCCTGCAGCCGCTCGCCGTCCTCGTCATAGGCCTCGGTTTCGAGGAAGCCGGCGGCAAAGCAGACAGCGCCGCCGGCGCCGCGCTCGGCCAGTGCCTTGACCACTTCGATGGTCAAATGCCGGTTGACGCCGACAAAAGCGGCGTCCGGCGCACCGGGCAGATCGGCCACCGAGCGATAGGCCTTGCGGCCGGCGACCTCATCCTTGGTAGGGTGCACCGGCCAGATCTCGCCGGCAAAGCCCATTTTGATCGATTGTGCGACGACGGCAGCAGCCTGCGCGCCACCGAAGACGGCGATCGATTTCGGCCGCAGAAGACGTTCAAGTCTATGCATTGTCATCTTTTCGTCTGAGCATGATCTTTTCCAAAAACCGGATTCCACTTTTTGGGATCATGCTTTAGGCCCCGAACGGGCGCAGCAGCGCCCGCGAGATGATGTGGCGCTGGATTTCCGAAGTGCCCTCCCAGATGCGCTCGACGCGGGCATCGCGCCAGATGCGCTCCAGCGGGAGGTCGTCCATCAGCCCCATGCCGCCATGGATCTGAATCGCCTCGTCGGCGACAAAGGCAAGCATTTCGGTGGCCTTCAGCTTGGCCATGGCCATGTCCTGATCGGTGACGGTGCCCTGATCGTACTTCCAGCCGGCTTCGAACACCATCAGGTCGGCGGCTTTCAGCTCGGTCGCCATGTCGGCGAGCTTGAACGACACGCCCTGGAACTTGCCGATCGGCTGGCCGAATTGCTGGCGCTGCGCGGCGTATTCGACGGCGTGGCCAAGCGCCCGCTCGGCGCGGCCGAGGCAGGTGGCGCCGACCTGCAGGCGCGTCGCGCCGAGCCATGAGTTGGCGACGTCGAAGCCCTTGTGGAAATCGCCGAGCACCTGGCTCGCCGGCAGCCGGCAATCGTCGAATTCGAGGATGGCGTTGGTGTAGCCGCGATGCGAGACATTGCGGTAGCCATCGCGCACCGTAAAGCCCTTGGTGCCCTTGTCGACAAAAAAGGCGGTGATCTTCTTGCGCTTGCCGCGCGGCGAATCCTCTTCGCCCGAGGCCATGAAGACGATGGCGAAATCGGCAAGGTCGGCATGGCTGATGAAGTGCTTGGTGCCGTTCAGCACCCAGTCGTCGCCGTCCTGCACGGCGGTTGCCTTCATGCCGCGCAAATCGGAGCCGGCCCCCGGCTCGGTCATCGCCAGGCAGTCCCATTTCTCGCCGCGGATGCAGGGGAACAGATACTTCTCGCGCTGCTCCGGCGTGCCGGCCAAGAGGATGTTGGAAGGCCGCGCCACGCAGGTCCAATGCAGCGCGTAATTGGCGCGGCCGAGTTCCTTTTCGTAAAGCAGCCAGGTCACCGTATCGAGCCCGGCGCCGCCGACTTCCGCCGGCATGTTGGCGGCATAGAGCCCGGCTTCGATCGCCTTGGCCTTGATCTCCTCGATCAGCTCGCGGCGCAGCACGCCGGTACGCTCGACCTCGCGCTCATGCGGGTAGAGCTCGTTCTCGACGAAGGCGCGCGTCGTCTCGATGATGAGCTTCTGTTCCTCCGAAAGACCAAAATCCATGGTCTCAGCCTTTCTTCTTTTTCTTCGGCATTTCAGCTTTGGCCTTCACCGGCTTGCTCGCCTTGGCCTTTGCGGCCGCCTTGGAGGCGGTGGGCTTCTTCGCCGCAAGCTTGGCCAGCTGCTTGGTATAGTCCTTGTGCAAGGCACCGGCGCCCCAGCCCTTGCCTTTGTTCTGCTTCGACAGCGCCTCCATGATGGCGACCAGATTGTCGTCGCGGATCTTTTCGAGCTCGCGGATCGACAGACCGTGCGCCTGGTCGTCGGACTGCGTGGCGATCAGCTCGACCAGTTCGTCGTTGAACTCCGGCACATCCATCAGCTTGGTCCATGGCCATTTCAGGCACGGGCCGAACTGCGCCATGAAGTGGCGCATGCCGGCCTCGCCGCCGGCGACGCGATAGACCTGGAACATGCCCATCTGCGCCCAGCGCAGGCCGAAGCCATAGCGCATGATGTCGTCGAGCTCCTCGACTGTGCAGATGCCGTCCTTGACCAGCCACAGCGCCTCGCGCCATGCGGCTTCGAGAAGGCGGTCGCCGACGAAGGCTTCGATCTCCTTGCGGATCACCACCGGCTTCATGCCGATCGAGGCATACATCTCCTTGGCGACTTCGATCGCCTCGGGAAAGGTCTGTTCGCCGCCGACAATCTCGACCAGCGGCAGCAGGTAGACCGGATTGAATGGATGGCCGACGACCAGCCGCTCTGGGTGCTTCTTCATCGCCACCTGCATGTCGGTCGGCTTGATGCCGGAAGTCGAGGAGCCGACAATGGCGTTAGCCGGCGCATAAAGGTCGATCTCGGCCAGCACGCGGTGCTTGAGGTCGAGCCGCTCCGGAACGCTTTCCTGGACGAAATCGGCGTCGGCGACAGCGTCGGCGATGGTCTTGGCGAAGGTCAGTCTGCCTTCTTTTGGCAGGCCGTCGGGCAGCATCTGCTTATAGGCGCGGCGCGCGCCTTTCATCACCTCGCCGACCTTGCGCGAGGCTTCGGGGTCCGGATCGAAGATCGACACGTCGATGCCGTTCAACAGCAGCCGCGCCACCCAGCCGGCGCCGATCACGCCGCCGCCGATGGCGGCCGCTTTGTTGATGATGCTCATGCGGAGGCTCCGGTTCTTGTTCTGGCGGTTGCGGGATTGACGGAGGGCCGGAAGGCGGACTCCCCGCCATCGCCGGCCTTCATGGTTGTGAATTTCACGGTGGTCATCGGCGGCTCCTCCCAACCGATTTCCCTGCTCAAAGCGGTGCGCGCTTCGTCAGGTTCAGCTTCTTGCGCACTTCGTCCGGGCCGATGACCCTGGCGCCCATATTCGACACGATGCTGACCGCCCGCTCGACCAGCTGCGCATTGGTCGCCAGCACGCCTTTGTCGAGCCAGAGATTGTCCTCCAGCCCGACGCGGACATTGCCGCCGGCCAGCACCGCAGCCGCGACATAGGCCATCTGGTTGCGGCCGATGGCAAAGGCCGACCAGTTCCAGGTCGGCGGCACATTGTTGACCATCGCCATGAAGGTATTGAGGTCGTCCGGCGCCCCCCACGGTACGCCCATGCACAATTGCACCAATGCGTCCGGCTTCAGCACTTCTTCCTCGACCAATTGCTTGGCGAACCACAGATGCCCGGTGTCGAAGGCCTCGATCTCCGGCTTGACGCCGAGCGCCGTCATCATGCCACCCATGGCGCGCAGCATGCCGGGTGTGTTGGTCATCACATAATCGGCTTCGGCGAAGTTCATGGTGCCGCAGTCGAGCGTGCAGATTTCCGGCAGGCACTGGCGCACATGTTCCACGCGGTCGGTCGCGCCGCCCATATCGGTGCCTTTTTCGTTCAGCGGCAGCGGGTTCTCCGGCGAGCCGAACACCATGTCGCCGCCCATGCCGGCAGTCAGGTTCAGCACCACGTCGACATCCGCCGCGCGGATGCGCTCGGTTACCTCGCGATAGAGATGCACGTCGCGGCGCGGCTTGCCGGTCTTGGGATCGCGCACGTGGCAGTGCACGATCGCCGCACCTGCCTTTGCCGCCTCGATGGCCGAATCGGCGATCTGCTTGGGCGAGCGCGGCACATGCGGGCTGCGGTCCTGCGAACTGCCGGACCCGGTCACGGCACAGGTAATGAAAACCTCACGGTTCATCGCTAACGGCATCGGACTCTCTCCCAATAGAACGTAGGGCAAGAATGCCTGACTTGCCGGAAACTGTTTTGCGTTTTACGAAGATCATGTGATCAAAAACGAAAAACCGACGATCTTTCGTGCCGAACGTTTGCCGCTCAAGGTGACGCTGCTGGTGTTCTCCGGCTCGTCGATCATGTGCGTCGCGTCGGCCATCGATCCGTTGCGCGCCGCTAACCGCGTCGCCGGCGAGACCCTGTTCGATTTCAGGCTGGTCTCGGTGACGGGCGAAGCGCCGGTCACCACATGCGGCCTGCCGGTGGCGGTCAGCGGCCGCTTCGATGCGGCTGAGACAACCGACATGCTGGTCGTCGTCGCCGGCTTCGGCACGCAGAACTATGCCACGTCAGCCTTGCTGTCGGGACTGCGCCGTGCGGCGCGTGCGGCACGCGCCTGCGGCGGCGTCGAGGCCGGCACATGGCTGGTGGCGCGCGCCGGCCTGCTCGAAGGCCGCAGCGCCACCACCCACTGGGAGGACATGGAGGATTTTTCGTCGGCCTTTCCCGGTGTCGACGTGCGCCCCGATCGCTACGTCATCGACGGGCCTGTGTTCACCTCCGGCGGCGCCTCGCCGACCTTCGACCTGATGCTGCATCTGATCCGCACGCGGCTCGGCATGGCCGTGGCGCTCGATGTCGCGAGCGTCTTCATCTACGACCAGGCGCGCGCCGCGACCGACGCGCAGCCGCTGGTCTCGCTCGGCCGCCTTGACGGCTACGATCCGCGGTTGGCGCAAGCCATCCGGCTGATGGAAGCGCATGTCGACCAGCCGCTGACCATCGCCGCCGTGGCAAAGCGGGCCGGGGTGACGGCACGGACGCTGGAAAGCATCTTTCGCAAGTCGATCGGCGAAACGCCCGGCGCCTATTACCTCAGGCTGCGCCTCGGCGCCGCGCGCCGGCTGGTCGTCGATACGCGCATCGCCATGGCGGACATTGCCGGGCGAACGGGGTTTTCGTCCGCCGCGGCATTTTCCAGAGCGTTTTCAAGAGCGTTCGGCGAAGCGCCGGTCAGGCTGCGTCGAGGATAATGCATGTCGCCCAAAAGTGCGTAGCGGTTTTGGGATAACGACATGCATAGACAAAGGTGGATCAGGCAGCGTCCTGGCGGTCGCTGTTGCCGTCGATCTGCGAGCGCATTTGCCTCGCAAGATGGGTCTCAAAGCGGCTGGCGACCGCGCGATCCCATTCGTTCGCACTCCGCGCACCATGCTTCGGGTGCGGCAGCGCCATCAGCCGGTCGATGATCGATCCGGCTTCGCCAGATGAGAGCAGGGCGTCGATTTCGCGTTCGTGCTGCATATCGTTTCGCCTCCTTCTTCTGTTCCCGCCACGAACCACACTATACGAGATTCGTGACGGCTGTTTGAAGGCAAGAGCGAGGCGATTGAGGGGCGATGCTGGGCAAAGTTTTGTCCGCCGCCGCCCATCTTGGGCACGATCTTTCCGGCAAGTCAGGCGGTGCTTCAGCCAAGCCGCGTGGACAGTTCGACGTCCTCCCCGAACGGCGTGGACATGTAGCCACTCCCGGTCGAGCGCACCCGCTCGAGGTATTCTGGGCAAAGATCGGCGTTATCGGCAACGACGAAGGCGCCTGGCCTGAGGCGGCTTTCAACCAGTCTCAAGATCTCGGGATAGAGCGCTTTGGCGCCGTCGAGCAGAAGCAGGTCGACCGTTTCGGGAAGATCGACGCTAAGCGTCTGCAGGGCGTCCCCCTCTCGGATCTCCACCAGGTCGATGAGATCGCCGGCTGTCAGATTGTTCCGCGCGCGCGCCACCTTGGATGGCTCGAACTCGCTGGTGATCAGGCGGCCGCCGCCATTGTCCCGCAAGGCTGCGGCGAGATGCAGGGTCGAGATGCCGAACGAGGTTCCAAATTCGACGATCGTACGTGCGCCGCTGCTTCGTGCCAGCATGTAGAGCAGCGTGCCCGTCTCTCGCGAAACGGGAAGCCAGAGATCCTTTAGCTGCCCATAGAAATCGAGGTATTCGGTCTTGCTCCGAACCAGGCGCATCCGCTCTTCGGCGGAGAGCTCCGCCACCGCAGGGCTCGTTGCCGCAGCGGCTTCCTCGAACAGGCGATCCAGCAAGGGCGCGAGCGGCGTTGTCGTCAGTGTAGTCATATCGGTCTCCAGTCAGAATTGAATGCGTTCTTGCGCGGCGCTCAAAATACGACTAATCATTCGCGTTTGCTAATCGCATTGGCACGCCCCTCCATGAGCGATCACCGAAGTCCCCGGATTTCCTCGCGAAAACAGCCCAAGCAGGCCCGCTCGGCGGAGCTCGTCGCTGCGATTTTGGAGGCTGCTGTTCAGGTTTTGGCGAGGGAAGGCGCGCAGCGCTTCACCACGGCGCGGGTGGCCGAGAAGGCCGGTATCAGCATCGGATCGCTGTATCAGTATTTTCCGAACAAGGCGGCGATCCTGTTCCGGCTCCAGAGCGACGAATGGCGGCAGACGACCGAGCTGCTGCGCCTCATCCTCGAGGATATTAGGAAACCGCCGCTCGAGCGGCTGCGCGCCCTTGTCCGCACCTTCCTCCGCTCGGAGTGTGACGAGGCCGCGGTACGTGTGGCGCTCGACGACGCCGCACCGCTTTACCGCGACGCGCCTGAGGCGCAGGCGGCAAGGGCGTCCGGAGACCGCATCATCCGGGCCTTCATGGAGGAGGCGCTGCCCAAGGCCTCGGAAGTGACTCGCGAATTGGCCGGCGACCTGGTCATGACGACGCTCAGCACGGTCGGGAAGCAGTTCTCGGAGGCACCTCGAACCGCCACGGAGATCGAAGCCTACGCCGACGCCATGGCCGACATGTTCTGCGCCTACCTGAGAGGCCTCGATCACGGCCAGGACAAGCGCTAGACCCGGTCAGCGGACGGGCCGCGCGCATTCGCACGGGGCAAACCTTGTCGTCGGTCTCAGCCCTGCTGAAAGCCGTCTTTAGCCAGCGGCCGCTGAACAATGCGGCCGTGAAAACGGTACGCCTTAGACGTATCGATTGACGATATTTTCGAGCAGTTCCTGGCGGCCGGACCTGGGCTGCGGCTCGATCTCCTCCTTGATGACGCGCTCAGCGATCTCCTCCAGCGTACGCTTGCCGGCAAGCATCGCCTTGGCCTCGGCCGAATTCCAGCCGGCATAGCGCTCGGCGAGCGGGGCGGACAGCGCCTTGTCCTCAATCATGCGTGCCGCTGCCTTGAGGCCTCGAGCGCAGCAATCCATGCCGCCGATGTGCCCAATCAGCAGATCCTGCGGATCGAGCGACTGGCGCCTGAGCTTGGCGTCGAAATTGGTGCCGCCGGTCTTGAAGCCGCCAGCCTGCAGCACGTGATAGTAGGCCAGTGCCATTTCCGGTACATTGTTGGGGAACTGGTCGGTGTCCCAGCCCGACTGGTAGTCGTTGCGGTTCATGTCGATCGAGCCGAAGACGCCCAGCGCGTTGGCGAGTGCCAATTCATGCTCGAACGAATGGCCGGCCAGGATCGCATGGCCCTGCTCGATGTTGAGCTTCACCTCATTCTCCAGTCCGAAACGCTTGAGGAAGCCATAGACGGTGGCGACGTCGTAATCGTACTGGTGCTTGGTCGGCTCTTGCGGCTTCGGCTCAATCAGGATGGTACCTTCGAAGCCGATCCTGTGCTTGTAGTCGACGACCAGATTGAGGAAGCGGCCTGCCTGCTCCTGCTCGCGGGCAAGGTCGGTGTTGAGCAGCGTCTCATAGCCCTCGCGGCCGCCCCACAGCACGTAGTTCTCGCCGTTCAGCCGCTTGGTGACGTCGATGCAGTGTTTCACCGTCGCCGCCGAATAGGCAAAGACGTCCGGATCGGGATTGGTGGCGGCGCCCGACATGAAGCGGCGGTTGGAGAACAGGTTCGCAGTCCCCCACAACAGCTTGACGCCGGTCTGCTTCATCTTTCCCGAGAAGTAATCGGCGATCTCGTCGAGCCGCGCCGCACTTTCGGAAAAGTCGCGGCCCTCCGGCCGCACATCGGCATCGTGGAAGCAGAAATAAGGCGCACCCAGCAGCGAAAACATCTCGAAGGCGACGTCGGCCTTGAGCTTGGCCAGCTCCATCGTGTCGGTACCGCCGGCCTTGGGGAACCATGGCCGGTCGAACGTCTGGCCGCCGAACGGATCGCCGCCCGGCCAGGCAAAGGAATGCCAATAGGCGACGGCAAAGCGCAGGTGGTCTTCAAGCCGCTTGCCGGCGACAATCTCGTCGGGATTGTAGAACCGGTAGGCCAGCGGATTGGTCGAATCCGGTCCCTCATATCTGATCTGTTGGATGTCGCCGAAAAAACCGCTGGTCATGTTCTCTTCCTCTCGCATGGTTCTGCCTGATTACCTCAGGCGTAATTGGTTTCGCGCTTACGCTGGTCGAAAAGGCTCGTGTCAAAGCCACCCAACGAAGGAGACAGACCATGACCGACCTCAACACCATTGCCGAAAACTACATCACCGCCTGGAACGAGAGCGACGCCGCGCGCAGGCAAGCCTTGCTCAAGGCGACCTTCACCGAAGACGTCAGCTACCGCGATCCGATCATGCAGGGCGACGGCCATGACGGCATTGCCGCGCTGATCGACGGCGTGCAGCAGCGCTTTGCCGGCTTTAGGTTTTCGCTGAAGGGCAAGCCGGACGGCTTCGCCGATTCCATCCGCTTTTCGTGGAATCTTGGGCCGGACGGCATCGAATCCGTCATCGAAGGCACGGATATCGGCGTCATCGAAAATGGCCGGCTGAAAAGCGTCACCGGCTTTCTCGACAAAGTGCCGGCACAGTGAGGCCTTCTCGGCAGGCCGCGGCGAGGGCGGGAAACCGTTCACGCCGTGGCGCCTCTGATCGCCGGATAAAGCTGGCGATAGCGCTGATAGGCTTGCGCATAGGCATCGGCGAGGGCGGCGACCGGCTCGACCGTGGCGTCGGTCGCCGGCGCCGCGCAGACGGCGCGCGGATCGGCACCGGTCGCCGCGACCAGGCCAAGTCGGGCCGCGCCAAAGGCAGCGCCGAAATCGCCGTCGGCTGGAATATCGACGGGCAGGCCAAGTGCCGTGGCGATTGCCTTCAGCCAATAGTGCGAGCGCGAGCCGCCGCCGATCGCCGTCACCCGGGTCAGCGTCGTGCCGGCTTTGGCCAGTGCTTCCAGACTGTCGCGGAAAGCGAAAGCGACGCCTTCGAGCACGGCCTGGGTCAGTGCCGCGCGGCCGGATTCATGGGCAAGCCCGGTAAACGCGCCACGAATGGCGGAATCATTGTGAGGCGTCCGCTCGCCTGAGAGATAGGGCAGGAAGGAGACGCCGGTCGGCGCCTGCAGCGCGTTGCCGAGTTCGGTGGTCAGCTCGCCGGCGCCTTTGCCCGCGATTCCCGACAGCCAGTTCAGCGAATCGGTCGCCGACAGAATGACGCCCATCTGGTGCCAGGTACCGGGCAGCGCATGACAGAATGTGTGTACGGCGCTTTCCGGGTTGGGCAGATAGGACGCGTTGGCGGCAAAAAGCACGCCGGACGTGCCGAGGGAAACGAACGCCTGGCCGGCGCCGACCGTGCCCATGCCGCAGGCCGAGGCCGCGTTGTCGCCGGCGCCGCCGGCGATCGGGATGCCTGATAGCATGCCCCATTTCGCAGCCAGTTCGCTGCGCAAGGCACCGGCCTTTGCCGTGCCTTCGACCAATGACGGCATCTGCCTTTCGTCGAGCGAGGTGGCGGCGAGCAGTTCGGCAGACCAGGCTCGTTTGCCGACATCGAGCCACGACGTGCCAGCCGAATCCGACATTTCCGAAATGTGCTCGCCGGAGAGCCAGAGCCGCAAAAAGTCCTTCGGCAGCAGGACCTTTGCCACTTTGGCGAAAACATCCGGTTCGTTGTTCTTGACCCAGGCGAGCTTTGGCGCGGTAAAGCCGGGAAAGACGATGTTGCCGGTCAGCTTGCGAAAACGCGGGTCGGCATCGAGTGCGGCAGCCTCGGCGTGGCTGCGTGTGTCGTTCCACAGGATGCAAGGGCGCAGCACCTGGTCGCCGGCATCGAGCAGAGTGGCGCCATGCATATGGCCGGAGAGGCCGATGCCTTTGACCGCCGCGAGCTCCTTCGTATGCGTGGACCGCAGTTCGGCGATCGCCGCTTCGCAGGCCCGGATCCAGTCTGCGGGATTCTGCTCCGACCAGCCGGGATACGGGCGCGACACATCGAGCGGCGCATGGCCGGAACCGACGATGCTCTGCCTGGCATCGATCAGCAGCGCCTTGACGCCCGACGTGCCGAGATCGAGGCCGAGATACATGTTTCCTCCCACGTCCGTCATGCCTGGCGGCGACGGTCTTTTCCTTGCTCCCCGGCCCTGTCCTGCGACACGGTGGCGAAGATAACCCGGCAATCGTGCCGCCGGAAACGCCCTCCGGTCAACACGCGAAGATTTTTTCGACACTCGAAAAAATCTCGCCGGGGCAGTTTTTAAGGCAAGATTTAGCCTTGGTCAATTCGCCGCGGGATCGGTTGCGCGCCGCAAAAATAGTGCAGACAACGGGCTGTCCGGCCGCGCCAGGGCGCGTTCCGCCGCAAGCGCCCTCGCCAGCGCGCCATCGCCCGAACGCAATGTCGCCTCGACCAGCATCAGGTCGATGACGTCGCGTTGTGCATGGCTGCCGCCGAAGCGATGGGCGATTGCCCGGATCGGCCGGATCAGGCGTATCGTCTCGGCATAATTGCCTTCGCCGAACGCCTTGATGGCGAGCGTCAAGGGATGGCCGACATCCCTGGTGAAACCCACGTTGTCGTCTTTGCCGCGCATCGCCTCGCGCTGCGCGTCGAGCAAGTTGCGGGCCGGCGCTTCGAGGCCGGCGCCGACAAACGCCATCATCGCGTGGGCGTCGTTGAAGGCATAGTTGCCGGCGCTGGCCTTGGGCACCCAATTGGCGGCGAGCGCCGTCCAGCGATCGCCGACGTCGACGCCGCCGAGATGCAGCCGCCACAGGATCGCCGAGGCATCGACCATGTTGAGCGCCAGCGTCGAGCGCTCGCCATAGATCGGCCCGTCATAGAGCGCCAGCACCTCGTCGGTCTCGCCGAGATCATAGTGGAACAGTGCCAGGTGCCACCAATTGTGGACCTGCAGGAAGCTTTCCCGCGTCCACGCTTCGGGATTGGCGCGCATCCACAATATGCCGTCCTTCTGCCGGCTCTGCATCTCCATGACATGGGCGACGGCGTGCTGGGCCCAGCCGTCGCGCGGCTCGAGATCGACCGCCGTGCGGCCAAGCTTTTCGGCGCGCGCATAGTCGCCCATTTCCTCCAGCCCGAAGGCCTGCATGCCGAGTATGGCATGGTAGCCCGGCATGCCGCTCTGCCAAGACGGCAGTGCACGGCCGATGCGGTCGCGCAGCATGCGGGCGTTGCCGGTGAAGAAGTCGATCTGGTGGCCGGTCTGCAGCGCCAGCGCATCGAGCGGGAACTCGATGGCGATATCCTCGAGCAGGCGAGCGGCTTCGTGCCAGCGTCCTTCTGCAAGGTGGCCAAGTGCGGCGACATGCGCCTGCTCGCGCGCCGTTGCCGGTAACGGCAGCGCTGCCTCGTGACATGCCTTGGCCACCGCCGTCGCGTCACGCTCGGTGGCGAGGCCGAACAGATAGCCCTTAAACACATGCGCCATGACGAAGCCGGGATCGTCGGCGATTGCCCGGTCAACGGAACTGACAGGATCGCCGATAAAGCACTGCAATTCGCGCACAGCCCGGCTGTAGGACGAAAGCCCGGCCTCCGTCGCGCCCGACAGCGTCAGGCCGAATGCGTTCCTTGCTGCCATGCCTTGTCCTCAGTTGCCCGATCGCATCGCCACTGTCGCGATGCCGGCGCCGACCAGCAGCGTGCCGCCGGTGCGGTTGAAGATGCGGATCGCCTTCGGATTGCGCACCACGGTGCGCGCCCTTGCGGCGATCAGCGCGTAACCGAAGGCATTGGCGAAGGCGAGCGCCAGGAAGGTCGTCTCAAAAATCAGCATCTGTGTCCAGAAATCCGCATGCCGGTCGAGGAACTGCGGCAGGAAGGCGACGAAGAAGGTGATGCTTTTCGGGTTGAGCGCCGTAACCAGCCAGGCATGCGCCATCATTTTCGCCGACGACACCGCATCGGTGCGCGGTTCGGCCCTGAGCGCACCGCCGGCGCGAAACAGCTTGATGCCGAGATAGATCAGATAGCCGGCGCCGATCACCTTCAGCACGGTGAATACGGTGGCCGACGCAGCCAGCAGCGCGCCGATGCCCAGCATCGACAATGTCATGGCGGTGAAGTCGCCGAGCGCCACGCCGACCGCCATCGGCAGCGCGGTACGCCAGCCCTGGCCGAGCGCATAGGACACCACCAGCAGAATGGTCGGGCCCGGAATGACCAGAAGGACTGCCGAGGCGGCGGCAAAGGCGGCCCAGTTTTCGAAGGACATTTTCTTCTCCTTGAGCTCAAAGATGAGGATAAATCCTTGGCCCGGCGAAGATGTAAAGAGGCAAAATCGAAAAAGCCCCTCGTTAAACCAGGCGGCCAGCCTTCACGCTTTTTCAACCATAATTGGTGAAAATGCCTGCTATTCGGCCGGACCGTGTTTCCCGCCGACAGCGTAGGGTTTGGGTAATATGCGTGAGTTGCCGCAAGGTCTGACGCCGCCGTACAATGGCCACGCAATCGAAACCGAAATACAACTTTCCCGCCGCACGGTGCTGTCCGGCGCCGGCGCGCTGGCACTGCTCGGCATCGCCGGCTGCAGCCAGACGCTGGATTTGCCGTCGCTCCAGCTCGACGACGTCGCCACCGGCTCGATCCGGCCGGTCCGCCCGAGCATCAGCGTCGACAAGAACATCACCAGCCCTGACGTGATGTACGCCGCGCTCACCGACGGCGGCTTCAACGTGCCGGAAGTGCCTTACCTCAAGGTCAAACCGGAATTTCGCCGCCAGATCGTCGTCGATCCGACCGGCGAGCAACCCGGCACCATTGTCGTGCATCTGCAAGAACGCATGCTTTATCTGGTGCAGAGCGGCGGTGATGCGATCCGCTACGGCGTCGGCATCGGCAAGGACGGCTTCCGCTGGTCCGGCCGAGCCAACATCCAATACGGCAAGGAATGGCCGGCCTGGACCCCGCCGCCCGAGATGATCGCCCGCAGGCCGGAACTGGTGAAATGGCAGGGCGGACAGCCGGGCGGCCTCGACAATCCGCTCGGCGCGCGGGCGCTTTACATCTACCAGACCGGCCGCGACACCGGTTACCGCATACACGGCTCGCCCGAATGGTGGAGCATCGGCAAGGCGATGTCGTCGGGCTGCGTGCGCCTGATCAATCAGGACATCATCGATCTCTACAGCCGCGTCTCGAAGAAAAATCCGGTCGTCGTCGTCTGACTGCCGGCTGCGTCCTTAGCGATCACTCTGCCGTTGCGCGATGTCGCAAGACAGGCGAATGTGCCTGCAATTTTCATCGCCCGGGAGACGTGAACAATGTCCGGAACTTTTGTGATTGCGCAGGGCGGCGGACCAACCGCCGTCATCAACCAGACGGTGGTGGGCGCTGCGCTCGAAATCCGCAAGCGACATCCCGGCGCCAAGGTGCTTGGTTCCATCCACGGCGTGCGCGGCATCCGTGACGGCAATTACGTCGATCTCTCGGCCATCCCCGAGGACCGCCTGCGATTGATCGCGGCGACGCCGAGTGCCGCCCTCGGCTCGACGCGCGACAAGCCGGATGCCGCCTATTGCGACCTCATCCTCAACGGCCTGAAGAAAGCCGGCGCGGACGCCTTCATCTACATCGGCGGCAACGACACGTCGGGCACCCAGCAGATCCTCACCGACGCCGCCGGCGGCAAGATCGCCTTCGTGCACGCACCGAAAACCATCGACAATGACCTCGAGGAGAACGACCACACGCCCGGCTTTATGTCGGCGGCCGAGTTCGTCGCCGGAGCATTCCTTTCGGTCGATCTCGATTTCCGCGCTCTGCCCGGCATCTATGTCGGCATCGTCATGGGGCGGCATGCCGGTTTCCTGACGGCCGCGTCCGCGGCATGGCAGCTCGATCAGGACAGCGGCCCGCATCTCGTCTACGTGCCGGAGCGGCCGTTCTCGGCGGCCGGCTTCATCGACGACGTGCGCGCCACGCTCGACCGCCACAAGCGCTGCATCGTTGCCGTCTCCGAAGGCGTCAGCACCGCCGACGGCAAGGCGCTGGTCGAAAGCCTGGTGCCGCCGGAAAGGCTGGAGCGCGACCAGCACGGCAACGTCAAGCTGTCGGGCAGCGACCTGCCGGCAGCACTGGAGCGCGCGCTCGCCGAAGGATTGCCGGGCAAGCGGGCGCGCGTCGATGCGCTCGGCTACATGCCGCGCGGCTATGTCGGTGCCATCAGCGCGGTGGACGCGCAGGAGGCCTTCGACGCCGGAGCCTTCGCGGTCACGGTGGCCGAAGAGGGCGGCGGTTCGGTGGCGCTGCAATATGACGGCAAGAAAACCGTGCTGAGGAAGGTGCCGCTGAAGGACGTCGCCGGCAAGACGCGCCATATGCCGGATGATTTCATGCTGCCCGATGTCAACCGGCTGTCCGATGCGGGCATGGCCTATCTGAAGCGGCTGGTCCCGCAAAAGTACAAGGTCGGCAAGCCGTTCGTCTGATGCCGGCCTTGACCTGATGGACAACTGGTTCAGCAAAACCATCGTCGACGCCAAGACGACGATGCTGACCGAGCCCTTCGTGCATGATTTCGTGCGTGCCAACATCTGGCATTTGCGCGGCCGCGATGTCGACCTGCTGGTCGACACCGGCATGGGGATCTGCCCGCTGGCGCCGCAGATCGACACGCCGGCCGGCAAGCCGCTGCTCGTCGTCGCCACGCATATCCATCTCGATCATGTCGGCTCGTTGCACGAGTTTCCGTTGCGGGCCGGGCCGAGCCACAGCGCAGCGCATTTCGACAGCATGGATGAAGCGGTTACCTACGCCTACATGTTCCATGATCTGGAAGGCGCCGTCTCCAAGCTGCCGGCGGAAGGCTGGAAAGCGGCCGATTACAGGATTCCGCCGGCGCCGCTGACCCGGACCCTGGACGAGGGCGATATGGTCGACCTCGGCGACCGGCAGTTCCGCGTGCTGCATCTGCCCGGCCACTCTCCCGATTCGATCGCGCTGTTCGACGAGACTGACGGCCTGTTCTTCGCCGGCGACGCCATCTACGACGCCATGCTGATCGACGACCTGCCGGATTCGGATCGTGCCGCCTACCGCCGGACGATGCAGCGGCTGCTAGAGCTGCCGATCCGTATCGGCCACGGCGGTCATGGACCGAGCTTCGACGGCAGGCGGATGCGCGAGATCGCCACCATTTATCTCAGCCGGACCGACGGGACAGCGGCATAGCGGCCTCGGCAGTGGCAGTGACGGGGCGGCGCAAATGTGAAGCGATTTGTCTTGGGCAGCTATTTTGTTCTTGCTTTGTGCCGGCAGCTATGCTACTAATTTGGGTGCTGATTCGCCCCAACGACCCGCCTCCCGAGGCGGGTTTTTGTATTTTCGGGTTTCGGCGGCAACGCCGCAAGGCGGTTGCCAGCCGGAAAATCAAATCTTCGTCCAGCCGGAAATTAAATCTTCGTAACCTCATCTGGACACTCCGATCGGCGCCCTAGATGCGGGGCTGTCGATCCGGTCGGCTGCCGTGACAGGCGAGACAGGCAACGCCGACGACCGACGCGCCGATGAATTGTTCCGGTGACGGAACGTCGCGGCGCTCCACCAATCTCTCGCCCGGACAACGGCCATGTCACCAATCCACACCCTTCGCAGACATCGCGTCGCCGCTTTGCTGGGCGCCGCACTGATAGTCAGCCCCTTCGCCCTGTCCTTCGCTCCCAGGCTGAATGATGTCCTGGCGGCAACAGTGACCCCACCTGTCACCGGCATGACGGCGCCCCGCGGCTCGTTCGCTCCGGTCGTGGCGGCCGACAAACCGGCAGTGGTGACCATCACGACGGTCATGAAAGTACAACAGCCGGACATCACGAGCGACGCCTCTCCCTTCGGCGGAAACTCGCCTTTCGACGATTATTTCCGCCGTTTCTTCGGTGACCAGGGACTGCCCGCCCCCAAGACACCGCCGGAACAGGCGCCCCGTACCGAGGCTCTCGGCTCAGGCTTCATCGTCGGCTCCGACGGCACGATCGTCACCAACAATCACGTCGTCGACGGCGCCCAGTCGGTCAAGGTGACGCTCGACGACGGCAGCGAGCTTCCCGCCAAATTGATCGGCCATGACGCCAAGAACGATCTTGCCGTGCTCAAGGTCAACGCCGGCAAGCCCGTGCCGACCGTCAAATGGGGCGATTCCGACAAACTCATGCCGGGCGATCAGGTGCTCGCCTTCGGCAATCCTTTCGGCCTTGGCACCACGGTCACGGCCGGCATTGTCTCGGCGCGCGGCCGCGATCTGCACAGCGGCCCGTTTGACGACTTCATCCAGATCGACGCACCGATCAACCGGGGCAATTCCGGCGGCCCACTGACGGATGGGAACGGCGATGTCGTCGGCATCAACACCGCGATCTTTTCGCCGAATGGCGGCAGCGTCGGCGTCGGCTTCGCCATCCCCTCGGACCAGGCGCAAAAGGTCGTCGCCAAGCTGATGAAGGGCGGCTCCATCCAGTACGGCTATCTCGGCGTCCAGATTCAGCCGGTGACGCCTGATGTGGCGAGCGCCATCGGCCTCGATCACCCCGCCGGCGTGCTGGTCGCGCAGGTCAGCGACGGATCGCCGGCCGCCAAGGCCGGCCTCGAGACCGGCGATGTCATTACCAGCTTCGCCGGCCAGGAGATAAAGGATCCGAGGGATCTGTCGCGCGCCGTCGCTGACGTTGCGCCTGGCACGAGGGAAGCCCTCAATGTCTGGCGCAAGGGGAAAAGCCTGCAGATCTCCGTCGAGATCGGGCGCAACGAAGACGACACGGCAACGGGATCGGTGACCGGCGATTCAGGTCAGCCGTCGACGGGGCAGGGCCTTCGCGCACCGGCGCTCGGTCTCGGCCTGATGGACGTCACTCCGGATGTGCGCCAGGCAATGAACCTGCCAGAAAACCAGCACGGCGCACTGGTCGAGCGCGTCGACCCGAACAAGGCGGCATCGGCTTCCGGCATCCAGCCCGGCGACATCATCGTCGGCGTCGACCAGACTCCGCTGCGGAGCGCCAGACAGGCAAATCAGGCGATTGTGCAGGCTGCCAAATCCGGCAAGAAATCGGTGCTGCTGCTTGTCGAGCGCGGCGACGCCCAGATGTTTGTCGCCGTGCCCTTCGCCAATGGCTGAAGCGAGCGCCGCGCTGCGAAGGTCGATGTAGAGCTTTGCCGCCAGGCCGGAGCCAAGATTTCAGTTGCCCGCGGGCGCGTCTTCGAGAAAACTGGCAAAGTTCGATTGGACCTTGCGCAAACGGATATTCTCGATGGTTACCCGCGGCTTCTCTTCCGGACGAAAGCCCCCGACGGATACGGATGCACGCATCCCGCCGGGGCAGTATCTCGAGCAAGGGTTCCCGGTCCTGTCGGCCGGCCCGACGCCGCACGTGCGCACCGAGGACTGGTCGTTCACGCTTAAGCACGGGCCGCGGCCGATCAAGAAATGGAACTGGGCCGAGTTCAACGCGCTGCCCTTGACCAAGATGACGCGCGACATCCATTGCGTGACCGCATGGACCAAATTCGACACGGCGTGGCAGGGCGTGCTGGTCGACGACATCCTTGCCGATGCCGGCATTGAGCCGCCGACCGCTTTCACGCTGGCGCTGGGTTTCGACGGCTACACCACTAATGTGCCGACGAAGGATCTCACCGCCGGCAAGGCGATGGTGGCGCTGCTTTACGAGGGCAAGCCGATCACGCCCGACCATGGCGGGCCGGCGCGGCTGCTCGTTCCGCATCTTTATTTCTGGAAATCGGCCAAATGGCTGAACGGATTGCAGTTCACCGAGCGTGACGAGCCGGGTTTCTGGGAGTTGCGAGGCTATCATATCTATGGCGATCCGTGGCGCGAGCAGCGCTACACGAACGATCCATGAGCGATGGACCGGCGGCGCAGTCGCCCTGGCAGACGGTCACCATCACCCGCATCCAAAAGCGCACGCCGCGCGTCACCAGCTTTTTCCTGCAGCCGTCGCGGCCTTTCGCCTATCGTGCCGGACAGCATGTCGACGTCAGGCTGACGGCGCCGGACGGCTATCAGGCGCGCCGCTCCTACTCCATTGCCTCGGCGCCGGAGGGCGGCGAGACCATCGAGCTGGCGATTGAAAAACTCGAGGACGGCGAGGTCTCGCCGTTCTTTCACGAGATCGCGGCGGTGGGCGACGAGGTCGAATTGCGCGGGCCGCTCGGCGGCCATTTCGTCTGGTCCGACAGCGATGGCGGACCGCTCCTGCTGGTTGGCGGCGGGTCGGGCGTGGTGCCGCTGATGGCGATGGTCCGTCACCGGGCGATGCGGAAATCGCTGGTCGCCACCGCCCTGGTGTTTTCCGCGCGGGTCTGGGACGAGGTGATCTTTCGCGACGAGTTGATCGACCTCGCCGAGCGCCGGGATGGCTTCGATCTGGTGCTGACGCTGACGCGCGAGCCGGCCCGCCGACCGTCGGATTATGCGCGGCGGGTCGACACCGCGATGATGGTGCAAGCCATGACCAGGCTGCCCGCGCCGCCGAAGCTCGCCTTCGTCTGCGGCTCGAACGCATTCGTGACGGCCGCCGCCGAGGCGCTGATCGATGCCGGCGTTCCCGCGGCTCTCATCCGCACCGAACGTTACGGGGTCTGACCCGGTTCTGCTTGCCCGTTGCAGTCTTCGCTGGGCGGCATAAGGCAGGCCAAAGCAGCCGCAACGCCGACGCCGCATTTGGCCGAAATGGTTAACGATTCGACAAACAACCTCGGCTGCGACTTTTATCGGTTTGAAAAATCGAACCGAACGGTTCGTTTCTGTTGACAATGCGTGCAGGACGCTGTGAACGCTGCCTCTCCAAGTCACCTTGCAGCCAGACCGATGCTATGGGCTATCTACTTGATGTTTAGCAATAAAATTGTGGCGAAAGGAATCTCTGGCACAATTTCAAGGTGTAGATTCTTGGTCCACACCAAACAACTTCGTGATTGGAAACTGGCCATTGGCTTTCCCACATCGGGGCTGTCCGAACGACGCGAATTCCTCCCAAGACACGCCGCTAGACGGACCGAAAACTAAGATACTGGAGTACTAAAAAATGAAAAAGATCGCTCTTGCCGCCGTCGCCGTTTTGGCCATCACCGGCAGCGCCTTCGCTGGCAGCGACAACTTTGGTTCCAATAGTGCGAACCAGCCTGCCGCCTCGGTCGACAGCTCGTATACGGCTTCCATTCAGAAGCCGGCTCATGCCGACAAGCAGCCTGTCCAGGGCGCCGACCGTAACCTCTTCGGCAGCAACTAACAGCCGATCCCAGCATCAGGGCGGCGGGCATAGCCGCCGCCCGGGATCTGAAAAAAATTCAGGAGTATTGAAATG
Source organism: Mesorhizobium sp. M0244 (assembly GCF_040321795.1). Taxonomy (NCBI): domain Bacteria; kingdom Pseudomonadati; phylum Pseudomonadota; class Alphaproteobacteria; order Hyphomicrobiales; family Phyllobacteriaceae; genus Mesorhizobium; species Mesorhizobium sp. M0244. The sequence goes on along the minus strand of NZ_JAMYSE010000001.1, from coordinate 108,785 downwards.
AAAAAGATCGCTCTTGCTGCCGTCGCCGTTTTGGCCATCACCGGCAGCGCCTTCGCCGGCAGCGACAATTATGGTTCCAACGGAGCCAACCAGCCGGTTGTCTCGGTCGACAGCTCCTACACGGCTTCCGTCAAGAAGTCGGACCAGGCTGAAAAGCAGCCGGTCGTCCAGGGCGCCGACCGCAACCTCTTCGGCAACAACTAACAGCCGATCCCACCACTAAGGCGGGCGGGCATGCCCGCCGCTTGATTCGAAAATCCAGGAGTATCCAAATGAAAAAGATTGTTCTTACTGCCGCCGCTCTTTTGATCGCCGCCGGCAGCGCCTATGCCCGCAACGACAATGTTGGCGGGACCGACATCAACAAGCAGTCGACCGTCAACGTCGACAAGACGCAGACGTCTTCGGTACGTGACAGCAATTCGCCGGTCTACAAGCTGCTGAATTCGTCGGGCGACGTCCCGAAGTCCGCGCCTCAGGGCGCCGACCGCAACCTGTTCGGCCGCTAACAGCCGAGCTGGATTTCCTGAACAAGAGCGGCGGGCCATGCCCGCTGCTCTTGTTTTTTGCGTGCCGAGAAAACGCCCGCTCGGAGCAATTCCAGGAAAAGTGTGAAACGGTTTTCCGTCCGGAATTGCGTCAAAAAAGATAGCGCGGTTCGGCGTTTCCGTGAAACGATGAACCGTTCCAGAGTTCAGGCCGCCTTTGCTTCTGCTTCATGGAGCGCGAAGGAGTGTCCGTCCGCATCGAAGATATGCAGATCACTGGCATCCGCCGTCAGCCGCATCGTCGCCCCGCGCTTGACCCCGACATTGCCCGGCAGCTTGGTCACCAGCGGCAGGTCGGCGCGGCCGATGTCGACATAGACGAGTTGGACTTCGCCGAGCTGCTCGACATAATCGACCGTGCCTTCGAACAAATAGTCGGCCCCGGTGGCGATCATCAGATCCTCCGGCCGCACGCCGAAGCTCACCGCAGCGCCTTTCGCGGAGGCAGGCGTTGCGATCGGCACCGTCGCCTTGCGGCCGCCGACATGGCTGACGACCGTCGGGTTGCCGGTCTTGTCGATCGTCGCCGGCAGGATGTTCATCGCCGGCGAGCCGATGAACTGGGCGACGAACAGATTGCCGGGCCGCTTGTAGAGCTCCATCGGCGTTCCGACCTGTTCGATATGACCTTCCTTCAGCACCACGATGCGGTCGGCCAGCGTCATCGCCTCGACCTGGTCGTGGGTAACGTAGATCATCGTCGTAGCGGGCATCGATTCCTTGAGCTTGGCGATCTCGATGCGGGTGGCGACGCGCAGCGCCGCGTCGAGGTTGGATAGCGGCTCGTCGAACAGGAAGACCTTGGGATTGCGCACGATGGCGCGGCCGATGGCGACGCGCTGGCGCTGGCCGCCCGACATCGCCTTGGGCAGACGGTCGAGATATTTGGTCAGCTGCAGGATCTCGGCCGCCTGGCGCACCCGCTTGTCGATCTCGGCCTTGCTTTCCTTGCCGATCTTCATCGAGAAGGCCATGTTGTCATAGACGGTCATATGCGGGTAGAGCGCATAGGACTGGAACACCATGGCGATGCCGCGCTTCGACGGCGGCACGTCGTTGACGATCTCGCCGTCTATCCTGAGCTCGCCCGAGGTGATCTCCTCGAGCCCGGCGATGCAGCGCAGCAAGGTCGACTTGCCGCAACCCGAGGGACCGACAAAGACAATGAATTCGCCCGACTTTATGTCGAGGTCAATGCCGTGCAGAATGTTGAGATTGCCGTATGATTTCTTCACTTGCCTTAGCCTGACATCGGCCATGGTACCCTCCAGTTCTTCCTTGAATTCAGTCGATACGCCCGAACCAGGCGCCGTAGCCGCCGAGGCGGATAGTGCCGGCGCCAGTCTGTCCCGAAAACCCGTGTCCCGGCAAGGGCTGCAATGAGCGGCCGCCAAGATCGACTTCGGCCGGCTTTGCTCCGAGATTGAAGGCGCAGACGATCTGCTCGTTGCCTTCGCGGCGCGTGAAGGCGACGGTGTCGCCCTCGCTTTCGATGAACTCGATATCGCCCTTGGTCAACGCCGGATGGGCGCGGCGGAAAGCCAGGAAGCGCCGGTAGTGCTCGAGCAGCGAGCCGTCGTCGCCCTGCTGCACGTTGACCGCTTGCGCTAGATGCTTGCTGGGCACCGGCAGCCAGGGCTTTGCCGTCGAGAAGCCGCCATTGCGAGCGGCGCCGTCCCAAACCATCGGCGTACGGCAGCCGTCGCGGCCCTTGAATTCCGGCCAGAAGCGGATGCCGTATGGGTCCTGCAGATCCTCGAAGCTGAGTTCGGCCTCGCTGAGCCCGAGCTCCTCGCCCTGATAGATGCAGACCGAGCCGCGCAACGACATCAGCAGCGCCGAGATGACCTTGAGATAGGCGGTCGGGTCGGGCTCGTTGGCCGCCCAGCGCGAGGCAGGTCGCATCACGTCATGGTTGGAAAAGGCCCAGCACGACCAGCCGTCGCTGGCCACCTTGCCGAAGGTTTCCAGCACCGAGCGCACCTTTGCCGCGCTGATCTTCTCCGGCGCCAGGAAGTCGAAGGAATAGCACATATGCACGCGCTTGCCGCCGGCCGTATAGGCCGCCACCACTTCCAGCCCACGCTGCGAATCGCCGACTTCGCCAACCGCGGCCGTCGCCGGATATTCGTCGAGCAGGGCGCGGAAGCGTTCGAGGAAGCCGAGGTTTTCAGGCCGGCTCTTGTCATAGAGATGGTCCTGGTAGTTGTAGGGGTTGACGGCCGGCGCCGTCTGGTCGTTGCGCTGCTCAGGCGGCAGCGGCGGATTGTCTTCCAGGCCTTGGCTGTGGAAATAGAAATTGATGGTATCGAGGCGAAAGCCATCGACGCCGCGCTCCAGCCAGAAGCGGGTGACGTCGAGCAGCGCGTCCTGTACCGCGCGGCTATGGAAGTTGAGGTCGGGCTGCTCGGCCAGGAAATTATGCAGATAATATTGCTGGCGGCTGGTGTCCCACTGCCAGGCCGAGCCGCCGAAGATCGACAGCCAGTTGTTGGGTGGCGTGCCGTCCGGCTTGGCATCCGCCCAGACATACCAGTCCGCCTTTGGATTGCTCCGGTTCGAACGGCTTTCCTTGAACCACGGATGGATGTCGGCGGTGTGCGACAGCACCTCGTCGATCATCACCTTGAGGCCAAGCCGGTGCGCCTCGGCGGTCAGCGCGTCGAAGTCGGCCAGCGTGCCGAACATCGGATCGACGTCGCAATAATCCGACACGTCGTAGCCGAAATCCTTCATCGGCGATTTGAAGAATGGCGAGATCCAGATGGCGTCGACACCGAGCGAGGCGATGTAGGGCAGCCGGCCGATGATGCCTCTGAGGTCGCCGATGCCGTCGCCGTTCGAATCCTGATAGCTGCGCGGGTAGATCTGATAGATCACGGCACCTCGCCACCAGTCGCGATCGATAGCGAGATCGGGCTTCGGGGTCGCCTTCAAAGCGGATTGCATGATCTCAACCTCCTTTCACCGAGCCGGCAAGCAGCCCGCGGACGAAATAGCGTTGCAGCGAGAAGAACACGATCAGCGGGACGATGATGGTGACGAAGGCCGATGTCGTCAGGATCTCCCAGTCGCCGCCGCGCGAACCGAGCAACGCATTGAGCTTGGCGGTCAGCACGATTTGGTCGCCCTCGGTACCAAGGAAAACCATCGCCACCAGCAGATCGTTCCACACCCAGAGAAACTGGAAGATGGCGAACGAGGCCAGCACCGGGAACGACAATGGCAGCACGATCTTGACGAAGATCTCGAAATCGCTGGCGCCGTCGATGCGCGCCGATTCCATGATCTCGCGTGGCAGGCCGGCAATATAGCTCCTCAGGAGATAGATGGCGAAGGGCAGGCCGAAGCCGGTATGCGCCAGCCAGATGCCGAGATAGGTCTTCGACGGCACGCCGAAGAAACTGCCGACGCCGTTATAGAGCTTCAACAGGGGGATCAGCGACATTTGCAGTGGCACGACCAGGAGGCCGATGATGACGGCGATGAGCAGAGCCCGGCCGGGAAAGCGCATCCAGGCCAGCGCGTAGGCGGCGAACGCGGCGATCAGGATCGGGATGACGGTCGCCGGAATGGTGACGGTCAGCGAATTCATGAAGGAGCGGCCGATGCCTTCCGAAAACAGCACTGTGTCGTAATTGTCGGTGGTGAATTTCGGCGGCGCCGACGAGGCGTAATACACGCGCTGGCCACGTTCGCTTTCGAAGGCCTTCGGCGAGGTCATGACGAAACTGCCGTCGGCATTGAGCTGCAGGGTCACGCCGTCGCCGAGATCGGCTGTCGTGCCGGCGGGATATTGCGTCGGCGCTGCCGACTTGACGCCGAAGGCGCTGATGTTGCGGGCAGGACCATCGCCGAAGATATTGCCTTGCAGGACGAACTTGCCGTCCTTCTCGACCTGCGCCGAGGCGGGCGGCAGCCGGCCGGCTTCCGTCTGGCTGGAACTGGTGAACGAGTTCCACCAGCCCGAAGCGATGATCTGGTCCTTGTCGCGCAGCGACGAGACCAGAATCCCGAGCGTCGGGATCGTCCAGATCGCAACGAAGATGAAGACGGCGATATGGACGCCGAAACGGCTGACAAAGGACTTTCCTGTCGTCACGGCCATCTCAATGCCCTTCCGTCTCTTTGTTCGCCTGGCGGATGTTCCAGACCATGATCGGAATGACCGCTATCATGATGATGATGGCGATGGTGGCGCCGCGGCCGAAATCGCCGCCGCCGCGGAACATCCAGTCGAACATCAGATTGGCCAGCACCTGGCTGTTCCACTGGCCGTTGGTCATAGTCAGCACGATGTCGAAAACCTTCAGCACCAGAATGGTGATGGTGGTCCAGACGACGGCGATGGTGCCCCAGATCTGCGGCACCATGATCTTCCAGAAGATCTGGAAAGGGTTGGCGCCGTCGATGACGGCGGCTTCCAGCGTCTCTTCCGGAATGCCGCGCAAGGCCGACGACAGGATGACCATGGCAAAGCCGGTCTGGATCCAGATCAGGATGACCATCAGGAAGAAATTGTTCCAGAACGGCAGCGATATCCAGACCTGCGGCTGGCCGCCAAAATACTGGATGATGGCGTTGAGCAGGCCGATCTGCGTCTGGCCGTCGCCGCGATACTCGTAGATGAATTTCCAGATGACGCTGGCGCCGACGAAGGAGATGGCCAGCGGCAGGAAGATCAGGCTCTTGGCGATGGTGCCCCACCAGATCTTGTCGGTGAGCACGGCGATGATCAGCCCGAGGAAGGTGCAGGCGGCCGGCACCACCGCCAGCCAGATGATGTTGTTGAGGATCGAGTTGCGGAACTCGCGGTCGCCGAACGCCCATTGATAGTTGGCCAAGCCGACGAAATGGGCGCCGCCGCGATCGAGGAACGACAGCCTCAGCGTCTCCACCACCGGGTAGATCAGGTAGATGGTGAGGATAATCATCGCCGGGCCGACGAACAGCCAGGGCCGGATCACCCCCTGCCGGCGCAGATTGTTGATCGCCGCCTTGCCGGAAACGCCGCGCGCCGGAAAGATCGTGTCGAGTGCCTTGTTGGCGCCCCAGAAATAGGCGACGCAGCCGCCCACGCCGATGATGATGACGAATATCGCCGAAAAAATCTGAGCCGCCATGGGTCCCTCCCCCTGCGCACGGATCCGCCAGTCGAGAATGGCTTTGGCGACGGGATCATGCGCCGATTCAGTTGTCTGGAGCGCGACCAGCCGAAAAGCAGGTCACTGGGCGCGCGTCATGCCGGAATGCGTTGTGCTCACGACAATCGACGCGACGCCAAGCACCGGGTAGGATCCGGGCCGTTTGAGGCCCGGATCGCATCGGATCGGGAACTCAAGCCGGCCGCTTACTTGATCGCGTCCCAGCTTTTCTGGATGTCGGTGGCGACGTCCTGGGCGGACTTGCCGCCGACCAGGTCGATCATGCCGGTCCAGAAGGCGCCGGCGCCGATCTTGCCCGGCATCAGGTCGGACCCATCGAAGCGGAAGGTCGAGGCGTTGGCCAGGATCTCGCCCTGCTTCTTCAGCGCGTCGCTGGCATAGGCGTCCTTGTTGACCGACTTGAACGGCGTCACGAAGCCGCCCTGTGCCATCCAGATCTCATGAGCGAGCGGCAGCTTCAGGAATTCGATGAACGCGCGGGCACTCTTGCTGTCTTTAGTGATCATGGCGAGCGTGCCGGCGCCGAGCACCGGAGTGCCGAGCTCGGGCTTGGAAGCGTAAGGCGGGAAGTAGAAGAAGTCGGCATCCTCGCCGATCTTGGTGCCTTGCGGGAAGAAGGTCGGGATGAACGATGCCTGGTGGTGCAGATAGCATTTTGGCGGCACCGAGAAGAGGCCCTTCGGGCTGTCGCGGAAATCGGTCGCCGCAACCGCTTTGGCGCCGCCCTCGACCATCTTGTCGTCGGTCGCGATCTTGCCGAAAATGTCGATGGCGTTGACCACGGCCGGATCGTTGAACGGAATTTCGTTCTTCACCCATTTGTCGTAGGTCTCGGGCGTCTGGGTGCGCAGCATGATGTCTTCGACCCAGTCGGTCGCCGGCCAGCCGGTGGCGCCGCCCGAACCAAGCCCGATGCACCATGGCGTGCCGCCGTCGGCGATGATCTTCTTTTCGAGCTCGGCAAGCTCTTCCTGCGTCTTCGGCACCTTGTAGCCGGCTTCCTCGAAATTGTCCGGCGAGTACCAGACCAGCGATTTCACGTCGGCCTTGTAGGGGAAGGCGAAGAAGCCGGGCTTGCCGTCCTTGTCCTTGAAGGTGCCGAGGTCGACCCAGGATTGGCCGGCGCCGTAATTGTCCTTGACCCAGTTGGCCGTGTCGTCGCCGAGCGGCGTCAAAAGGCCTTTCGATGCCAGATCCTGGATCAGGCCCGGCTGCGGCAACACGGCGATGTTGGGCGGGCTGCCGGCCTGCGTGTCGATGACGATCTGCTGTTCGTAATTCTCCGACGAGGAGTACTTGATCTCGGCGCCGGTGGCTTCGGAGAAGTAATCGAGAACGGTGCGGATAAGCCCTTCGTCCTCGCCGCGCCACGGTCCGAAGATCGTCAGCGTCTCGCCCTTGAGGTCGACTTTCTTGAGCTCTTCGTAGTTAGCCCAGTTGAAACGAGGATCTTCGCCCGGCTTGAACTTCAGTTCGGCTTGCGCGGGCATGGCCAAGGCAAGCGTAGCAAACGCGGCGCCCAGCAGAAGCATTTTCTTCATCGGTATTCCCTCCCAGTGGTGACAAACACCGAACGAAACCTCCATTCCGTCCGCCGGCGCTGCAGGACTGTGACTCAGTCGGAAGGGAACCGCAACCTTTCGTAGAGTCTTCCAAAGCGCTTTGGTTATTTTGATCTCGCCACTGAATTGATCGGGAGTCAAGAGGAAGCCAGACTAATCGATTTAATTTCTGCGCCGAATGCCGGCGAAAGTGCACTGCAGCACGTTTTCTGGCGGTGCAGCAGCAAATTCGGCTTCAAACCGGTCCGAACCGTGCGTATGGTCATTGCGCTCGGCGACGCGGTTCGTAGTGGCCACATCGATTCAGATTAAAAGCGCTTTGGGGTTTGGAGGCCTCCGGTGAACCTCAAGCAGCTCTCCCACATGCTGGCGCTTTCACAGACCACGGTCAGCCGCGCATTGAACGGCTACCCGGAGGTCAACGAGGAAACGCGCCGGCGGGTGGTCGATGCCGCCAAGCGCCAGGGCTATCGCCCCAACCCGAGCGCCCGCCGGCTGGCAACCGGCAAGACCGGCATGATCGGCTATGTGCTGCCGACGGGAACGACCGTCGATATCGACCCGCATTTCGTCGAGTTCCTGTCCGGCCTCGGCGACTATGCGCGTTCGCACGAGCTCGACCTGGTGCTGTCACCAGCCGATGCCGATGACCAGGAGACGACCTACCGCCGCATTGTCGCCAACCGGCAGGTCGACGCGGTCTATATCTCCTCGCCGAGGCCGGGCGACCGGCGGGTGGCGTTGGTCAACACGCTCGGCATTCCCTTCATCGTCCATGGCCGCAGCGAAGGCTTCGATTTCGACTATCCCTTCACCGACATCGACAATGAGGGCGCCTTCCACGAAGCAGCGCGGCTTCTCGTCCAGCTTGGTCACAGGCGTCTGGCGCTGATCAATGGCGACGATCGCGAGACCTTCGCAATCCATCGCGAGCGCGGTGTGCGGCGCGCGCTTGCGGCGAGCGGCCTGTTGCTTCGTGATCAGCATGTCTGTTCCCTCACCATGACCGAGGAGAACGGCTACCGCGCCGCCCGGCGCTTGCTGGAACAAAGCGACGCGGCGACGGCGATCGCCTGCTCCAGCCTGATCATGGCGCTCGGCGTGGTGCGCGCGGTGCGCGATCTCGGCCTGACCATTCCGGGCGACCTGTCGCTGATCGCCCATGACGACGTCTTCCCGTGGCTGAAGCCGGAAAATTTTTCGGTGCCGCTGTCGACGACGCGTTCGTCGATCCGCCTGGCCGGCGCGCGCATCGCCGAACGGCTGGCGGCGCGGATTTCCGGATTGGAGGAGGGCGCCCGCGGCGAGGTCTGGCCGGTCGATCTGGTGGTCAGGGGATCGGTGGCCGGCGCACCGGCCTAGGGGCACGACTCAATCACTCTGAATGGCGGCTGTTAGCCAGCGTCGGCGGTTGCTGTGCGTCCTGGTCTCAGGCCGCGGATTTGAGGTGATCGATGAAGGCGCGCAGCTTCGGCAGGACCTGGCGCTTGCCGGGATGATAGAGGAAGACGCCCGGCGTCGTGATGGCGACGCCGTCCAGCACCGATTTGAGTTTTCCTTCGGCTATCGGACCTTCGGCGAGTGGTCGCGGAGTCTGCGCCAGGCCAACGCCCCGCATCGCAGCCCCGACCAATGTCGAATAGTCGTGCGCGATCAGCGGGCCTGAGACGACCGCTTCGATCGCGCCGTTGCCGTCGATGAAGGACCAGGGTGCGATAGCGCCGTTCGAGCGGCGCAAGCGTAAGCAGGCGTGGTGGCGCAAGTCGTCGACACGCTCGGGACGGCCGTGGCGCTCGAGATAGTCAGGGCTGCCGACGACCACGAACGAGAACGGCGGAGTCAGCCGCACCGCGACCATGTCGGCGGCAATGAGCTGGCCGAGGCGGATACCGGCATCGAACCCGCCGGTCGCCAGATCGACCATCTGATCGCTCACGGCGATCTCCAGTTCGATCTCAGGATAGGCTTGGCAGAACGACGCGATCACCGGCTCCAACATCAACGGCACGATAGCGCGGGGTACAGACAGGCGCAGCAGACCGGTCGGCCGTTGGCCGATATCGCGCGCGGCCTCGCCGGCCGCGACGAGCTCTTCGAAAGCAGGGCCGGCACGGTCGAGGAACCGCTGACCAGGCTCGGTTAAACCAACGCTCCGCGTCGTGCGGACGAACAGCGCCGTGCCCATGCGAGCTTCCAGGGCGCGCACCGCTTGGCTCACTGCGGACGGCGTCACGCCGAGATCCGCGGCGGCACGGCGGAAGTTGCGGCGCCTGGCGACAGCCAGGAACGCCTCGACGCCCTCCAGCGCACCATGTCGGACTGTGTAGTTCTGCTTCATAGGTTGTTGTGATTACACCGGATAGTCGAATTGCGGTAGCGGGCTTAGGGGGTAATCGGCGGAAGCTCGGAGACATCTTGCGATGACGGATGGACTTGATGGCGTGCGCGACCACCATCGCGCCGCCGGCCTGACCAAGCGGCTGCCGGGGCCGCGACCTTCGCCAAATCTCGGCGCGGGACCGGACTTCGCGCGGCTTTCCGCCGACCTGGGACGGAATCTCATGAACGGCCGGCTCGGCGTCCCGAGCGCGGTGTTCGAGGCCGCGTGAACCAACGTTGAGAGGAGGCCAAATGTCCACGGAAATGGTGTTCCAAACCCATCTCGTTCTCGGCTATGTCGCGTGGCTGCTTTGCTTCGGCGCATATGGTTTGCCGTGGCTCAGGTCGATGGACCGGGTCGCAGCGCAGCGCGCTATCGCTACGCTGCACAGCTTCCGCTTCTTTGGGCTCGTCTTCCTCCTTCCGGGCGTCGTAAGCCCCAATCTGCCCGCCGACTTCGCCGTGTTTGCCGCCTATGGCGACTTCGCGACAGGGGTGCTGGCCATGCTGGCGCTGCTCACGGTGAGGATACGCCGGCTCTTCTGGCTGTTCGTCGTCGCCTTCAATGTCGTGGGGACGGTCGACCTCATCGTCGACTATTACCATGCCGTCCAGATCGGCCTTCCTGCACACGCCGGCGAACTGGGCGCCACCTACGCGATCCCGATCATCTACGTACCGCTGTTGATGATCACGCACATCGTCGCATTCTATTTTCTGGTACGTCCTCAGCAAAACGCGACTTGAGCCGTCGCAGACTATTCCTTCGCCGCCTCGGCCGCCCTGGTGTCCAGCAGGCCAAAGCCGAAATCATTGTCCCGCCCCTTGGGACCGAGATCCCTTGCGGTGGCGGCAAGTGCTTTCTCGACCCAGTCGGCCGAACGGTCGGGTGCGGCATGAAACAGGTTGGCGACGGCACCGGTCACGATCGCCGCTGCAAAGGAAGTCCCGGTCACCACATCCGAGCCGGCGCCGCTTGGCGCTCCCATCTCGACGCCGGGAGCGGAGATGAAGACGTAGGCGCCGCGATTGGCCTGCGGCATCAGCCCGTCCTTCGCATCGGTGGCCGTCACCGCGATCACACCGTCGAAGGCGGCCGGATAACCATAGGGCGCCCTCGGCCCATTATTGCCGGCGGCCGCGACCAGTACGATACCGAGCGCCCGGGCATTGCGGCAGGCAATGCCGAGCAGATCGTTCTTCGGGCCGACGAAGCTCATATTGATGATGCGGACGTCCTGGTCCGCCGCCCAGTCGAGCGCCGAAAGGATGACGTCCATGGTCGACTTGCCGCCCTCGAAGGCGCGGGCGTGATAGATCCTGGCGCCGGGCGCCATGCCTTTGAACGCGCCGGTGCCGGCGATCAATCCATCGACCGAAGTGCCGTGGTCGCGCGCCTTGATCGGCACGTCGGGCATGGCATCGAACTGCTCGGCAATGACGCCGAAGAGCGCTGGATTGCTATCGTCGATGCCGGTATCGATGACGCCAACGCGGACGTTGTCGCCGCTGGCCTCATTAGCGTCGAGCGCGATGCGCTCGAACGCATAATTGACGATGCTGGCCGCCTGCTGCAGCGAATAGACATGGTTGGCCTCACGCCGCAAAGTGCGGCCGTCGGCGGCAAGCTGCGCCAGCACGACGCCGACCGGGCGGCCATCGGGAATGCCGAAGCGCACCAGCGTGTTGCCGAGCAGCCGCGACTGCCGCTGCGAGCGTATCTCGAGGCCGAACGAAGCGGCGATCTGCTGGACCGCGCCGGCATCGCCATTGATCGTGACCAGCACCTCGTCAGGCACGAAATCGCCGATCACCGCGCGCGGCGGCTCGGTTGCGACAAGATCGGTCGGCGCTACGACCGGACCGCCCGGCGCGGCCACCTGTACTGCTGGCGCATCGGCGGGCGGAGCGGACGGCGGGGCTGCGGTATTGCCAGGATTGGGTATCGGCGCCTCGGCGACTACGGCAGGATTGGGGAACAAGTCGACGATCAGCGCGGGAAGAACCACGGCACTCGCCGTGGAAGCTTTAGCCGGCGTTTTGCCGCCATCCTTCACGCCGCCGCCATCCTTGGCGCAGTCGGCGCCGGCCGCACTTGCCCGGTTCAGGCAGTCGATCTCCGCCTGGGTGAGGTTCGGGTCGTTGGTCTGCGCCATTGCGGACGCGGCGAAGATTGTCATCACCGCCGTCAATCGAATGACCGCCTTAGCCGCCATCAGCCGGTTTCCTTCCCTCCAGGGCAGCTTCAGTGAAAGGCTGGGCGGCAATAAGGCCGAGCAGTTTTTGATAGTCCGCGGCGGTCTTGGCCGGAACGCCGAGGCGGAAGACGCCGTCGGCGGTAGGCCCGCCGGCGATCTTCAACTGGTTCTGGTCGAGAAAAGCGACGATGTCGGACAGCTTCGCATCCGGTTTGAACTTCACCAGCGCAAACGGCATTTTGGCCAGATCGTCTTCCGATCCGGCAATCTCGAAGTCGCCACTCTTGTTGCCTGTCTGCACAAAGGATTGCACCACGACCAGAGCCAGCAGCACTGCGGCCGCGGCCCAGGCGACGCCGACCGGCACCGCCATGAGGCGGCTCCAGGCTTGCGCCAGCCAGGACGATGCCGGAGGCGCGCGGGCCGGACCGGCCTCGGCGTCGAGCGCCTTGGCAAAGCGGCTGAGCGCATCGGCCGGCGGGCGGATTGCCTCGTTGGCGGCAGCGGTGCCGGAGAATTCGGCCTCGGCCTCGCCAAGTGCGGCCATCGCCGCCGGATCGCTCGCCAGCCATTCCTCGATGGCTTCGAGCTCGGCGCCCTCCAGCGAGCCGTTCAGATAAAACGGCAGCAGCATTTCCATTTCGTCGCGGCGCGACATTTTTTCAGCGGCACTCATGGCCATCTCCTGTCGTAACCGGCGGCCTTGAGGGCTTCGCCGAGTTTCTTGCGGGCGTAGAACATCCTGGTCTTGACCGTGGCGACCGGGATGCCGAGCACCTCGCCGATCTCGCTCACCGACTGCCCGTGATAATAGGCAAGGTCGATCACCGTGCGGTGTTCTTCCGGCATGGCATCGATGAAGCGCCGCAAGGCAGAGGCCTTGTCTTCCTTCATCGTCACGACTTCCGGCGTGTCGGCGCCGTCGGCGACCTGGGCCGCGTCATCGTCGTCGATCCAGTCTTCCTTCTTCTTGCGCAGCAGGGACAGCGCCTTGAAGCGGGCAATGCCGAGCAGCCATGTCGAGACCTCCGAGCGCCCCTCGAAGGCCGGCGCCTGCCGCCAGAGTTCGAGGAACACCTCGTTCGCGATATCGTCGGCCATAAGTTCCGATCCCGTCTGGCGTGCCACGAAGCGGTAGACCCGCGCGTGGTGGCGCATGAACAGGAGCCGCACGGCGGCACGGTCGCCCTTCGCGACCCGGTCGACAAGCGCACGATCGGTCTCCGCCGTGACGGTCATCGCCGGTCGAGCCGCCTGGCTCCTGCCTGCTCTGTCGCTGATCGGCCCAAAAAGGTTCACCGCATCCGCCCGAGGACTTTTGCGGAGGCTAGCCGAAGAGCGGGAGCGTGGCCAGAGGGAGCGCTTTCCCTTCTCCCTTGGGAGAAGCGAGCTGCCGGATCAACTGAGAAACGGCTTTGCCTTCATCGTCGCCGGCACTGGCACGCCGAGGCGCCTCAGCACCGTCGGGGCGAGCTGCAGCTGATCGAGCAGCGTGTTGGCTTCCGGACCCTCGCCGGATCCGAAGTAATAAAGTGCGAAATCCTGCATCTCCTCGTCATGGCCGCCATGATGGCCGCGATTGGTCTGCCCATGATCGGCGGTGACGATCACCTCGTAGCCGGCGTCCCGCCAGCGCGGCAGGAAGCCGGCGAGCATGGCGTCCACTGCATAGACGGCATGATCCATCTCGTGACAGTCGTGGCCGAAGCGGTGGCCCATCGAGTCCAGCGTGCAGCTGTGCAGGATGCCGTAGTCGATGCCGTGGCGCCGGGTCAGCATGGTCAACGTCGCGAACAGGTCGACGTCGCTCGGCGTCATCTGGTTCCTGGCATTGTAGCCGGTCATGGTGTGAAACCGGCCATGGCTGATCGGCCCGCCCGGCTCGTCGAACTCCATGTCCTCGACCAAGTCGAACGGATAGACCCGGAAGAATTCGGACCAGTAGGAGTGGGTGACCGCACCAGTTTTGCCGCCGGCCTTGGTGACTTCGGAAAAGATGTCCGGTTGTTCGACGCGAAACCGGTTCTCGTTTGACAGGATACCGTGCACTTGAGGCGGCACGCCGGTGTGGATCGAGGCATAGCAGCAGGCCGAGGTCGACGGCAGCACGGAGCGCATCTTCCATACGCGTGCTTCGCCTGATTGCACCCAGCCTTCGAGATTGCCCATCAGCCGTCGCCAGTTCCTGTAAGGCACGCCGTCAAGGATGATGAGCAATAGTTTTGTCTTGAGCGCCACGGGCGGCTCCATGCGATTCAATCGAAAAAGTCAGAGCGTGCGTCTGGGGCCTGCCGTTCAATCCAGGCCAGGACCTGATCGTAGGCGCAACGGCCGGCCCGCTAGTTCCCCGCGCTTGCCATGCGCCGTCCCTTGATCGCCTTTTCCAGCCAGCCGATCTCCATTTCGGGCACCGACGACAGCAAAAGATCGGTGTAGGCATCGAAGGGCGGCGCCAGCACCTTGCTCTTGGCACCGTAGCGCACCACTTCGCCGCGATACATCACCGCGATGGAATCGGCGATCGACTTCACCGTTGCGAGATCATGGGTGATGAAGAGATAGGCGACATTCTCCTCCTTCTGCAGCTCGAGCAGCAGCTCCAGTATGCCGTGGGCCACCAGTGGATCGAGCGCCGAGGTCACCTCGTCGCAGATGATCAGCTTCGGCTTGGCGGCGAGCGAACGGGCGATGCAGACGCGCTGCTTCTGGCCGCCGGAAAGCTCGGCCGGGTAGCGGTCGACAAAACCCTTGCCCATCTCGATCTTGTCGAGCAGTTCTGCGACGCGGGCGTCCCGCTGCCTTCCACGCAGACCGAAATAGAATTCGAGCGGCCGGCCGATAATGGTGCCGACCGTCTGGCGCGGGTTCATCGCCACATCGGCCATCTGATAGATCATCTGCAGCTGACGAAGATCCTCTTTCGGCCGGTCGGCGAGCCGGTTGGCGAGCGGACGCCCGTCGAAGGTGACTGTTCCCTGTTCGGGCGGCAACAGGCCGGTGATGGCGCGCGCCAGTGTCGACTTGCCGGAGCCGGACTCGCCGACCACCGCCAGCGTCTGGCCCGGGAAAATGTCGACCGAGACGTTCTTCAGCACCTTGATGTGGCTGCGGCCATAAGCGGCGGTGATATTCTTGACCGACAGGAACGGCGTCGTGCCTGGCTTCTGCTCCTGGTGTTCGATCTGATGCACCGAGACCAGCGCGTTGGTGTATTCCTGGCGCGGCTCCTTGATGATCTGGCGGGTGCCGCCCCATTCGACCAGCCGCCCGTGGCGCAACACCATGATCTCGTCCGAGACCTGGGCGACGACGGCAAGGTCGTGGGTGATGTAGAGCGCCGCCACATGCGTATCGCGGATGGCGTCCTTGATTGCCGCCAAGACGTCGATCTGCGTCGTCACGTCGAGTGCCGTGGTCGGCTCGTCGAAGACGATCAGATCGGGCTCCGAGCACAGCGCCATTGCCGTCATCACGCGCTGCAGCTGGCCGCCCGACACCTGGTGCGGAAAGCGCTCGCCGATACTTTCGGGATTCGGCAGGCCGAGCTTCTTGAACAGCGCGACGGCGCGCTTTTCGGCTTCGGCCCGCGTCGCAATGCCGTGCAGCAGTGCTGCCTCGACCACCTGGTCCATCAGCCTGTGCGCCGGGTTGAAGGCAGCTGCCGCCGATTGCGCGACATAGCAGACCTCGCGGCCGCGCAATTTGCGGAACCCCTCCTTGCCGCTCTTCAGGATGTCGCGGCCATTGAGGATGACCTCGCCGCCGGTGATGCGCACGCCGCCACGGCCATAGCCCATCGACGACAGGCCGATGGTCGACTTGCCGGCGCCGGACTCCCCGATCAGGCCGAGCACCTTGCCCTTTTCGAGCGTCAGCGAGACATCGTGCACCAGCACGATGTTCTTCGGCGCCTCACCCGGCGGGTACACCGTGGCCTCGATACGTAGATTGCGGATATCGAGCAGCACGGACTTCGGTCGCTGGTCAGCCATTACCCGCGTCCTCCCTTCAGGCTTGTCGTGCGGTTGAGCACCCAGTCGGCGACAAGATTGACGGAAATCGCCAGCGCGGCGATCGCCGCCGCCGGGATCAGTGCCGCCGCAATTCCGAAGACGATACCGTCCTTGTTTTCCTTGACCATGCCGCCCCAGTCGGCGTCCGGCGGTTGCACGCCGAGGCCGAGGAAGGACAAGGTCGACAAGAACAGCACGGCATAGATGAAGCGCAGGCCGAGTTCAGAAACCAGCGGCGACAGCGCATTGGGCAGGATCTCGCGGAAGATGATCCAGCCGCTGCCTTCGCCGCGCAATTTGGCCGCCTCGACATAATCCATGACGTTAATGTCGACCGCCACCGCCCGCGACAGGCGGTAGACGCGGGTCGAGTCGAGAATGCCCATCACCAGGATCAGCGTCACCAAATTGGTTGGCAGCACCGAGAGCACGACGAGGCCCATGATCAGCGTCGGGATCGACATCAGGAGATCGACGAGGCGCGACAGCAGCGTGTCGAACCAGCCGCCGAACACCGCGGCAGAGAAGCCGAGGATAGCGCCGAGCGAGAACGACAATGCGGTGGCCAGCACCGCGATGAACAGGGTGATACGGGCGCCGTAAATCATGCGTGACAACAGATCGCGGCCCAGATTGTCGGTGCCCAGCCAATGTGTGGCCGACATCGGCTCCCACACGTCGCCAACGATCTCACCATTGCCGTGCGGTGCAATCCAGGGCGCAAAGATCGCCGCCAGCACGAACAATGCGGTCAGCACCAGTCCGATCAGCGCCGGGATGGGGATGCGTTTTATGACGAGCATACCCGCCCCCTCATTTCGGATGTCTGAGGCGCGGATTGGCGACGATCGCCGCTATGTCCGCAATGATGTTCAGGCTAATGTAAACGGCGGCAAAGATCAGCCCCACCGCCTGCACCACCGGCACGTCGCGCTTGGTGACGTGGTCGACGAGATACTGCCCCATGCCCGGATAGACGAAGATCACTTCGACCACGACGACGCCGACGATGAGGTAAGCGAGATTGAGCATCACGACGTTGATGATGGGCGCGATCGCATTGGGGAAGGCATGCCTGCGGATGACCGCGAAGGCCGAAAGCCCCTTGAGCTCCGCCGTTTCGACATAGGCCGACTGCATGACGTTGAGGATCGCGGCGCGTGTCATGCGCATCATGTGGGCGAGCACCACCAGCGTCAGTGCCGCCGCCGGCAGAGCGATCGCCTGCATGCGCTCGAGGAAAGGCATCCCGTCAAAGACGGTCGAGATGCCCGGGAAGATCTGCCACTTCACGGCGAAGAAATAGACGAGCACATAGCCGATGAAGAATTCCGGAAAGGATGTCGAGGCGAGCGCCAGCCCAGAGATCAGCTTGTCGACCCAGCCATTGCGGTAGCGCACCGCGATGAGCCCGAGGATGATCGCCAGCGGCACCGCGATGATCGCCGCCCAGAAGGCGAGGAACAGCGTGTTCCACAGCCGCCCCTTGATCGAGGTCGCAATATCCTGCCCGCTCGACATCGCGGTGCCAAGATTGCCAGTGAGCACGCCGCCGAGCCAGCGAAAATACCTGATATAGGCCGGGTCGTTGAGGCCGAGCTGCTCGCGCAGATTGGCGAGCGACTCCGGCGTCGCCGACTGTCCGAGGATCGCTTGCGCAACGTCGCCGGGCAGGATCTGGGTGCCGGCGAAGATGAGGACCGAAACGGCCAATAGCAGGACGATGCCCAGCGCAATGCGCTGGGCCACCAGTTTCACGATGGGTGAGGACATATCCGCAAGGCCGGGCTCAGGCTTCGAGCCAGCACTTTGCCAGAGCGTATCCGTTCATCAGCTCCTGATGCGGATCGTCCACCCAGCCGGCAACCTTGGCGCCCGTCGCGTCGATGAACTGGTTGAACATCGGCAGGATCAGGCCGCCTTCGTCGCGCACCATGACAGCCATGTCGTGGTACATTGCCTTGCGCTTGGCTTCGTCGAGTTCGGCGCGGGCAGCCAGCACCATCTTGTCGAAATCCGGACGCTTGAAACGCGTGTCGTTCCAGTCCGCCGTCGACAGGTAGGCGGTCGAGTACATCTGGTCCTGGGTCGAGCGACCGCCCCAGTAAGAAGCGCAGAAGGGCTGTTTGTTCCAGACTTCCGACCAATAGCCGTCGCCCGGTTCGCGCTTGATCTCCAGCTTGATGCCGGCCTTGGCCGCGCTCTGCTGGAACAGCTGTGCGGCGTCGACAGCGCCGGGGAAGGCGACATCCGATGTCCGGAGCAGAACGGCACCATCATGGCCCGACTTCTTGTAATGGAACTTAGCCTTGTCGGGATCGTATTTGCGCTGCTCGATCTCGGTGAAGAGCGGATACGCCGAATTGATCGGGAAGTCGTTGCCGAGCGAGCCATAGCCTCTGAGTATCTTGTCGAGCATCTCCTCGCGGTCGATCGCCAGCTTCAGCGCCATCCGCAAATCATTGTTGTCGAACGGGGCCGTGTTGCAATGCATGATGAAGACGTAGTGGCCGGGTCCGGCGTGGTTGCGGATGGTGACGCCGGGCAGACGCTTGATCAGATCGACGATCTTCGGCTCGACTCGATTGATCATGTTGACCTGGCCGCCCTGCAGGGCCGCCGTGCGCGCGGTGGCGTCGTTGATGACGATGATCTCTATCTGGTCGGCATGGCCCATCTTGTCGCCCTGCCAGTAATTGGCGAAGCGCTCGCCGCCATGGCGCACGCCGGGCTCGTTGGTGGTGACCTTGTAAGGACCGGCCGAGATGCCGGCATCCGCCTTGTCCTTGCCGCCATTCGGCTGGACGATCAGATGGTAGTCGCTGAGCAGATAGGGAAGGTCGGCGTTCGGCTCCTTCAGCGTCAGCACGACTTCCTTGCCGCTGGCCTTGATGCTCTCGATGCCCTTCATGTAACCGAGCGCGCCGGATTTCGACTTCTCGTCCGAATGGCGTTCGAGCGTGGCGGCCACGTCCTCTGCGGTCACCGTCTTGCCGTTGTGGAACTCGACGCCATCGCGGATCTTCAGCGTCCAGGTCTTGGCGTCGTCCGACGAGCCGATCTCCTCGGCAATACGGTTCTCGAGCTTGCCTTCGGGAGACAGCTCGACGATCAGTTCGCCCCACATCTTGCCGAAGGCGAACGGCACCTGCGTCATGAACAGGGCCGGATCGAGGCTGTTGGTGGACTCGCCGCCAACCAGGCCGGCCTTGAGCGTGCCGCCCTTGACCGGACCCGCCGCGCGTGCTGCGCCGGAAAGCAGCGAATTGGCGAAGGTTGCCGTGACGCCGAGCGCTGCCGCCCGGCCGAGAAAATCACGACGGCTCAGTTTGCCGGACGCAACGCGCCGGCTCAGATATTCCAGTTCGTTAGACATGTTGAGTTCCTCACTCTGTTGGTCCGACCTTATGGTCGTTTTTCTCATTTCTTATCGGGAGAATAATGACCTTAAGGGAAAGCGGTAAGCAAGACCGAATGCGACATGCCGTGGCGTAAATCGTGCGTCGCAATTGGACCAATCGCTATAAGCGCTCAAACCAGTGCGCGCGGGATTTTCTCCTCGAAATTGCGCTCGAAAACCAGTTTTTCGCCTTCGTAGGCTTCGATTCTGGCGCTAACCATGAAGCTTTGCGCGTCGGACCGCATTTCGGCGAAGGTTTCGGTGCGCACCGACCATCCATTTCGCGACAGCGTCTGGGTCCAATGCGTCTGGCCCGACGCTGACAGCGGATTGTCAGGATGGATCGTCCATGTCTCTCTCGCAATGCTGCCATTGGCAAGGCCATGCGCCAGATCGCGCACCTCGCCGAAATCGTCGACGATGGAAAGCGTAATCATTCCGGTCTTTTCGTCGCGATCGACATGACGTTCGGAGCTCGCGGCGCGGACCGTCTCCGTTGCCCAGGGAGTGGCGGCCTCGGGCGTGGGAAACGTCACTTCATCGCCCTGCGCCAGCGGGCGCAACGGCAGCTTCAGCATCGCGGCCGACAGTTCGAGCCGGACCGGCTCCGGCGATGGCCAGATCATCGGCCAATAGGTGTTCGAAACGGCAATATGCATGCGGTGGCCGGCCGGCACGCGATAGGCGCATTGGTCGAGCACCACCCGGGCGCTGACGGTTTCGCCCGGCACCAGCGCTTGCGGGAACTCGTGCGAGTTGCGGTGCGTCAGGTTGAGCACGCCGTAGGAGATCAGCTCGGATGCGCCATCGGGATGCACGTCGCACAGCCGGATCGCGATGTTCGCCTGGCGCCGGTCCGACGAGAGCCTGACCAGAACTTCTGGAGCACCGACAATGTCGACCGCTTCGGCGAGCACCGGCTGGTCGAAGCACACCGAGAATGCATCGTCGGGGCGCTGGTCACCAGGCAATTCCGGGCCGAAGGTGAAGGGAAAATATTCGCCGCCGGCAAGGCCGCAGCTTTGCGGCGAAGCGACGATGGCGGGCTCGCTGCCTTCAGGGATAAGCTCAACCTCTTGCGTCTTGATAGTGGGCGACGGCCATTCCGATTCTGCGACCCAGCGGCCCGGCCGCTCAGGATGCCAGCGCGCCGGGCGCACGCTGTCCATGACATAGGCGCGGTAGGCCGGGTCGGCCTCGACGCCGGTGTCGATGTCCTTCAGCCAGCGGTCCCACCAGCGCAACGCCTCCTGCAGGAAGCCGATGCGCGGTTCGGGCGCGGCGTAATGCGGGTATTTGTGGATCCACGGGCCGACGATGCCTTTGACCGGTGCCTCGATGTTGGCGGCGAGATGGGAAATCGTATTGCGATAGCCGTCATGCCAGCCGCCGATCGACAGCACCGCGGCATGAACGGCGGAATAGTCCTCGCAGACCGAGCCGCGCTTCCAATAGGCATCGCGATGCTGGTGCTTCAGCCATAGCGGCGCCAGGAAAGGCTGGTTCTCCAGCCGGGTCAGCCACAGGTCGCGCCATCTGTTGTCGCCGGCCAGCAGCGGATCCGGCGGCCGCGACGAATAGGACAGCATGGTCGAGGCCCAACCGAAATTCTCGATCAGCAGGCAGCCGCCCTTATAGTGGATGTCGTCGGCATAGCGGTCGACGGTCGAGCACAGGCTGATCACCGCCTTTAGCGCCGGCGGCTGCATCGCCGCAACCTGCAGGCAATTGAAGCCGCCCCAGGAAATGCCCATCATGCCGACATTGCCGTTGCACCACGGCTGCGCCGCCGCCCAGGCAATCACATTGCAAGCATCTTGCAATTCCTGCTCGGAATATTCGTCGTCCATCAGCCCTTCGGAATCGCCGTTGCCGCGCATGTCGACGCGGATCGAGGCGTAGCCGTGGCCGGCGAAATAGGGATGCGTCAGCTGATCGCGATAGGTCGTGCCGTCGCGCTTGCGATATGGCAGGTGCTCGAGAATTGCCGGCACCGGATCGTCGGCGGCGTCGGCTGGCATCCACACCCGCGCCGACAGCCGGCAGCCGTCCGGCATGACGATGCCAACGTCCGGGAACTCTACGACTTCTCGGGGGAATTCAGTGATGGTTTTCATGCGGCAGGCTCCAGGACCGCCAGATGATGGAGTCCGCAGGACGTCGTCGTGGGCCAGCCAACGAATTCGGCTGGTCAATCCGCGTCAATTCAGCGGTATGTCGTTTTCCGCTTTGCTCGCCTGATAGGCATTGGAGAGCTCGTCGTAAATTGCGGAGATCGCGCTGATCCGCGCTTCCAGCCGCTCGCGCTCGGCATCGGGCAGCGATCGCACCAGTCTGCGGATCGAGAAGCTCTTCCAATAGGCATTCTCGGCATTGTAGCCGCCGGGATTGAGGGTAAAGACCTCTTTCAGGATCTTCAAATCGTGCGGGATGGCGAAGCTGTCGCGCGAATCCTCGTGACTGAACAAATAGAAGAAATTGTCGAAGCCGGTCCAGGTGATCGCCGACAGGCAGAGCGAGCAGGGCTCGTGGGTGGCGAGGAAGATAGCGTCCCTGGTGTCGACGCGCTCGGCCTTCGGCATTTCGTAGAAGCGCTTCAGGCAATGCACCTCGCCGTGCCAGAGCGGGTTTTCGGTCTCGTTGTTGGTTTCGGCAAGCACCAGCGAGCGGTCGTCCTTGCGCAGGATCGCCGCGCCGAACAGCTTGTTGCCATGGGCGACGCCTTCGGCGGTCTTCGGCACGATGTCGTGCTCGATGACGTCGAGCAGTCGGTCGATCAGCGAGATGTCGGTCATCACCTAATCCCGTTGGGAAGATGGATTTCGTAAGGGTGCGAGAAATGACACTCTTCGAGGTTGGAGCCGTCGCCGCCGCGGTCGACGACCACAAAATCCTGGACATCGCCGATCGGCGTCAGCATGCCGTGCCACAGATTGCGCGGGTAGTTGACGCCTTGTCCGGGCGCGGTGATGAAGGCGTGCGGCTCGCCAGGACCTTCCTCGCCATCATGGCAGACGACGACCAGGAACGGCCGTGGCGACAGCGGGATGAAGGCCTGGCTGCCAAAAGGGTGACGCTCCACCATGGTGAGCTTCAACGGAAAATCATAGGGCGTGCCACGCACCATCGAGATCAGCACGCGCGCATTCGGGCCTCGTGCTTCAGCGGTGGCGAGATCGTGGTAGCGCTCGGCCTTGCCGCCGTTGATCGGATAATGGTTGTCGCCGCCCCTATCGATGACGTCGCCGAACTCGGCGAAATTCTCGCGGGTCAGTGGCCGCGCGACAATGCGGGTCATGGCGTACGCCTTGCGACGCCGGCGCTGCCGAGCTTGGCGTGCCGGTTGACGTCTTTGTAGAGGAGATAGCGGAACTTGCCCGGGCCGCCGGCATAGCAGGCCTGCGGGCAGAAGGCGCGCAGCCACATATAGTCGCCTGCCTCGACCTCGACCCAGTCCTGGTTGAGGCGGTAGACCGCCTTGCCCTCCAGCACATAAAGCCCGTGCTCCATGACATGCGTCTCGGCAAACGGGATGACGGCACCCGGCTCGAGGGTGACGATGGTGATATGCATGTCGTGGCTCATGTCGGCCGGATCGACGAAGCGCGTCGTCGCCCATCGGCCCTCGGTTCCGGACATCGGCGTCGGCGCGATATCCTGTTCGTTAGCGAAGAACGCTTGCGGCGTATCGATGCCGTCGACTGCATCATAAGCCTTGCGGATCCAGTGGAAGCGGACAGCCGCGCCGCTTTCGTTGCGAACCGTCCACCCGATGGCCGGCGGCAGGAACGCGAAGCCGCCCGGCCTGAGCACATGCTTCTTGCCGGCAACCGAAACGCTCAGCTCGCCTTCGACCATGAACAGCGCGCCTTCGGCGCCGGAATCGGGTTCAGGCCGGTCGCTGCCGCCACCCGGCGCGACCTCGACGATATATTGCGAAAACGTCTCGGCAAAGCCCGACAGCGGCCGCGACAGCACCCAGACGCGTGTCCCCTCCCAGAAGGGCAAGGCGCTGGTGACGATGTCCTGCATCACGCCTCTGGGGATGACGGCATAGGCTTCGGTGAAGACCGCACGGCCGGTCAGCAATTCGCTCTGGCCGGGGTGGCCGCCCTGCGGCGCGTAGTAGGTTCGCTCGGCCATTTTCATCATATCCATAAGTTCAAGCCTATTGCGGAAGCCAAGGCCTATTGCGAAGCCAAAGGCCTATTGCGGAAGCATATCCTTCAGGCGAAGCAGCGCGATGCGCTCGACCTGTCTGCAGGCGGTTTCGAATTCGAGGCTGCGGCTGTTGCCGATACGCGCCTCGAACTCGGCCAGGATTTCCGCCTTGGTCTTGCCTTTCACCGCGATGATGAAGGGGAAACCGAAACTGGTGACGTAGGCGGCATTGAGTTTTGAAAACAGCTCGCGCTCCTTGTCGGTCAGCGCATCGAGCCCGGCCGAGGTCTGTTCCCTCGTCGATTCGGCCGTCAGCCTTCTGGCTTGCGCCAGTTTTCCGGCAAGGTCGGGATGGGCGTTGAGCACGGAGAGCCGCTCGGCCTTGCTGGCCGCGCGAAACACACGGCAGAGCGCATTGTGGAGGCCGCCGGCACTGTCATGCGCCGGGCCGAGCTCCAGCTCGTAGGCGCGCTCGGCAATCCACGGCGAATGCTCGAAAACGCCGCCGAATGTGTGGACGAAGGCCTCGAATTCCATTTTCGACGGGCGCAGCGCCGGCAACCGAAACGGATGCGTCTGCTGCCAGTGCTTTGCAATGTCGATGCGCCGTGCCAGCCAGACCTTGTCATGCGATTTGACGTAGTCGATGAAGCGCTTCAGCGCCGCGACCCGGCCCGGCCGCCCAACCAGGCGGCAGTGCAGGCCGATATTCATCATGCGCGGCCGCCCTGCCTTGCCCTCTTCATAGAGCGTATCGAAACTATCCCTGAGATAGGCAAAGAACTGGTCGCCCGAGTTGAAGCCCTGCGGCGTAGCAAAGCGCATGTCGTTGGCGTCGAGCGTATAGGGGATGATCAGCTGCGGTTTCGCCGTGCCGTCCGGCGCCACGTGCTCGAACCAGTAGGGCAGTTCGTCGTCATATGTGTCCGACACATACTCGAAGCCGCCCTCTTCCGCCGCCAGCCGCACCGTGTTGATCGACGTGCGGCCGGTGTACCAGCCGGTCGGCCGCGCGCCTGTCACTTCGTAGTGCAGCCGGATCGCCGCCTCCATATCGCGGCGCTCGTCTTCTGGCGCGTGGTCGCGATAGTCGATCCATTTCAGCCCGTGCGAAGCGATTTCCCAATCGGCCTCTTGCATCGCCGCGACGTGATCGGGCGAACGCGCCAGGGCCGTGGCGACGCCATAGCAGGTGACCGGCACTTGTGCCTCGCTGAACAGGCGCAGCAATCGCCAGAAGCCGGCGCGGGCGCCGTATTCGTAGATCGATTCCATGTTCCAGTGGCGCTGGCCGGGCCAGGGCGCCGCGCCGACGATCTCCGACAGGAAAGCCTCCGAAGCCTTATCGCCGTGGAGGACGCAGTTCTCGCCGCCTTCCTCGTAATTGACGACGAACTGCACCGCGACATGCGCGCCGCCGGGCCATTTCGGATCCGGCGGGTTGGCTCCGTAGCCGCGCATGTCTCGTTCGTAACGCATTCTCGCTCCTGCCGGAAATTGTGATCAGGATAGTCGAAAGGAGTGCCTGCGCATTCCCCCGAAATTTTTGAAAGTGTTTTTGTCGTGCTCCGCTCGACCGGGACTTATGCATCGCCTTTAATTGGCGCACAATTCATGAATAGTGTTCGACGGTGCAGGGAATGGAGCAGCCAGTGGCGGAAACGTCGAAAGCCGAAGGCGGGCGCCTGACGACCCATGTGCTCGACACCGCAGCCGGCAGGCCGGCGACAGGCCTGTCGATCGAGCTCTATCATATCGACGGCCAGGTGCGGACGCATCTGAAGACTGTCGTCACCAACGATGACGGCCGCTGCGACGCACCTTTGCTTGCCGGCGCGGAATTCCGCACCGGCGAATACGAGCTGGTCTTTGCGGCCGGCGATTATCTGCGCCGGCAGGGGACGAAACTGCCGGAACCGGCCTTCCTCGACCATGTGCCGATCCGCTTCGGCATGGCCGAGCCGGTACACTATCATGTGCCGCTGCTCCTATCACCCTACGGCTATTCGACCTACCGGGGAAGCTGAGATGGCTGGGATCAAGACACGCAACGAAATTCGATTCATTCTCAATGACGAGGACGTCGCGCTCAGCGCGGTTGCGCCCGACCAGACACTGCTCGACTGGCTGCGGCTCGACCGCTCGCTGCGCGGCACCAAGGAAGGTTGCGCCGAGGGCGATTGCGGCGCCTGCACGGTGCTGGTCGGCAGGCTCTCGGCCGGAAGGCTGGTGTATGAAAGCGTCAATGCCTGCATCCGCTTCCTCGGCTCGCTCGACGGCACTCATGTCGTGACCGTCGAGCATCTGCGCGGCGACGCAGGAAAACTGCACCCCGTGCAGCAGGCGATGGTCGATTTCCACGGCTCGCAATGCGGCTTTTGCACGCCGGGTTTCGTCATGTCGCTTTATGCGCTGTGGATGCAGTCGCCGGAGCCGTCGGATGCGGCGATCGAAAAGGCGCTGCAGGGCAATCTCTGCCGCTGCACCGGCTATGAGGCGATCATGCGCGCGGCGCGCGCCATCTCCGGCTACGGCAAGGTCGCCAAGGACCCGTTGGCGGCCGAGCGCGAGGCAGTCACAGCCAAGCTCGAAGCGATGAAGGACGGTTTGCGCATCGAGATCGGTTCCGGCAATAAACGGCTGATCGTGCCGGCCAATGCCGACGATCTGGCCAGCGTGCTCGACAAGGAGCCAAGTGCCACCATCGTCGCCGGTTCGACCGATGTCGGCCTCTGGGTTACCAAGCACATGCGCGACATCTCGCCGGCGGTCTTCATCGGCAATCTCGATGGGCTGTGCGGGATGTCCGAGGACAAGGGCATCATTTCGATCGGCGCCGGTGTCACCTACAGCGAAGCCTTCGCGACGCTTTCGAAGCGCGTCCCGGCGCTCGGGCCGCTGTTCGACCGCATCGGCGGCGATCAGGTCCGTAACATGGGCACGATCGGCGGCAACATCGCCAACGGCTCGCCGATCGGCGACACGCCGCCGCCGCTGATCGCGCTCGGCGCGCAACTGACGCTGCGCCGCGGCAACAAGCGGCGGACGATCCCGCTGGAGGACTTTTTCATCGCCTATGGCAAGCAGGACCGGCAGCCCGGCGAATTCGTCGAGGCCGTGCATGTTCCGGTGCCGGACAGCGAGACGAAATTTGCCGTCTACAAGATCACCAAGCGCCGCGACGAAGACATTACGGCTGCGCTCGGCGCGTTTTCCCTGACGCTGGCAGCGGACGGCTCGGTGGCGGATGTGCGCATCGCCTATGGCGGTATGGCGGCAACGCCGAAGCGGGCCTTTGGCGTGGAAAAGGCATTGCTTGGCAAGCCTTGGACGGAAGAGACGGTCGAGGCGGCGATGACCGAGTACGCCAGCGATTTCACCCCGCTGACCGATATGAGGGCAAGCGCGGAATACCGGGCGCTGGCGGCGCGCAACCTGCTGCTGCGCTTCTTTGTCGAGACCAGCGGCACCAGGGCGCCTGCCCAGGTGTCACGGCACGAGGCGGCGTGATGAACAAGCATGCCACCCCCAACCTCAAGGCGCAAAAAATCGCCGGCGGCGTCGCCACCGACCAGCGGCACGATTCCGCCCACAAGCATGTCAGCGGCACAGCCGTCTATATCGACGACATGCCGGAACCGGCCGGCACGCTGCATGGCTGCCTCGGGCTTTCCAATGCTACGCATGCCACCATCACGAAAATCGATCTGTCGGCGGTGCGCACTGCCCCCGGCGTCATTGACGTGCTGACGGCAAGCGACGTGCCCGGCGAGAACGACATTTCGCCGACCGGCCGTCACGACGAGCCGGTGCTGGCCGACGGCAGGGTTCAATTCTTCGGCCAGCCGATCTTCTGCGTCATCGCCGAAACCCGCGAGCAGGCGCGCCGCGCCACAAGGCTGGCCAAGGTCGAATACAAGGAGTTGCCGTTCGTCGCCGATATTGGCGACCTCGATCCCCGGAAAGACAAGCTGGTCACTCCGCCGCTGACCCTGAAGCGCGGCGATGCCGCAGCCGCCATCGAACAAGCACCACGCCGGCTCAAAGGGCAGATGCGCATCGGCGGCCAGGAGCATTTCTATCTGGAGGGCCATATCGCCCTGGCCATTCCGGGCGAGGACCAGGACGTCACCATCTATTCCTCGACCCAGCATCCGAGCGAAATCCAGCACATGGTCAGCCATGCGCTCGGTGTGCCGAGCCATGCGGTGACGGTAGAAATCCGCCGGATGGGCGGCGCTTTCGGCGGCAAGGAAACGCAAGGCAATCAGTTTGCGGCGTTGGCTGCTATCGCTGCGAAGAAACATCATCGCGCCGTCAAGATCCGGCCCGACCGTGACGACGACATGATCGCCACCGGCAAGCGCCACGACTTTTTGGTCGATTACGAGGTCGGCTTCGACGACGATGGAAATATTCTCGGCGTCGATTTCATGTTCGCGGCGCGCTGCGGCTTCTCGGCCGACCTCTCGGGCCCGGTCACCGACCGTGCGCTGTTCCATTGCGACAACACCTATTTCTGGCCGGCAGTGCACGCGCAATCGGCGCCGCTCTACACCAACACTGTGTCGAACACCGCCTTTCGCGGCTTCGGCGGTCCGCAAGGCATGGTCGGCGCCGAGCGCGTCATCGACGAGGTCGCCTTTGCCGTCGGCAAAGACCCGCTCGAAATCCGCAAGAAGAATTTCTACGGCACCGGCGACCGCAACATCACGCCCTACCACCAGACGGTCGAGGACAACGTCATCCACCGCATTGTCGCCGAGCTGGAGGCGAGTTCCGACTATGCAAGGCGTCGCCGGACCATCGATGCATTCAACGCCAATAGCCGCTTCATCAAGCGCGGACTGGCGCTGACGCCGGTCAAGTTCGGCATCTCGTTCACCGCCACCCATTACAACCAGGCCGGCGCGCTGGTGCATGTCTACACCGACGGTTCGGTGCATCTGAATCATGGCGGCACCGAAATGGGACAGGGTCTCTACGTCAAGGTGGCGCAAATTGTGGCGGAGGAATTCCAGATCGACCTCGACCAGGTGAAGATCACCGCCACGACGACCGGCAAGGTGCCGAACACCTCGGCAACTGCCGCATCGTCCGGCTCCGACCTCAATGGCATGGCGGCACAGAACGCCGCCCGGCAAATCAAGGACCGGCTGACCGATTTTGCCGTCGAGAAATACCAGGTGCCGCGCGACCAGGTGCTGTTCCTGCCCAACCGGGTGCGCATCGGCAACCAGGAGATCGCCTTCGCCGATCTCGTCAGGCAGGCCTACATGGCGCGCATCCAGCTTTCGGCGGCGGGCTTCTACACGACGCCGAAAATCCATTGGGACCGCGACAAGGGCGAGGGCCACCCCTTCTACTATTTCGCTTACGGGGCTGCGTGCTCGGAAGTCTCGGTCGACACGCTGACTGGCGAATACATCGTCGAGCGCACCGACATCTTGCATGAAACCGGCCGCTCGCTGAACCGCGCCATCGACCTCGGCCAGGTCGAGGGCGGTTTCATCCAGGGCATGGGTTGGCTGACGACGGAGGAACTGTGGTGGGACGACAAGGGGCGGCTGCGCACCCATGCACCGTCGACCTACAAGATCCCGCTCGCTTCGGACCGGCCGAAGATTTTCAACGTGACTTTGGCCGACTGGGCGGAAGCAGGCGAGCCGACGGTGCACCGCTCCAAGGCGGTCGGCGAGCCGCCCTTTCCGCTCGCAATGTCGGTGCTGCATGCCCTCTCGGACGCAGTGGCGAGCGTTGCCGGCCACAAGATCTGTCCGCGCCTCGACCCGCCTGCTACGCCGGAGCGTGTGCTGATGGCGATCGAACGGCTGAAGCGGGAAGCCAAGACCGGCACCTAAACCCGGCCTCGGAATCCCGGAAAGCGTGCAATTCAGGCCGAAAAACTCTATATTTTCCCGATAGGGAATGCGAATGATGAACGCGAGAGTGCAAAGCCTGAAAATCTTTCTTGCCAGCGCCGGCCGCATCGCAGTGGTCGAGGTCGCCGGGACAAAAGGTTCGACGCCGCGCGAAAAGGGCGCCTTCATGCTCGTCTCTGGATCGGCCACTTTCGGCACGATCGGCGGCGGCCAGCTCGAATACATGGCGATCGACAAGGCGCGGCAGATGCTTTTCTCCCCCCTCGAGGAGATGGCCGCGGAGCGGCCAGAGGGGGTCGGTGGAGGGGGCGCGCGACCCAAGAAAATGTCGAGCACTGCCGCGACGACCCCACCCGACGGCTTCGCCGCCCCCTCAAGGGGGAGGGATACTACCCTCGACATCGCGCTCGGGCCGGAGATCGGCCAGTGCTGCGGCGGTCGGGTGGAAGTGCTGATCCGGCTGGTGGACGCGGCGCTTGAGGCCGAGCTGGTTGCGGCGGCGGAAGCCGAGGAGGCGCAGCTGCCACATGTCTACATCTTCGGCGGCGGCCATGTCGGCCAGGCGCTGGCATCGGCGGTGGCTTTGCTGCCGGTGCATGTCGTTGTTGTCGAGACACGAGCCGAGGCGCTGGAGGGCATGCCGGGCACGGTCGAAACAAGCCTGACGCCGATGCCCGAGGCGATTGTTCGCAGGGCCCCGGCCGGCTCCGCCTTCGTCGTCCTCACCCCCGACCACGCGCTGGATTTCCTGATCGTCGCCGAGGCGCTGAAACGCCGGGATGCCGCCTATGTCGGCATGATCGGTTCCAGGACCAAGAAGGCGACGTTCCGGAACTGGTTCCTGAAGTCGGCGGACGGAAGCGAGGCGGAATTTGCCCGCCTCGTCTCGCCGATCGGCGGCGATGCCGTCAAGGACAAGCGCCCGCAGGTGATCGCCGCACTCGCCGCAGCCCAGATCATGACGGTGTTGGCCGCCCATGCTGCGCCCTCGGCCACTCCGTCCAGAGCCCCTCATGGCGGGGCTATGGCCGGCTGACGTTTCCTTTTATTCCTTCTCCTGCGTGTGCGCCTCTAGGAACCACAGCAATTTGTCGAGCGAGCGCGAATAGGCGGTGAAGATGTCGGCGGTGTCGGCGTCGCCCGCACCCGCCGCCTCGTCGATCGCCGCGCGTGCCCGCTTGGCTGTCGCGGCATAGCGGTCGATCAGCGCTGCCAGATGATCCCTGGTCTTGTGGATGTCGGTCGGATAGGCCTCGAGCATGGTCGCCTTCGACACCTCTTGCGATGTGCCGAGCGCGGTGCCGCCGAGCTGTACGGCGCGCTCGGCAATGGTGTCGACATGGCCATCGATCTCGTCGCGGAACGTGTCGAGCATCTCATGGATGGCGATGAATTGCGGCCCCTTGACGTTCCAGTGCGCCTGCTTGGTGATCAGCGCCAGATCGATGGCGTCGGCGAGGCGGGCGTTGAGAAGATCGATACACTCTTTCTTGGCGTTGGATTGCAGGTCGTTGCGGGTGGCGATGGCGTCCATGATCGGCTCCTGTGGCGGTTGCGTCCGCGTGGTTCAAAGAGGGCGAGTTTGTGGAAGGTCAATCGAACATGCGCGCAGACGCCCTCATCGCCGCGCGGCACAGCATCCCAAAACGACGATCTCCGACTTTCGTTCCGCTCGCCGCTTACGCCGGCCGATTCAAGCCCAGGTGTTCACGCAGCGTGCTGCCTCGATAGTCCGTGCGGAACAGGCCGCGTCGCTGCAACTCCGGCACGACAAGCGTTGCAAAGGCGTCGAATTCGCCGGGAAAATAGGATGGCATGACGTTGAAACCGTCTGCCGCGCCGCCCTCGAAGCGTGCCTCGAGCTCGTCGGCGATCTGAGCCGGCGTTCCAACGACGCGCCAATGGCCGCGCGCGCCGGCAAAATGGCGGGCAAGCTGGCGAATGGACAGGTTATCGCGGCGGGATTGCTCGATGACCAGCGCCTGCCGGCTCTGCATGCCTTCGCTGGCCGGCAGCTCCGGCAGCGGTCCGTCGATGGGATAGCGCGCGAGATCGGATATGCTGAGATAGCTGGAAAGCAGCGCGACGCCGACGTCGTCCGGGATCAGTTCCTGCAATTCATCATATTTTGCCCGGGCTTCCGTTTCGCTTGCCGCGACGATCGGTGCGACGCCAGGCATGATCTTGACGTCGTCCGGCTCGCGCCCATAGACCGCCAGCCGCCCTTTGAGGTCATCGTAGAAGGCCTTCGCCTCCTTGAACGTTTGCGCCGCCGTGAACACCACATCGGCGGTTCGGGCGGCGAGGTCGCGGCCCTCGTCCGACGCTCCCGCCTGAATCATGACCGGTGCACCTTGCGGCGAACGCGGCAGATCGAGCGGGTCGCGCACCGAAAAACTTCTGCCTTCGTGATTGAAGCCGCTGGTTCCTGCGCCCCGCCAGAGAGCTGCGACCACGGCAGCGAATTCGCGCGCCCGCTCGTAACGGTCCGCATGCGGGCGCAGACCGGTCGAGCCGAAATTGGCGGCCTCGATCTGGCTGGCGGAAGTGACAAGGTTCCAGCCGGCACGCCCGCCGCTCAGATGATCGAGCGACAAGAAGGTCCGCGCCAGCCCGTAAGGCTCATTGTAGCTCGTCGATGCCGTGGAGACGAGCCCGATGCGCTCCGTCTGGACGGCGAGCGCCGCAAGCAGGCTGATCGGCTCGAAGCCGATCGAGCGTGAGGTCTGGCTGGCGATGTTGACATTGGCCTCGCGCACGCCGGCGGCGTCCTCGCAGAAGATCATGTCGAACTTCGCCGCCTCCGCCGTGCGCGCCAGCTGGATGTAATGGTCGATGTCGATACCGGCTGTCACATGCGCCTGCGGATGGCGCCAGGCGGCGATGTGGTGGCCTGTCGCCCACAGGAAGGCGCCGAGCTTCATCTGGCGTCGACCGGTACTCATTGTCGATCCTCCCCGGCAAGTCCGAGGTGGGAGCGCAGTGTCGCCCCGCTGTAACCAGACAGAACAAGGCCGCGACGGTGAAGCTCCGGCAGCACGCGACCGATGAAATCGTCGAGCGTCGACTTGAGCGGCATGTCGATGTTGAACCCCTCGCAGGCTCTCGAGCGAAAGCGCTCTTCGAGCCTGTCCGCGAATGTGTCCGGCCTGGCCGTCATTTCGGCACCCGCCGCTACATTCATCAGCACCTTTATCGCGCCCGGACTGCGGCCAAACGCAAGTGCGCGGCGCTTCAGATCGTCGTGCAGTGCCTTGGTGCGCTCGACGGATAGCTCGTCCAGCAGGACGACGTCGGCGGTGCGGGCGGCGATGTCCATGTCGGGCTCGGACAGGCCGGACATCACTAGCACCGGCGTGTCCTGCGGCGACGGTGCCACATTGAGCGGCCCCCGCACCGAGAAATACTCGCCCTTGTGGCCGAGCAGGTGCATTTTTTCGGGATCGAAGAAGCGGCCGCCACGCTTGTCGAACAGCAGCGCGTCCGCGTCCCAGCCTTTCCACAGGCCTTGCACGATGCCGATGAACTCCACCGCGCGCCGGCGAAAATCGTCAGTGGGAATCCCTTCCGGCCGGCTGAAATTGGCCGCCTCGCGCGGACCGGGCATCATGCTCGCGTGCCAGCCGGCGCGACCATGGCTGATGATGTCGAGTGAGGCGAAACGGCGTGCGAGATTGTAGGGCTGGTGGGCGACCATCGAGGCTGCCGCGACCAGGCCGATCCTGCTCGTCACCGTCGCCAGTGCTGCCAGCAGGGTCGTCGCTTCGAACGGCACTTGCCGGTTCGGTCCGCCGCCTGCAGCCAGCGCGGAATCGGCGAGCAACACCATGTCCAACCCGGCTGCTTCGGCCTTTTGCACGGACCGGGTCAGAAGGCTGAAATCCGGGCCGGCGTCGGGCGGATGGGGAGGGGCGGCTTCCGGAGACAGCGAAACGGCGAGATGCATTGTGGCGCCGTTGGCCATTGGTCTTCCCTGGTGAGTGAGATTCCGCAGGAATTATCTTCGCCGGCTGGACGGAAAGCAACCGGCCAGCCGGCGATCACTTGCCGGCCAGAATATCCCTGATCAGCCGCTGGCAGCGCTCGGCCATGAAGTCGAGCAGCAGCCGCACCTTCGGATCCTGCAGCTTCTTGTGCGGGTAGACGGCGGCGAACTGTACCGGCGTCGGCGGCGTGTTGCTCAGGATCACTTTCAGCCGCTGGTCGCGGATAAATGGCTCGACCTCGAAGCGCGGCTTGTTGATGATGCCGCGGCCGGACAGCGCCCAGCCGGTCAGCACGTCGCCATCATCGGTATCGTAGGGGCCGTGCACCTCGAATTTTTGCGGCCCGCTTGGCGTCTGCAGCGTCCAGACATATTCGCGCGCGCCGGAATAACGCAGCATCAGGCAGTCGTGCTTCTTGCCGATCAACTCCTGCGGCTCGCGGGGCTCGCCGCGCGCTTCCAGATATTTCGGCGCCGCCACCAGCACCCGTTCGCATTCCATGATGCCGCGCATTCTGAGGCTAGAATCCTCGATGATGCCCAGCCGGAACGCAACATCGATGCCTTCCTTCATGATGTCGACATTGTGATCGGAAAGCCGGAGCCGCACCTCGATATCGGGGTACCTGTCGTGGAAATCCGGAATGCCCGATGCTACCAGCCGCCGGCCGAGGCCGAGCGGTGCCGTCACTTTTATGGTGCCGCGCGGCTGGCCGGATAAGGCGCTGACCGCCGCTTCCGCCTCGGTGACCGCCTCCAGCACCTGCTTGGCGCCGGAGTAGAACACCGTGCCGTGCTCGGTCGGCATCAACTGCCGCGTCGTGCGGTTGAACAGCCTGACGCCGAGATGCTTCTCGAGCTCCTTGATGCGGTTGGAGGCGACCGCCGGCGAAATGCGCATGTCGCGCCCAGCCGCCGACAAATTGCCGAGCTCGACGACGCGGACGAAAACGGCGATGTTATCGAGATAGGCCATGCGGCTTTCGTGGCTCTCATGTGGCTGCGTGTAACGAGCGTAGTATTTTCCAATTTTTTTTGAAAGTCATCGTGCACCTCGGCCCTTTCCGTTTGCGCTCCAGCCCGTAAAGTCAGCCGATCGGCAGGGACGACTTTTCATGATGGATTTCGCGATATTCTGGGATTGGCTGAATTTCGCCGTGCGCTGGCTGCACGTCGTCACCGGCATCGCCTGGATCGGGTCGTCCTTCTATTTCGTCGCGCTCGATCTCGGCCTGCGCCAGCGTCCGGGCATGCCTGCCGGCGCCTTCGGCGAGGAATGGCAGGTGCATGGCGGCGGCTTCTACCACGTGCAGAAATATCTGGTGGCGCCGGCTGAAATGCCCGAGCACCTGACCTGGTTCAAATGGGAATCCTACGCCACCTGGCTGTCGGGCTTCGCCATGCTGTGCGTGGTCTACTATGCCGGCGCGGACCTGTTCCTGATCGATCCGAATGTGCTCGCGATGTCGGTGCCTACAGGCATCTTGCTGTCGCTGGCGACGATCGGCATCGGCTGGGTGGTCTACGATCTCTTGTGCCGTTCGCCGCTCGGCAAGAGCGACACCGGCCTGATGCTGGTGCTCTACGGGGTGCTGGTGTTCGTCGCCTGGGGGCTAACCCACCTGTTCACGGGCCGCGCCGCCTTCCTGCATCTTGGTGCCATCACCGCGACGATTATGTCGGCCAACGTTTTCATGGTCATCATCCCCAACCAGAAGATCGTCGTCGCCGACCTGATCGCCGGCAGGAAGCCAGATCCGAAATACGGCAAGATCGCGAAGCAGCGCTCGCTGCACAACAATTACCTGACGCTGCCGGTTTTGTTCCTGATGCTGTCGAACCACTATCCGCTGGCGTTCGGGACAGAGTTCAACTGGGTCATTGCCTCGCTGGTGTTCATCATCGGCGTGCTGATCCGGCACTATTTCAACACCATGCATGCACGTAAAGGCAATCCGACCTGGACCTGGCTGGTGGCGGCCGTGCTGTTCGTCGTCATCATCTGGCTGTCGACGGTGCCGAAGCTGTTGACCGGCGAGGTCAAGACGTCCTCGGCGGCGGAGGTCTACGTCGCCTCGGCGCACTTCGCCGCTGTGCGCGACACCGTTCTTGGCCGCTGTTCGATGTGCCACACGGCAGAGCCGTCCTACGAGGGTATCTACCACGCGCCGAAGGGCGTGATGCTCGACACCGATGCCGGCATCGCCGAGCACGCCGGCGAGATCTACCTGCAGGCCGGCCGCAGCCACGCCATGCCGCCCGCCAACGTCACCCAGATCACCGACAAGGAACGGGCGCTGCTGGTGGCCTGGTTCGAAGGCGCGGGGAAATGACCAGCACGCTCCTGCGCGGCCGTACGCTGTCGTTTTTGCGCTGGCCCGAAACCATCGACGACCATTCCGCCTGGCGTTACGAGCACGATGGCGGCCTGCTGATGCACGACGGCAGGATCATTGCAGCGGGCGCCTATTCCGAGGTCGAGAAAAAGGCGGGCGCGGGAACAAAAAAGATCGACCATCGGCCGCATCTGCTGCTGCCCGGTTTCATCGATGCGCACGCGCATTTTCCGCAGATGCAGGTCATCGCTTCCTACGGCGCCGAGCTGCTCGACTGGCTGAACACCTACACCTTTCCCGAGGAGATCAAATTCCAGAACGCTCAGCATGGACGCCGTATCGCCAGACTGTTCCTGGATGAAGTATTGCGCCACGGCACGACGACGGTCGCCGCCTATTGCTCGGTGCACAAGGAATCGGCCGAGGCGTTCTTTGCCGAGTCGCACGACCGCAACATGCTCAATATCGCCGGCAAGGTTATGATGGACCGCAACGCCCCGGAAGGCGTGCTCGACACGCCGCAATCGGGTTATGACGACAGCAAGGCGCTGATCGAGGAGTGGCACGGCAAGGGGCGCCAGCACTATGCCATCACCCCGCGCTTCGCCATCACCTCGTCGCCGGAGCAATTGGAGATGGCGGGTACGCTCTGCCGTGAATATCCGGACCTGCATATGCAAACGCATCTGTCGGAAAACCACGCCGAGATCGCTTTCACCCAGAAGCTTTATCCGCAGGCGCGCGACTATACCGACATCTATGAGCATTACGGGCTGCTCGGCCGCAAAAGCCTGTTCGGCCACTGCATCCATCTGTCGGAACGCGAGGCGGATGCGCTTTCGGATAGCGGCTCGGTGGCGGTGTTCTGCCCGACCTCCAATCTGTTTCTCGGCTCGGGCCTGTTCAATTATCAGCGGTATCGCCGCCGCGAAAAGTCGCTCCGCATAGCCGCTGCCACCGATGTCGGCGGCGGGACCAACTATTCGATGCTGCGTACCATGGACGAGGGCTATAAGGTGATCGCGCTGAACGGCGAGAAGCTCAATCCGTTGCAGTCCTTCTGGCAATTGACCCTCGGCAATGCCGAGGCGCTGTCGCTTGCGGAAAAGATCGGCACCCTGAAGGAAGGCAGCGATGCCGATATCGTCGTGCTCGACGCTCGCGCCACGCCGGCGATGCGGCTGCGGATGGAGACGGCGGACACGCTCGCCGAGGAATTGTTTCTGCTGCAGACGCTCGGCGACGACCGCGCCGTGCGCGAGGTCTATGTCGCCGGCCGGGCGGCCAAGACGGACATGGCGGTTTAGCTGTCGTATACGGCGGGCTTGACCGAGCGGCAGCCATCGGTCAAATCGTGCAGCGAAGTTGACAGGGGAACGACATGGCCGTTGCGGACGACATCGCTCTGATCAAGAAACAGGAAGCCACGCTCGTCTTCCCGGCGTTCGATGAGGCCGTCGCTTTCAAGATCGGCTCGGCGATCCGCGACCGCGCGCTAGCCGAGAACCTGCCGATCATCGTCGATATCAGAACCTTCGACCGGCCGCTGTTTTATGCGGCAATGCCCGGCTCGAACGCCTCCAATCCGGATTGGGCGCGGCGCAAGATCAATGTCGTGCGCCGGTTTTTGAAAAGCACCTATCGCATGGTGCTGGAGCAGCAGCGCCCCGACCGCAGCTTCAAGCCCGGCGAGGGGCTGGATATATCAGATTATGTGCTGGCCGGCGGCGGCTTTCCCATCACGGTCAAGAGCGCCGGTGTCATTGGCGTGATCGCAGTCTCCGGCCTGCCGGAGCGTGAGGACCACGGCGTGGTGGTCAATGCGCTTTGCGAGCATCTCAGCATCGACGCGCGCGGGCTGGCACTGCCGCTGGAAGCAAAATGACAGAGGTAGACCCCAAACTCTTCCTCACGTCGATCTTCAACGCCGCCGTTGCCGCCGCCGATCCCGAAAGGACCATCAGGGACCATTTGCCGGCAAAGCCGAAGGGCCGCACGATCGTCATCGGCGCGGGAAAAGGCTCGGCGCAGATGGCGGCGGCTTTCGAGAAAGTGTGGGACGGGCCGATCCAAGGGCTGGTGGTCACCCGTTATGGCTGTGGCGCGACATGCCGGCGCATCGAGATCATCGAGGCGGCGCACCCGGTGCCGGACGCCGCCGGGTTGGAGGCTTCACGACGGTTGCTCGAAAAGGTTCAGGGACTAACGGCCAACGACCTCGTCGTCGCGCTCATCTCCGGCGGCGGCTCGGCGCTGCTGCCGGCGCCCGCCAAAGGTCTGACGCTGGCCGATGAGATCGCCGCCAACGAGGCGCTGCTCGCCTCCGGCGCGCCCATCGCCGCCATGAACACCATCCGCAAACATCTTTCCACGATCAAGGGCGGCAGGCTGGCGGCCGCCGCCTATCCGGCCAAACTGGTCTCGCTGGTCGTTTCAGACATTCCGGGCGACAATCCGGCGCTGGTCGCCTCCGGCCCAACCGTTCCCGATTTGGGAAGCCGCGAAGAGGCGCTGGCATCGATCGCCGCCTATGGCATGAAACTGCCTGCTCAAGTGATGGCGCATATCAGCTCGCCGGCTGCAGATGCACCGCGTCCGGATGATCCGCGCTTTTCCCGCAACGAAGTGCATCTGATCGCCTCGGCCGGCGTGTCGCTGGAGGCGGCTGCAGCCGAAGCGAAGCGTCAAGGCATTCAGGCCGTCATCCTCTCCGATTCCATTGAAGGCGAGGCGCGCGAGGTCGGCAGCGTCCACGCGGCGATCGCCCGCGAGGTGGCGACGCGCAACCGGCCATTCCCAAAACCGGTGCTGATCCTGTCCGGCGGCGAGACGACGGTGACCTTGCGCGCGAAAGGCAAGGGCGGACGCAACTCGGAATTCCTGCTTGCTTTCGCCATTGGCATCAACGGCATGGCGGGCGTCCATGCACTGGCCGCCGACACCGACGGCATCGACGGTTCGGAAGACAATGCCGGCGCCTTCGCCGACGGTTCGACGGTGTCGCGGATGCGGGCGGTGGGCGTCGATGCCAAGGCCATGCTTGCCGGCAACAACGCCTGGACCGCGTTTAACGCCGTCGGCGACCTCTTCGTGCCTGGACCGACCGGGACGAACGTCAACGATCTCAGGGCGATATTAGTCAAATAGGCTAAGCTCAGGCCGCCATCAGCTTTTTCACTGCTTTCATGTCCTGCAGAAACCGTTCGCGTTCGGCCTGCTTGTCCGCCGGCTCGCGAATGCGCAGGATGAAGGACGGGTGGATGGTGACGAAGACACGCAGGCCATCATCCCGCTCTACGACCGCCCCGCGCATCTTCATGATCGGCACCACCTTGCCGAGCAGCGACTGCGCTGCCGTGGCGCCGAGCGCCACCGCCAGATTGGGCTTGATCAGATCGAGCTCCTTGTCGAGCCACCAGCGGCAGGCCTGCACCTCCCCGGCATTCGGCTTCGAATGGATGCGCCGCTTGCCGCGCGGCTCGAACTTGAAGTGCTTGACCGCGTTGGTGACGTAGACTTTCAGCCGGTCGACGCCGGCATCGTCCAGGATCGCATCGAACACCTTGCCCGCCGGACCGACGAAAGGCTTGCCGGCCAGATCTTCCTGGTCGCCCGGCTGTTCGCCGACGAAGATCACCTTCGCCTTGTCAGGCCCTTCGCCGAATACGGTCTGCGTCGCGTCGTGCCATAGCGGACAGCGGCGGCAGATTTTAGCCGTTTCGCGCAGTTCAGGAATGGTCCTGGCGTCGATTTCTGTCGTTTCCGGGGACTTGCCTGCCGGCAAGCGTCTGGCCTGCACCTTGGCGTGGTGCGGCGTGGGGGTTGTCATTCTGGCGATCATGGCGAGTACGGTCCTGTCCGCTTCCGCGATCAGAACCGGAATGAGCGAAGCCGCCAGAAGGTTCCTTCAAAACTGGTTCGGTCGAAACTTCGCCGGGCGGCCCTGCGGGGGTAGTGCCCTACACCTCGTGCAGATAGAGGTGATAATCCAGTTCGCTGACCGTGCGCGCCACGCGCAGATATTCCGACTGCTTGATCGCCACGAACGTCCGGTGCAGGTCTTCGCCCAATGCGCCCTTGAGGAAGGTCGACGCTCTTGCCGCCTCGATCGCCGCGCGCCAGTCGACTGGCATCGTCGTGCGCGTGACGGCGGATTCGTAACCATTGCCGGTGGTTTCGGGACCGGGATCGAGCCCCTCGTCGAGACCCCTGGTGATGCCGGCCAGCACCGTCGCCGCCACCAGGTAAGGATTGGCGTCGACGCCCGACGGCCGGTGCTCGATGCGCCGGTTCTTGGCATCGCCGGCCGGCACGCGCAGCGCCACCGAGCGATTGTTGACGCCCCAGCTCGGCGCCACCGGGGCATAGGATTGCGAGACGAAGCGCCGCCATGAATTGGCGTGCGGTGCAAACACCAGCATCGATTCCGCCATCGTCTGGATGAGGCCGCCAAGGCCGCGCAGCAGCGGCAGCGACCAGTTTTCGCCGCCGGCTTCGGCAAAGACGTTCTTGCCGGCATCGTCCAGCAGCGAGACATGGAAATGCATGCCTGAGCCGGCATACTTCTCGATCGGCTTGGCCATGAAGCAAGCGGTAACGCCATGGCGACGTGCCTGCGCCCGCACCAGCCGCTTGAGCATGACGAGATCGTCGGCCGCACGCATCACGTCCTTGCGGTAGTTGAG
Organism: Mesorhizobium sp. M0244; assembly: GCF_040321795.1. NCBI lineage: Bacteria > Pseudomonadati > Pseudomonadota > Alphaproteobacteria > Hyphomicrobiales > Phyllobacteriaceae > Mesorhizobium > Mesorhizobium sp. M0244. The sequence goes on along the minus strand of NZ_JAMYSE010000001.1, from coordinate 68,471 downwards.
CGTCAGCTCGTACTGGCCGGGCGCATATTCCGAGATGACCGTCTCGGCCGGGATGCCTTGCACCTTGGCGGCAGCATAGATGTCGGAAAACAGCGGCTCCATGCCGTGCAGATGGTCGACGGAATAGACTTCGGTCTTGGCCGAGCGGCGGCCGTCGAGCACCGCGTGGGCGGGCTGCACCTTGCCTTCGGCATCGCGCTCGTTGGCGAGCAGGAAGAATTCGAGCTCGAAGGCGCCGGCCGGATGCAGGCCCTTGGCCGCGAGGATATCCACCTGGCGGGCGAGCGCCAGCCGCGGGTCGGACGACATCGGCTGGCCATCGAGGTGGTACATCGCCATCAGCACCTGGCCGCGCGGCGGCTGTGTGCCGAATAGCGGCACCAGCGTGCCGGGGATTGGCCATGCGCGCAGGTCGCCGTCGCCGGTCGTCCAGATCAGCCCGGTCTCGTGAACATCCTCGCCGGTGATGTCGAGGCCGAGAATCGAGATCGGCATGTGCCGGCCGCCCTCGAAGATGCTCATCAATTCATGCCGGCGCACGATCTTGCCACGCCCGACGCCATTGGCGTCGGTCAGCACGATGTCGAACGCCTCGATCTCGGGATGGGCGTCGAGAAAGGCCTGCGCCTCGGCGGGCGTCGAGCCCGAAGGGGATGCCGTGACCAGGTTCAAACTTTGCTTGGGCGCTTGTTTCATGTGGCAAGCTTGTCTCATGCCACAAGCTTTGCCGCAACCGCGCCGAAGGCGGTGATCAGCCGGTTCACCTGGGCGGCGCCGGTCGCAGGCGAGATCAGCATCATATTGCGGAACGGTGCGATCAGCACGCCGCGATTGACCAGCGCAACGTGGATCGCCGCCTCGAGCTCCGGCGCATGCGCTCCCTCTGCATCGCCGCCATTCCTCAGCGGGCCTGGTGCGCAGATGAACTCGACACGGGCGCCGACTCGGGCAACGTGCCAGGGCAGCCGGTAGCGGTCGATGACGGCGGTCAACCCGGCGTCAAGCCGCCGCGCCAGATGCTCCATATGGCTGTAGTTGTCGTCGGTCATGACGTGTTCGAGCGTGGCGCGCATCGCCGCGAATTGCAGCGGATTGGCCGATAGCGTTGTCCCCATGCCGGAATAGCCGGGCTCTTTCTGGCTGATATAAGCGGCATAGCGCGCCGCAACGTCTTCGCTCATGCCCCAGACACTCGCCGGCACGCCGCCGGCGATCGGCTTGCCGAGTACGAACAGGTCCGGCTCCAGCCCGTATTTCCTCGTATAGCCGCCGCGACCGGTCGAGATCGTGTGCGTCTCGTCGATCAGCAGCAGCGCGCCGGTCGCACGGGTGAGCCGCCGCAACCCGTCATGAAAGCCGGCTTCGGGCAGCACCATGCAGGAGTTGGTCAGCACCGGCTCGGTGATGACGCAGGCGACATCGTTGTCGCGGAGTGCGGCCTCGAGCGCCGGCAGATCGTTGAACTCGACCACATCAGTCGCCCGCGTCAAGTCGCGGAACTCGCCGGCAAGGCCGGGCCGGTTCACCGCCTTGCCGTCGACCAGTCGGACCATCGTCTCGTCGACCGAGCCGTGATAGCAGCCGTTGAAGACCAGGATCTTTTCCCGGCCGGTGACGGCGCGGGCAACCCGCAGCGCAAAGCGGTTGGCGTCTGTCGCCGTCGTCGCGATCTGCCAAGACGGCAAGCGGAAACGCTGCTGCAGCAGCGGACCGATGGCGAGCGCGTCTTCGGAAGGCAGCATGTAGGTCAGGCCGCGTCCGGCCTGCCGGCGGATTGCGCGGGCGACTGGCGGCGGCGAATGGCCGAACATCGAGCCGGTGTCGCCGAGGCAGAAATCGTCGAGCCGGTTGCCGTCGATGTCGGTGATAGTGGTGCCTTTGGCGCTATCCACGAGGATCGGGAACGGCGTCGGCCAGTCGTTCATCCAGTGCATCGGCACGCCGCCGAAGAAGCCGGGCAGGCCATTGCCGATTTTGGCCATCGATTTCGGCCGCGCCCGGCGGAAGGCTTCTGCCTCGGTCTCGCGCAACTCGGCGATCCGGGCCGGGCCGATGCCGCCGATGGAAGTCTTTGAATGGTCGATGACGTTCATGAGCCCTCTCATCAGCACTCTAGCCAATCGGCCTCTGCCACCGCAATTGGCCGGGTGGCTGCCCTGCGTTGGTTCAGCGATCATGGCGAACATGACCGGCGCTTGACCTCAGCGTGGCAACCGGCATCAATGCGGGCAGGTTGGTGGTTGGGGAAGAACAATGCGGGCGATCGTTTGTGCAGCAACGCTGCTTTTGTCGGCCGGCACGGCCTTGGCCTCCGGCGGCATCTGGTGTTCGGTCGAAGACAAGGCGGTAAAATTCCAGGTCGATGCCGGCGTCACCACCGGCATGGGCGGACCAACTTTCAATTTTCGCGGCGATGTCGAAATTCTGGACAGGCCAGTCGGTGACGATCTGCGCAAGACGCTGTTCGAGGATTCGAACCTCACGCAATACTGGCTCGACAACAAGGAGTTGCGGCTGCTCGTCTATCGCGAGCACGAGGTCGCAAACACCTATAGCTATGTCAAGCTGGCCATTCTGACAAAGGCCAGCGACGAAGGCGTCTATGACGGGCGCTATTTGCTCGAAGTCTATGACGGCACGACAGACGCGGACCGGGACGGTAAGCCGGCTGAATTGACCGGCAAAGTATCTTGTGGAGCTGAGTAACGGACTACGCCGAAATGTCGATGACGCCGCAATCGCCGGCGGCGCTGCCGAAAGCGACGCGGCGCTCTTCCTTGTCCCACATCATCGAAGTGACGGCGCCCTTGCCCGGCCGGCGCAACAGCACTTCCCTGGCGTCGGCGAAGCGCACCGCCATCACCATGCCGTCATCATAGCCTATGGCGACGACATCCTGGCTCGGGTGGCAGGCGACGCAGGTGACCATGGCGTTGCCGCGCGTGCCGAGTTCCAGTGGCGCCTTGCCCATCGGCCCGTCCTTGCCCGAAAACGGCCAGACGATCGCCGCCGGCGCGCCGGAACTCGCCAGCCATTTGCCCTTGGCGCTCCACGACAGGCTTTTGACCTTGCCGGGATAGCCGGACATGCGCATGTGCTTGCCGTCGGCGAGTTTCCAGCCATGCAGCGCGTTTTCCTGCATTGTGGTGACGACGAAGCTGCCGTCCGGCGAGAAGGTGATGCCGGTGTGGGCGCCGGCCCACTCGAGTTCGACCGGCTTGCCGTCGGCGGCCGGGAAATGCAGCGTTGCGCCATTGTAGCGGGCAACGCCGAAGCGCATGCCCTTGGGCGAGAAGGCCAGCCCCTCGACCGAGCGCGGATGCGAGAATTCTCTGGTCTTGCCGTCGGCAAAGCGCACATAGGCAATCTTGCCCGAAGCATAGGCAACAGCGCCTTGCGGCCCGGCGGCGACGCTGGTGATCCATTTTTTGCCTGCGGTCGCCAATTCCGTGGTATTGCCGCCGGCGGTCACGGCAAAGATCTTGCCGTCCTCACCGCCGGTGATCAGCCGGTCGTTTGCCGCATCGTGAACGGCGGCGAGCATTCCGTCATTGGCCTGCACCGTCTTGTGGCCATGGTCGAGCCGATGGACGGTGCCGTCGGCCAGCGCGAAATGCGGCACGTCGCCAAGGAAGCCGGCGGCGAGGCAATGGCCTTCGAGATCGAGCGGGGCGACTGTGGGCATGAGTTTGTGATCGGTTGAATGTCTGATTCAGGGCGCTTGCGAGGGCCGTTAGGGGGCTTACTCGACCTTTCCTGCTCGAGCAAGCAGGTGGCCAACCAGATATCCGTTACGATCTAAGCCTGGCAGGCCTCGAAACTCATCTTCAACCGCTCGGCGTCGAGTTCGCGGCCGATGAACACCAGCCGGCTCTCGTGCTTCTCGCCGTCCTTCCAGGCGCGCTGGTGGTCGCCCTCGATAATCATGTGTACGCCCTGGATGACATAGCGCTCGTCATCGCCCTTGAGCGCGATGATCCCTTTCAGCCGCAGGATGTTGGGGCCTTCCACTTGGGTGACCTTCTCGATCCACGGGAAGAACTTTTTCGGGTCCATCTCGCCGCCGCGCAGCGACACCGACTGCACCGTCACGTCATGGATGTCGGAAGGGTGCGCATGATGATGGTCATGCCCGTCATGATCGTGATGATCGTGGCCGTCGTGATCATGGTGGTCGTGGTCATGATGATCGTGTTCGTCATGCGCCTCGAGGAAATGCGGGTCGTTCTCCAGCGCCCGCGACAGGTCGAAAGCACCGCGATCGAGCACGTCGGACAGCGCCACGCCGGCGCGCGTGGTGCGATGGATGCGTGCCGCCGGGTTGATGGCGCGGATCGTTGCCTCGACCTTGCTCAGCTCTTCGGGGGTGACCAGGTCGGTCTTGTTGAGCACGACGACATCGGCAAAGGCGATCTGGTCCTCGGCCTCGCGCGAATCCTTGAGACGCAGCGGCAGGTGCTTGGCATCGACCAACGCCACCACCGCATCGAGCCTGGTCTTGGAACGCACGTCGTCGTCCATGAAGAAGGTCTGCGCCACCGGCACGGGATCGGCGAGGCCGGTGGTCTCGACGACGATGGCGTCGAAGCGGCCGGGCCTGCGCATCAGGCCTTCGACAACGCGGATCAGGTCGCCGCGCACGGTGCAGCAGACACAGCCATTGTTCATCTCGTAGATTTCCTCGTCGGATTCCACGATCAGCTCGTTGTCGATACCGATCTCGCCGAATTCATTAACGATGACGGCGTAGCGCTTGCCATGGTTTTCCGAAAGGATGCGGTTGAGCAGTGTCGTCTTGCCGGCGCCGAGATAGCCGGTGAGGACGGTTACGGGGATCTGCGTCTGTGCGTCGCTCATGTCGTGCCTCGAAAAGGATTGTCGGCTCCATATAGGATGTGTGCTCTGCTTTTGCACGAGGCAAACCGGTGGGCCAAAGAGGCCCTGCATTACCGAAAGTTCTCTGCATTGCCGAACATTCCCCACATTACCGAACTTTCATTGGCGCGGGCTGGTGGTGGGGCCTAGATAGGCCAAGGGCTGCTCACGGGGGCTGTTCGCATTGAAGAGGCGCCAGATGACCGACAAGCCATCCTCTTTGCCACTAAGCCGGCGGCAGGCACTCGGTCTCGTAGCTGTCACCGCCGGCGGCATATTCCTGCCCGCCGGGGCAAGAGCTGGGCAGGTTTCACCCTATGCCGGGCTTGCCCTGTTTGAAGCCGGTGCCGGAGTCTGCGCCATCACGCCCGAGGTCACGGAAGGGCCGTTCTATTTCGACCCGAAGCTCGAACGCACCGACGTCACCGAGGGCAAGAAGGGCGTCGCCCTCAATGTGCGGCTGCAAATCGTCGACGCCGCCTGCCGGCCGCTTCTCGGCGCACGCGTCGACATCTGGCATTGCGACGCCCAAGGCGCCTATTCCGGATATCCCGGACAGGGCGACGGGCAGGATATCGACACTTCCGGCCAGAGTTTTCTGCGCGGTTGGCAGAGAACCGATGAAAGCGGCATTGCTTCTTTCGCCACCATCTATCCCGGCTGGTATCGCGGCCGCACCACCCACATCCATTTCAAGGTGTTTCCCGACGACCGCTCGGTGATGACCGGCCAGATGTTTTTCCCCGACAGCCTCAGCGAGCAGATATTCGCCACCGTCGCGCCCTATAACGATCGCCCCGGCAAACGCGACACATCGAACGCGCGGGACGGCATTGCGCGGCAGGCCGGGCCGCTGTCGCAGGCAGCGCTGCGGGAAATGGCGGACGCCTATCAGGCCTTGATGGTGGTCGCGGTGAAGGCCGGTTGAGAACACCTCGTCACGTCGCCATCTAGCCCTCGCGGAAAGTCGTTTGTCATCTAACTGAAATAAACATCTGGCATTAGCCACGGCGAACACCGCGATGCTTGCCGGCAAAGCTATTTTCCGAGCCGGAATGTTTTCGATCGTCATTGCCAACCGGCGGGCTGCTTCTATGCTGTCCGCACCGGTTCGGCCGAGGAGGGATGAGCATGGCCAAGGCGGATAAGACTGCAACAATGAGCCGGCTGCATTCGGCGGCGCGGCTGGCGCGCACGGCGCTTGCCGCTCGGCTTCTGGCGCATGGCTTCTATGCCGGCCAGGACCAGATCATGCTGGCGCTCGACCGCGAGGACGGGCAGACGCCCGGCAATCTTGCCGGCCGCCTCGGCGTGCGTCCGCCGACCATCACCAAGACCATCAACCGGCTGCAGGCGCAGGGTTTTCTGGAAAAGCGCGCCTCTTCCGCCGATGCCCGCCAGGCTCATATTTTCCTCACCGACACCGGCCGCGAAATCATCCACGCCATCGAGAAATCGGTGAAGAAGACCGAAAAGCAGGCATTGAAGGGTCTCGACAAGAAGGATCAGAAAGCGCTGTTCAAGCTGCTTGCCCGTGTCGAGGCGAACCTTTCGAACGGCGAAATGGTGCTCCCGGATGACGAACTGGATATTGAAGACAAGATCCTTGAATAGGTCACGCGTTCGCCGCTGACGGCCGGCGCGTCAGTGCCGACCAACGTCCGGGCGTGACGCCGAACGCCTTCTTGAAATGCCGATTGAAATGGCTTTGGTCGCTGAAGCCGGCTGCGATGGCGATCTGCGCCAGCGGCTCGTCGGCTTCGATCATCCGACGGGCTCGCTGAAGCCGGCGCATCAACAAGAACCGGTGCGGGCTGGTCGAGAAGGTGGCGCGGAAGTGCCGCGACAGGGCATAACGGTCCAACCCGGTGATCGCCTCCAATTCATCCGAACGCACAATCCGCGCGACATTTTCTTCCAGATAGTCGCGCGCCAGGCTGGCGGCGCGCCACGCCGTTTTCGCTACCGGTTTCGCCGGCTGACCGGCGTGCCGGGCCAGGCTTTGCATAAGCTGCGTCATGAAATCGACGACAAACAGCTCGTCCAGTTCCTGATCCAGCGGCCCGAGCGCCGAAAGCAGCGTCGCGCGGAGATCGCGGTCTGTCACCACGGCATTCCCGACGAATGGCAGTGATCCGCCGCCGAGACAATCGAGCATCAGCGATGGCTCCAGATACAGCATTCTGTATCGCAATCCGTCTTCGGTGCCGGCGCCGCCGTCGTGCATTTCGTCCGGATGAAGAATGATGATCTGGCCAGGCAAGCTCTGATGCATTTGGCCGCGATAGCGGAAGCGCTGCACGCCATAAAGCGTCACCCCGATCGCATAGGTGTCGTGGCGATGGAGATCGAAGGCGTTGCCGTGGAACCGGGCCTCGATGCGTTCCATGCCGGCAGCACGGGGTGCCGGTACGATGCAGTTTTCGGCTGCATCCACGCACAAACGTCCAAGACCCTGAAAGGCTTCCCCGTCTAGACCGTGCGGCATCGCTTCTCTCGCAGCCTCGGATTGGCCCTTTCGGATTGGAAACTGTCGCATGTTCGATACGAAATTTGCAATCGTGCTCAAGGATGATCTTCCCGTCTGGCAAAAGCTCAATGTCACCGCCTTTCTGACCAGCGGCATCGTCGCGCAATTTCCCGACATTATCGGCGACCCCTACCGTGATCGCGCCGGCAATATCTACAACCCGCTGTCGATCCAGCCGGTCATCGTGCTTTCGGCGGACGGCCAGACACTCGGCGCGATCCATCGGCGGGCGCTGGATCGCGACGTAACGGCCTCGCTCTATGTCAAGGAAATGTTTTCGACCGGTCATGATCTGGCCAACCGTGCCGTCTTTGCCGAATTTGCCCCGGACGACGCCAAGATCGTCGGCATCGCGCTTCGCGCCGAAAAGAAGCTCGTCGACAAGATCACCAAGGGTGCCCGGATGCACGCCTGACGCATGTCACCCAAGAGTGCGTGGACGTTCTGGCACAGCGATATGCGGAACAGAGACTGTGCCTGTCGGCGCCTGTCGTTGTGCCAGCCTCTTTTGGCTTGCCGGCAGGCGACATTTCCCGCATTGGTGAAGGACTGCCTTGCTTCCCGTCCGGCCTGAAATTGAGTGCTCCCTCAAGACAAGACGAAAGCGCGACGTCGCCGGCGGCGATCCTCTGCATGCTTTCCGTCTACGTGTTTTTCACCTTCCTCGACACCAGCAGCAAATACCTTGTCCTGGCCGGCGTCTCGGCGCTGATCGTCGCCTGGACCCGCTTCGCGGTCCATGTCCTGCTCGTCGGCGTCTTTCTGCGCGGGTGGCGCGAGCCGTCGCGTTTTCGTCCGGCCAACCTGCCGGCGCACATCACGCGCGGTCTGTTCCTGTTCGGGTCGACCATGTTCAACATTCTGGCGCTGCGGACGCTGCAGCTCGCGGAAACCACTTCGATCTACTTTTTCGGGCCGATGGTGATCACCGCGCTTGCCGGTCCGCTGCTCGGCGAATGGGCGGGCTGGCGCCGCTGGCTGGCGATCCTGACCGGCCTTGCCGGCGTCCTCATCATCACCCGGCCGGGCGTCGGTGTTTTCGGCATCGGGTATCTCTTCGCGCTTTGCTCGATACTGTCGAATTGCTTCTACGTCATCATGACGCGCCGGTTGTCGGCTACAGAGACGTCCGAGAGCCTCATCCTGTTTTCGGCGCTCGCGCCGGCCGTGCTGCTTTTGCCGATGCTGCCGCTTTCGTTGTCGCTGCCGCCTGACGGCTGGCACTGGTTCATTCTCTCGATGCTTGGCGTCTTCGGCGCCATCGGTCACTGGCTGCTGGTGCAGGCCTATCGCCTTGCCACCACCACGGCTCTGGCCCCCTATCCCTATTCGCAGATGATCTGGATGATCATCTGCGGCTTCATCGTCTTCAACCAGTTTCCCGACCGCTGGACGTTGCTTGGTGCCGGCGTCATCGTCGCCAGCGGCCTCTACATCGTCCATCGCGAGCACCAGCTTCGCGTGCGCAACCGCGCGATGCTGGACGCGGAGGCGGAAGCGCTGGCAAAAAAACTTTGATTTGCTCGGGATCGATGGCATAAGAGCCGGCCTTTAAACAGTTTAAATTGCTTCGGGAGCGCAGGGCGCTGGCACAGAAGATCAAGCTTTCGACCATCGCGGATGCGCTGGGCGTGTCCACGGCCACGGTCTCGCTGGCCTTGCGCGACAGCCCGCTGGTCGCCGGCGGCACCCGCGACCGCATCAAGGAACATGCACGCGCCATCGGCTATATCTACAACCGCCGCGCCGCCAGCCTGCGCACCTCGCGCTCGGGCATTGTCGGCGTCGTCGTCCACGACATCATGAACCCCTTCTTTGCCGAGATATTGCGTTCGATCGAGAGCGAGCTCGACCGCAGCCGGCAGACCTTCATCCTGTCGAACCACTACGACCAGCTCGAGAAACAGCGCACCTTCATCGACACGCTTCTGCAGCTCGGCGCCGACGGCGTCATCATGTCGCCAGCCATCGGCACACCGCCCGAAGACATAATCATGGCCGAGGAAAACGGTCTTCCGGCAGTGCTGATTGCACGCACCGTCGAAGGTGCCGACGTGCCGGTCTTTCGCGGCGACGATGCCTATGGCACCGGGCTTGCCACCAATCATTTGATTTCGCTTGGCCACAAGCGCATTGCCATGATCGGCGGCACCGACCAGACCTCGACCGGCCGCGACCGCTACCAGGGTTATGTCAACGCCATGGAGGCGGCCGGGCTTGAGGTCAGGCCGTCCTGGCGCATCGTCGGCCCGCGCACCAAGCAGGCCGGCTTCGAGGCCGCCGGGCAGTTCCTGGCACTGAAGGACAGGCCGACCGCGGCCTGCTGCTGGAACGACCTCGTCGCCATCGGCCTGATGAACGGCATCGCGCGCGCCGGGCTGGTGCCGGGCATCGACATCTCCGTCACCGGCTATGACGACCTCGAGGAGGCGGCGATCGCGACGCCGGCGCTGACCACTGTCTGGAACGGCCAGCGCGAGGTCGGCCGCCGCGCCGCCAGCGCGCTGCTCGACAAGCTAAACGGACAGACGGTGCGGCCGTCGCAGGAACTGATCAGGCCGGAACTGCACGTGCGCCAGTCGACCGGCAAACCGGTGGAGCGGGCATGACAAAAGCCGAACAGCAGCAAGCGGTTGCCATTCTGGTGCCGGGCCATTTCAACGACCATGCCGTCGGCCGCATCGACGGGGCGTTCAGCCGCGTCTGGATCGAACGCGCCGATCCGTCGCTGGTCACCGACGAGATGCGCCGCACTGTGCGCGGCATTGCCGCCTTTGGCGGCATAACCGCTGCATTGATGGATGCGCTGCCGAAGCTCGAGATCATCGCCAATTTCGGCGTCGGCTATGATTCGGTTGACGTCCGCCACGCCGCACAGCGCGGCATCATGGTCACCAACACGCCGGATGTGCTGACCGAGGAGGTCGCCGACACGGCGATCGGGCTGTTGATCAACACCGTTCGCGAATTGCCGCGCGCCGAGACTTGGCTGCGCGACGGCAGTTGGCTGCGCAACGGTAACTATCCACTAAGCCGGCTGACCTTGCGCGGCCGCCATGTCGGCATCTTCGGCATGGGCCGCATCGGCCTCGCCATTGCCCGCCGGCTCGACGCTTTCGGACTGCCCATCGCCTATCACAACCGGCGCCGCGTCGAAGGCCTGTCCTATGATTATCACCCGACGCTGAAAGGTCTCGCCGAGGCGGTCGACACACTGATCTCGGTGGCGCCCGGCAGGGCCTCGACGGAACAGGCGGTCAATGCCGAAATCCTCTCGGCCCTTGGGCCGAACGGCGTCTTCGTCAATATCGGCCGCGGCAGCACGGTCGACGAACCAGCCCTTGCCGCCGCACTTGCCAGCGGCAGCATCGCCGCTGCCGGGCTAGACGTCTTTGCCGACGAGCCGAATGTGCCAGAGGCGTTGCTTGCCGCGCCCAACACCTCGCTTTTGCCACATGTCGGCTCGGCCTCGCAGCACACCCGCCGCGCCATGGCGGATCTGTGCGTCGACAATCTGGTTTCATGGTTTTCGCAGCGCAGGGCGCTGACGCCGGTACCGGAGACCGCAAACCTCCAGGCGAGGTCCTGAGCGGCCTGCCATATTTGTTAACTTCAGCTTAACCCTTCGGAATCATTCTGATCCTTCGCTCGTGTATGTCCGCCTGACAGCGACATGAGAGCAAGATGAAGCGCGCCTCCTGATCTCTTGGAACGCGGCGCGCTTGGAATGCGCGGAGAAAAAAGGATGAAAACGCTTCCCGGATTGCTGGCGGTCGCCGCGCTGTTCGGCTGCGCCCAGCTGTTTTACGCCGGTAGCGGAGAAAGCCTCGCAGCCAACGAGACAGCGCCGTCGTCCGGCAACTACAGGCTTACCGCCAATGGCGACGAGGCGTCTTGTGCAGTCAGCCGCGGCGCCGAGATTTCGCAAGGTTTGTCGCTGTTGACGGTCGCCGCGAATTGCCGCCGGGTGTTGCCGGGCGTCGAGCAGGCGAAGTTCTGGCGAGAGCAGGATGACGGCACGGTCACCTTCAGCGCCGACGGCACCGATCCGATCGTCATGTTCTCGGTCGCTGACGGCGACGGCTACGAATCCTATGCACCGGCGCTGCCGCTGCTGACGCTGGCGGCCAGACCGTGATCCCGAAAAGTGGAAACCGGTTTTCGGAAAAGATCATGGTCATACAATAGCGGCGACTGACGAGCGCGGCGGGATTATTCTGCCGCGGCGCGCGCGCCGGATTTTGCGGCAGCATGCAGGCGCACCGCATCGCCGAATGCACGGAATATCTTTGCCGAGTTGCTGTCCGACTTGACCCAGTATTCGGGATGCCACTGGACGCCAACGGCGAAAGCCGGTGCATCGCGCACCGAAACGGCTTCGACAGTGCCGTCGGCGGCGACCGCCTCGACCTGCAGCTTCGGCCCAAGCCGGTCGACCGCCTGGCGATGCACCGAATTGACCATGATGTCGCCGGCGCCGAAGATCCCGGCCAGGCAGCTGCCGGGTTTTATCGAAATCGTCTGGCGGATGGCGAAACGCTCATCCTGATTGTCGCTTGCCGGCGCTCGATGGTCGAGCGAACCGTCGCGTTCCTGAATTTCAGTGGCAAGAGTGCCGCCCAGTGCCACATTCATCTCCTGGATGCCGCGGCAGATGGCGAGCAACGGCACCCCGCGCTCCACAGCCCTGCGGATCAACGGCAGCGTCGTGGCGTCGCGGGCGGGATCGTAGGGGCCGTCGGCTTCGCTGGCGTCACCGCCATAGAGCGAGGGATGGACGTTGGACTTCGAACCGGTGACCATGACGCCGTCGACGGCGGAAAGCAGCTCATCGAAGTCGAGCCGGTCGCCGAACGACGGTACGAGCAGCGGGAACACGCCTGCACCCGAAAGCGCCGCTTCAAGATATTGCTGCGGAGCGGCATGCCAGGTGTAATTGTCGAACTGGCTAACGTCGGTCGATATGGCGACGAGCGGCTGGTGCATTTGGTCCGGATCCCATCGGGTGCAACGAATTATCTGCCTGCAAAATAGGCGATCCGAAGGCGCATTTCCATGGCAAGTTTCGGCGTGTCGCGTAGGCCAGTTAATCGACCTTAGACTATAGTTGCAAGATCTGCCCCAACGCCGTGAATTTCCCCGAAATGCGCCACTCAAACCGGGCTGCCGCGCTGGACTCGACTCCTTGCCTGTGTATTGTCGGCTCGAAGCCGATCCGGGCGCCGAAGCGTCCCGAATGTCGGTCAGTTGATCCAAAAGGGAGGAACTTCATGGATCGTCGTTCGTTCATCCGCAAGGCCGGCACCACCGGTTTCGGCGCTGCGGCCGCTGCCGCGACACTTGCTGCGCCGGCCATCGCCCAGTCCAATCCGAAAGTGACCTGGCGGCTGGCGTCGTCCTTCCCGAAGTCGCTCGATACGATCTATGGCGGCGCCGAAGTCTTTTCCAAGATGCTGTCGGAGGCGACCGACGGCAACTTCCAGGTTCAGGTCTTTGCGGCCGGCGAACTCGTTCCCGGCCTGCAGGCCGCCGACGCCACCACTGCCGGCACCGTGGAGGCCTGCCATACGGTGGCATACTATTACTGGGGCAAGGACCCGACCTGGGCGCTGGGAGCGGCGGTTCCGTTCTCGCTCAACGCGCGCGGCATCAACGCCTGGCACTATCATGGCGGCGGCATCGATCTGTTCAACGAGTTCCTGGCGACGCAGGGTCTGTTCGGGCTGCCGGGCGGCAATACCGGCGTGCAGATGGGCGGCTGGTTCCGCAAAGAGATCAAAACGGTCGCCGACCTTTCCGGCCTCAAGATGCGTATCGGTGGTTTTGCCGGCAAAGTGGTGCAAAGGCTCGGCGTGGTTCCGCAGCAGATCGCCGGTGGCGACATTTATCCGGCGCTGGAGAAAGGCACGATCGATGCCGCCGAATGGGTTGGCCCTTATGATGACGAGAAGCTCGGCTTCTACAAGGTTGCGCCCTATTACTACTATCCCGGCTGGTGGGAAGGTGGACCGACCGTCCATCTGATGTTCAACAAGGCGAAATACGACGAACTTTCGCCGGCTTACAAGTCGCTGGTGCATACTGCCGCTCAAGCGGCCGACGCCAACATGCTGCAGAAATACGACTATCTCAACCCGGCGGCGGTGAAGCGGCTGGTGGCCGGCGGCGCCAAGTTGAGCCCGTTCAGCCAGGAGATCATGGCCGCCTGCTTCGAAAAGGCCAACGAGGTCTATGCCGAGATGGAAGCCTCGAACGCGCCGTTCAAGAAGATCTGGGACTCGATCAAGGCGTTCCGCAAGGAGCATTATCTCTGGGCGCAGGTGGCCGAATACAATTACGACACCTTCATGATGGTCCAGCAGCGCAACGGCAAGCTCTGACCTTCGCTGCTCTGCGGCGCCGGCGTTCCTTCGGGACACCGGCGCCGCAGTGCATTCCGTTTGCGGTCAGCCGGGCATCACCAGGACTTTGACCTCACCTGGCGCAGGCGGGTTGGCAATGACCGCCGCCGCCTCGTCGAGCCCGACTTGTCGCGATATCAGCCTGTCGACCTCGATGGCACCCGAGGCGATGAGATCGGCCGCGCGGCGATGGGTAAAGGGATTGAGGAACGAGCCCAGGACCTTCAACTCCCGAAACAGCAGGTCGAACGGTTCGAACGCCGCTTTCATGCCTTGCGGCATCACGCCGACGACGACAATCGTGCCGCCCGCTTTGGCCAGCCGCATCGCCTGCTCGACTGTCTCTTTCACGCCGGCGCATTCGAACACCACGTCGACACCGCCCGGCATCAAGCCCGACGGTCCGACGATCACATCGGTGACGTCGGAAGCGCTGGGATCGACCGTCGCCGTTGCGCCAAGTTGCTCGGCAAGAGCCCGCCGTGAGGCCTGACGCGTCGACAGGATGATGGTCGTCGCCCCGGCGAGCTTCGCCAATTGCACCGTCAGCAGGCCGATCACGCCGCCGCCGAGCACGGCGACCGACGAGCCTGGCCGGATCGCGGCAAGGTCTACGCCATGCAGGCAGCAACCGAGCGGCTCGCAGAACGCACCATGCGTCGGCTTCAGATTGCCCGGCAAAACGAAGGCCTGCTTCTGCGGCAAGACAAGATATTCGGCAAAGCCGCCATCGCGATGGATGCCGATGGCGCGCAGATTGCCGCAGAGATTGACCCGGCCTGCCTGACAATGCGCACAGCGCCCGCAGGCGATGTTGGGATCGCCGGTAACGCGGTCGCCAGCGGAAAAGCCGGATACGGCAGATCCGATCGCCTCGACGATGCCGGAGAATTCATGCCCGAGCGTCACCGGCGGCGTGCACGGGAATTCGCCATGGAAAAGATGCCGGTCGGTGCCGCAGACACCGCACGCCTCGATCCGCACCAGCAGCTCGTCCGGCCCGGCGGTAGGTTTCTCGACCTCGCGCACGGCTAGGCCGCCCACTCGCTCCAGTCGCACCGCCTTCATGGCTGCCCGGCCTTCGTCACTTGAAACTCGGTGGTTGCGACAGATCGGTTGCCGGTGCCGCCGGTTTCGCAGGGGGTTTTTCATCGAAGCTCGGTGGCTGTGACAGATCCTGCGCACCGGGCGCAGCGGGTGCCGTGCTGCCACCGACCGGTGGCGTGCCGAGAGGCGACAGGCTGGGCATTTCCGGCACCTGGAAGTTGATGGTCGCCGGATCGACGACGGTGCCTTTGTAGTGCATCACCATCTGCGGGAAGGCGATGGTCAGGCCGATCATGATGACCTGGATACAGACGAACGGCACTGCGCCCCAATAGATCTGGCCGGTGGTGACCGGCGCGATCTGCTTGCCGGTGAGCCGGTCGAGATAGGGCACGCGCGCGGCGACCGAGCGCAGATAAAACAGCGCGAAGCCGAAGGGCGGATGCATGAAGCTGGTCTGCATGTTGACCCCGAGCAGCACGCCGAACCAGATCAGGTCGATGCCGAGCTTGTCGGCCGCCGGCGCTAAAAGCGGCACGATGATGAAGGCAAGCTCGAAAAAGTCGAGGAAGAAGGCGAGCACGAAGACGAGGATGTTGACGCCAATCAGGAAACCGACTTCACCGCCCGGCAGCGACGTCAACAGGTGCTCGACCCAGATGTGGCCATTGACCCCGTAGAAGGTCAGCGAGAACACCCGCGCGCCGATCAGGATGAACAGCACGAAGGACGACAGCCGCGTCGTCGAAGCCAGCGCCTGCTTGACCACGTCGAGCGACAGCCGGCCCTTCATCGCCGCCATCGCCAGCGCGCCGACGGCGCCCATGGCGCCGCCTTCCGTCGGCGTGGCGATGCCGAGGAAGATGGTGCCCAGCACCAGGAAGATCAGCGCCAGTGGCGGGATCAGCACGATGATCACCTGCTGCGCCAGCCTCGACATGACGTTGATCTTCAGGCGCTGATCGATTATCGCCATGACATAGATGAAGATCACGCCGATGGTGGCGCCGAGGATATCGGCGTTGCCGCCATGGTTCGGCGCGAGGTAGCGATACGCCGCATAGGAAACCACCACCGCCGCCAGCAGCGCCGCCAGCAGCGACAGCACACCGTGGCCGAGCGTGCGGGCCTCCAGCGGCAGTGCCGGCATCGACTTCGGCCGGAAGATCGACATGAGCAGGATGTAGAGCATGTAGATGCCGGTCAAAATGAGCCCGGGGATCAGCGCGCCCTTGTACATATCGCCGACCGAGCGGCCGAGCTGGTCGGCCAGGACGATCAGCACCAGTGACGGCGGGATGATCTGCGCGAGCGTCCCGGACGCGGCAATGACGCCGGACGCCAGCCGCCGGTCGTAGCCATAGCGCAGCATGATCGGCAGCGAAATCAGTCCCATGGCAATGACGGAAGCCGCCACCACGCCAGTCGTCGCGGCAAGCAGCGCGCCGACGAAGATCACGGCGTAGGCCAGGCCACCGCGGACCGGTCCGAACAACTGGCCGATCGTGTCGAGCAGGTCTTCGGCCATCCCGGACCGTTCGAGCACGATGCCCATGAAGGTGAAGAACGGGATCGCCAGCAGCGTATCGTTCGACATCACCCGGCTGCCGTAGAAATTGTCCGGCAACGCGTGCAGCAACGGCCAGGCGAGATTGATCGAGCCACCCGAATAGGGCGACAGCAGCACGCCGATGAAGAAAAACATCAGACCGTTGGCGGCGAGCGAGAAGGCGACGGGGTAGCCGATCAGCAGGAAGAAGATCAGCGAGGCGAACATGATCGGCGCCATGTTCTGGGCGATGAACTCGATCACGAGCGCACCTCTTCGACGAGCGCCTTCGCTTCGAGTTCGGCTTGCTCGTGCACCGATATGAACGGAGTGGGATCGTCCATTTGGCCGCGTATGATGGCAATTTTCTTGATGATTTCGGAAATGCCCTGCAGCGCGAGCAGGAAAAAGCCGACCAGCAGGATCGCCTTCGCCGGCCAGATGATCAGCCCGCCGGAATTGTTCGACATCTCGCCGCTGCGATACGACAGCGACACATAGGGAACAAAATAGACCACCATCAACATCACGAACGGCATCAGGAAGAAGACGTGACCGAAAAGGTCGATCCAGTGCTGCACGCGGCGCGAGAACATGCCGTAGACGATATCGATGCGGATATGGTCATTCTGCTTCAGCGTGTAGGCGGCGGCCAGCATGAAGGCGGCGCCGAACAGATACCACTGCAGTTCCAGCCAGGCGTTCGACGACATGTCGAACACCTTGCGGATGACGGCATTGGCGGCGCTTACCAGGATTGCCAACAGGATCAGCCACGATACCCATTTGCCGATGAACTCGTTCAAACGGTCAATGGCCCTGGATAGAGCGAGAAGCCCTGCCATGCATTCCTCCCTTGTGTCAGAGCGCGCCGGTTCCCTGTCCGCCGCGTCGCTGTGGCCCAACGGTATGCAGTGCGTGGTCCGGCGGGTCAACACGGGACAGCCCGCATAAACACAGTTGTGAGGTGAGGGCCGGCAAAAGTGCGGCTGCGCCTTGCATGTCTAAGGACGCGCAGCGCTATCATCCAGCCAAAGTCTGATGTGGTTCAGGCGATCTTCTGTTGGTCGCGGCCGGCGCCGATCAGCACAAGCATGGCGACGAGGAACAGATACATCCAGCCGTCCCGCCATTCGAGCGGAAAATAGCCGGCCCATAGTGATTCGGCCATGCCGAAAGCGGCCGCGCCCAGTGCCGCCCGGAGCGGCGAGAGATAGCCGCCCACTGCCGTCACGAACAGGATCTTCAACCCGTAGACCAGACCAGTGCCGAAGCTGATGTTGCCGTAGTAGAAGCCGGCAAGCACCCCGGCCAGCGCAGCGCAAAGGCCGCCGAAAAGCACCGCGCGCCGGAACACCGCGCGGACATCGACGCCGCACATCGCCGCCGCCTTGGGATCGTCGGATACGGCGCGCCAGCTCCGACCGAAGCTCGAATATGCGAAGCCCCATGCAGCCAGTGCGATGGCCGCCAGCACGGCGGCGCAATCGAGCAATTGGATCAGCGTCAACGTCGCCTTGAAGCTGGCATTCTGCGCGAAGACGATGGTCTGGGCCAGCATTGGCGGCAACCATAGGTCATGGGTATCGGCGGCGATACGGCTGGCTTCCGACAAGACCAGCAATATGCCGAGCGTCGTCACCACGATGGCGTTGGGCGAACGGTCGGCCAACGGTTCGAAGATGCTTCGCGACAGGACATGGCTGAGCAGCGCCGCATAAAGGAACGCCGCAGCTACGCCAAGCGCGACCGATGCAAACAGCGTCAGCCACAGCGCCTGATAGCCGAACGCCGCGGTGAGGATCATTGTATGCCCGCAAAAGGCGAACAGCGCCCCATAGGCAAGATTGGTGCGGTGCAGGATGCCGTTGGTCAGCACGTAGCCGAAGGCAAGCAATGCGTAGAGCGCGCCCGAATGCAGCCCGTTTAGAACCTGCTGGAAGAAATAGAGCATGCGGTCGCCTCCGTCACGAGCGTTGCACCCGGAATCTAACTTGTCAAACGCGATTTATCGGTTAGATTTCGCCATATGACAGTATCCTGGACCCCGCACCGCTTCACCGGCGGGATGCTTGCGCTCGACACGGCGAACACGGTCGTTTTGCGGAACGATCCGGAGAAAATCTTCGATCGTTTCGAAGATCCGGCCGAGATCGCCCGCTTTGCCGAAGCCGCGAGCAGCTTTCGCGCCGCCGAGCTCGGCGGCAGGCGGCTCGAAGCGCCGGTGCCTGAAAAGATCGCGCCGATGGTGCTGTCGATCCGGGAGACGACCGATCGGCTGTTTCGCCGTGCGGTGTCGAAAGGTGCGATCGCCACCGGCGACATGCCTGAATTCCTGGAAGCCTGCGCCGATGGCCTCGCACAAAGCCGCACCGAAATCGGTGCGCCGGGAAAACCGTTCGGCGATGCGGCGACGCCGGTCGCCTTCGAGGTAGCGCTGGCCATCTCGGCGCTGTCGCTGCTGCGCGACGACACCATCGCCAGGCTGAGGATATGTCCCAATTGCAGCTGGCTGTTTGTCGACCGAAGCCGCAATTCCAGCCGCCTTTGGTGCGACATGGCGGTATGCGGCAACCGCCAGAAGGCAAACCGTCACTATCGCCGCCGGACGGCGGCCAGGGAGGTCATCAATGTCTAAAATATTTTGGCGCGCGATCGTTGTCGGCGCGGCGTTGTTTGCGACAGCCGTGCTTGGCGCTTGCCGTGATTCCGGCAAGGACCAGTTGTTCGCCATTTCCGGGAAGCTGTTCGAGTTCAACTACCGGCTGGGTATCGCCACCTACGTCATCACCCTCAATCCGCTGCGGCCAGTGGGTGAGGGACAGGTCGCCGTGGTCTCCTTCCAGAACCCGGCCGGCGGTGATCCGATCATCGTCAACCAGAAGATATGGCCGAAGCTGCCGCATGTGACGCTCACCAGCCCGCCGCTCACTTGCGTCGTCAAGGACAAGCCCTATGCGGTGTCGATCCGCATCGAGGATTCCAGCGGCAAGCTGCTGCAGAGTTTCGAGACGACGCTGACGTCCTCGCTCGACCAGTCGGTGCTGCCTGACCGGCCTCTGGTGGTCGGGCCGGTCTACGAGCTCAACAAGGACCTGGCCGGCCATGTCGACGGCAAGCTTCCCGGCGAACCGAAGCCCAGTTGCCCAAAGGCTGCATGATGCGTCACCAGCGGCACTGACCGTCGCCGGAATTTTCGTCCTCGGCCATCCTGCCCGACAGGCGTTTCGTGGCGCCACCCGGCCGCGCACGGATCATTTGTTGCGCACCGCGTGGCACCTTCGATTTTGTTTGACCTCCCCGGCAAGGGAAGAAAGACTGTAGGCACTCGACTCCGACGTTGGCCGCGCACCTCTAGGCGGGGCCTCCGCACAGGAAATGCCTGATGACGCTGCACAATGTCGCGCTAGACGACAAGTTCGACCTGGCAAAGGAGCGTATCTTCCTGTCGGGCGCCCAGGCGGTCATCCGCATGCTTCTGATGCAGCGCGAGCGCGACCGCCGGGCTGGCCTGAACACCGCCGGTTTCGTCTCCGGCTATCGCGGCTCGCCGCTCGGCGGCCTCGACATGCAGCTGTGGAAGGCCAAGAACCAGCTCGCGCAGTCGGACATCGTCTTCCAGCCCGGTCTCAACGAGGAGCTCGCCGCCACCGCTTGCTGGGGCTCGCAGCAGGCCGAATTGTTGGGCGAGGGCACGCATGACGGTGTCTTTTCGGTCTGGTACGGCAAGGGTCCGGGCGTCGACCGCTCCGGCGACGTGTTCCGCCACGCCAATCTCGCCGGCTCATCCAGACATGGCGGCGTGCTGGCCCTGATGGGTGACGACCATATGGCCGAATCCTCGACCAACGCGCATGCCACCGAGTTCCTGTTCGTCGACACCATGGTGCCGATCCTCAATCCGGCCGGTGTCCAGGAGATCATCGATTACGGTCTCTACGGGTTTGCCATGTCGCGTTTTGCCGGCACCTGGGCGGCGATCAAATGCGTCAAGGACAACGTCGAATCGACGGCCTCGGTCGATGCAGCGCTCGAACGGCTGAACATCGTCGTGCCGGACTTCGACATGCCGCCCGGCGGCCTCAACATCCGCAGCGAGATCGACATGCTCGGCCAGGAGGAGCGGTTGCATGAATACAAGCGCGCCGCCGCCTCGGCCTTCATTCATGCCAATGGGCTGAACCGGATCGTCTATTCAGGCGGCCGCAGCCCCAAGCTTGGCATCGTCACCATCGGCAAGAGTTATCTCGACGTTCGTCAGGCGCTGGAAGATATCGGCATCGACGAGGCGGTCGCCAATCGTATCGGGATCAGGCTGTTCAAGGTCGGCTGCCCGTGGCCGCTCGACCTGCAGCACATTGCCGACTTCGCCCGCGGCCTCGACACCATCGTCGTCGTCGAGGAGAAGCGCTCGCTGATCGAGGTGCAGTTGCGCGAGAACCTTTACGGCACCGCCACGCAGCCGGTCATAGTCGGTAAGAAGGACGAGCGCGGCGACTGGCTGTTCCCGGCCAAGGGCGCGCTCGACCCCAACGACATCGCCATCGCGCTCGGCGAGAGGATCTTGAGAACGATCGGCCCGTCGGAGGAGATCGCCGCGCGGGTAGCGAAATTGCGCCAGTTCCAGGCGATGCTCGCCGACACGTCAGACGTTGCCTCGCGCACGCCCTTCTTCTGCTCCGGCTGCCCGCACAATTCCTCGACCAAGGTGCCGGACGGCTCGCTCGCCGCCGCCGGAATCGGCTGCCATTTCATGGCGCTGTGGATGGACCGCAACACCGTCGGCTTCACCGCCATGGGCGGCGAGGGCGCGCAATGGGTCGGCCAGGCGCCGTTCTCGAAGCGCGAGCACATCTTCCAGAATCTCGGCGACGGCACCTACAACCACTCGGGTGTGTTGGCGATTCGCTTCGCGCTGTCGACCGACGCCAACATCACCTACAAGATCCTCTACAATGACGCCGTCGCCATGACCGGCGGCCAGCCGCACGAGGGCGGCCTGACGGTGGACATGATCGCCAGGCAGGTGCGCGCCGAAGGCGTCGAGCGCATCGCCATCGTCACCGACGAGCCGGACAAATATGCCGGCAAGGTGGAATTTCCCGCTGGCGCCACCATCCACCACCGAGACGACCTCGACCTCGTCCAGCGCGAGTTGCGCGCGGTCAAGGGCGTCTCGGTGCTGCTCTACGACCAGACCTGCGCCGCCGAGAAGCGCCGCCGCCGCAAGCGCGGCACCTTCCCCGATCCCGACAAGCGCGTATTCATCAACGAACTGGTCTGCGAAGGCTGCGGCGATTGCGGCGTGCAGTCGAATTGCGTCTCGATCCAGCCGGTCGAAACCGAATTCGGCCGGAAGCGCAAGATCGACCAGTCGAGCTGCAACAAGGACTTCTCTTGCGTCAACGGTTTTTGCCCGTCCTTCGTCACCGTGCACGGCGCCAAGATCAGGAAAGCCGAAGCCATCGCCGGCGCAGCCGACCCGCTCGCAGGGGTGCCGGTGCCGGCGCAATTTCCGCTCGGTGAACAAGGCTGGGCGGCGATCATCGACGGTGTCGGCGGCACCGGCGTCGTCACCATCGGCGCGGTGCTCGGCATGGCCGCGCACCTCGAAGGCAAGGGCTGCGGCATGATCGACATGGCCGGCCTCGCCCAGAAGGGCGGCTCCGTGTTCACCCATGTCCGCATAGCCCGCACGCCGGACGACATCCACGCCATTCGCGTATCGGCCGGCAAAGCCGACCTTGTGCTTGGCTGCGATCTCGTCGTTTCGGGTGCCAAGAAGGTGCTGGCCGCGGTGCGCGAGGGCCATACCATCTTCCTCGCCAACACCGCCGAGATCATGCCGGGCGAGTTCGCCCGTTCGGCCGATTTCTTACTGCCTGTAGAGCGGCTGAAGAAAGCGATACGAACCGCCGCGGGCGACAACAAGACGCATTTCTTCGACGCCACCCGCACCGCCACCGCGCTGTTCGGCAGCTCGCTCGGCGCCAACATGTTCATGCTCGGCTTCGCCTTCCAGCACGGCGGCCTGCCGCTGTCGGCCGAGGCGGTCGAGAAGGCGATCGAACTCAACGGCGAGGCGGTGGCTATGAACGTCGCAGCATTTCGCTGGGGCCGCCGCGCCGCCCACCAGCCGGATTTCGTCCGCAGCCTTCTCGCCCAGCCGGGCAAGGCCACGCAGCCTGCCGCCATTGCCGAGACGCTGGACGATATCATTGCTCGCCGCGTCGCCTTCCTGACCGCCTATCAGAACGCCGCCTATGGCAAGCGCTATGCCGACAGACTGGCGGCGCTGCGCAAGGCCGAAACCAATGCTGTGCCCGGGTCGACCGTGGTGACCGAGGCTGCCGCAAAGAACCTGTTCAAGCTGATGGCGATCAAGGACGAATACGAGGTGGCGCGGCTTTATACGGACGGCTCCTTTGCCGCAGAGCTCGCAAAGCAGTTCCAGAGCTACGGCAAGCTTGAATTCCATCTCGCACCGCCGATCATGGGCAGGCGCGGCAGTGACGGGAAGCCGAAGAAATCGAGCTTTGGCCGGTGGATGATGAACGGGTTCCGCCTGCTGGCGGCGATGAAGGGCCTGCGCGGCACGGCTTTCGACCTGTTCGGCTACAGCGCCGAGAGGCGTATGGAGCGGCAGCTTCTTGCCCTCTATGAAGCCGACCTGGAGCTTGTCGCCGGCGCGCTGGCGCCGGGCAAGATCGAGGTTGCTGCCGCGCTTGTTTCGGTACCGGCGCTCATCCGCGGCTTTGGCCACGTCAAGCAGGCCAGTGCCGAAAAAGCCGCCGGCGAACGCCAGCGTCTGCTCGACCGCCTCTCGACGGCGCCGCTGCGGCCGCAACTTCAAGCCGCCGAATAATTCAGCGCTGTGATACGCCTTGTTTACCTGAACTGTAGTTTCCCTGCTTCCGCTGCGTCACCAATGAATGCCAATAGAGCCCGAACCGCTGCTCTAAACCTTTCTTAAGGCCAATGTGACACTGCTGGGTTCCCCAGGGTTGGGATCCAGGCGTGAATCTGAGACGAAAAAACGAGATTCCGGTCGACGTTTACATTCCGTTCGTGGAAACGCTGTTTCGCGACGGGTTCACGCTGTCGATCGGCCTTGTTGCGCAGACACTCCTCGTCATTCTGGTCTATTGGAAGACCATGGACTTGGCGTATCTTCTGGTTGCCGCTGGGCTCATCATTGTCGGTACTCTGCGCCTTCGCAACATCCGAAAATACGGGCGACTTCCTTCCCCGACGACGTGGGAAGAAGCCCATGATCGCGAAAACGATTACATAATTTTCGGTTCGATGCATGGTTTCATGCTTGGCGCGTTCTGTTTCGTCAGTATCTATCTGGCAAATGACAGCCACGACAACTATGCCGAAATAGCCTCTGTCTGCGTCACTCTGGCATCGGTCACGTCAATTGCCGGCCGCAATTATGGGTCGCCGCGCATGGTCATGATTTTTATCATAACCACCACATGGCCCATATCGCTTGGCTTTATCCTGCGCGGCGATATCTACCACATCATCCTCGGTCTGATGTCGGCCCCTTTTCTGTTCGCGATCAAGCGGTTCGCCGACATCGTCCGCGAAGTCCTGTTTACCGCCCTATCGGAGGAAAAGAAGGCGAACCGCATCGCGCAGCGTTTCAACCGCGCGCTCAACACCATGTCGCATGGCCTTGTCATGCTTGGTCCCGACGGCCGGGTGGCGGTGGCCAATGCCGAAGCCGCGCACCTGATGTCGCTCAAATCGGCCGATGCGCTGCTAGGCCGCTCGATCCACGGTCTGCTGATGCGCGGCGCTGCAGGCGGCATGCTGGCGCCGAAAGATTGCCGTTACATCGAAGCCCAGCTGACGCGTGCGTTGCGCGAGGGCCGCGACCGCAAGGTCCTGGTCTCGCTCACCAACGGCCAGCACTATGAATTTTCGGCGCGCGAAGGCAGCCAGGAACTGGGCGTCGTCACTTTCGAGGATGTGACCGCCCGGGTCGAGGCGGAAGACAAGATCCGCTTCATGGCGCGCTACGACAGTCTCACCGGCCTGCCCAACCGCGCCTACTTCCACGAGTTGGTGGTGGAAGCCATGGCCTCAGGGGATCCCGAGCGTCTCTGCGGGCTGGTGGTGCTCGATCTCGATGATTTCAAGAGCGTCAACGACACGCTCGGCCATCCGGTCGGCGACGGATTGATCTACGCCGTTGCCGAGCGGCTGGCGGCAGTCGCTGGGCCAGGCATCACCGTCAGCCGCTTCGGCGGCGACGAGTTCATGATCTTCTTCGAGCGCATCGAGGATGAAAGCCACCTGACCGGCCAGGTTGATGAGATCTTTGTCAATCTACAGGGCGAGGTCGATGTCGCCGGCCACGGATTACGCATCCAGGCCAGCGGCGGCGCGGTGCTGTCGCGGGTCAAGGATACCGACGTTGACGCCATGATCGTCAAAGCCGACCTTGCACTCTACAAGGCCAAGGAGCTTGGCAAGAACGGTTGGCGGCTGTTCGAGGCCTCCATGGATGCTGCCTTCCGCAGCCGTCAGCTGATGAAGGCGGACCTGCGCAGCGCCGTGGAAAACAACGAATTGCGGGTGGTCTATCAGCCGATCGTGGCGATGAGCACGATGCGTATCGCCAGTTGCGAAGCGCTGTGCCGCTGGGATCATCCCGATCTCGGGCCGATTTCCCCCGGTATCTTTATTCCGCTGGCGGAGGAAATGGGGATTATTTCCGACATCAGCACCTTCGTCCTGCATGCGGCCTGCACGGAATGCGCCAAATGGCCGGCCCAGACCAGCGTGTCGGTCAATCTCTCGGCCAAGGATTTCCGCAACCGTGATGTCATCCAGAAGGTTCGCGACGCGCTGGCTGAATCCGGTCTCTCCGCCGGACGTCTGGAGATCGAGGTCACCGAGACGGCGCTGCTCGACGACAAGTCGCTGACACGCCAATATATCGAGGAGTTGAAGCGGCTCGGCGTGCGCATTGCGCTCGACGATTTCGGTACCGGGTATTCGAGCCTCAGCTATCTCCACAAACTGCCGCTCGACAAAATCAAGATCGACCGCTCGTTCCTGATGGATGTCACTCAGAACAGCCGGTCGCTCGAATTGCTCAAGGGCATCGTCAACCTGTCACGGCCGCTGGGACTTTCGGTTACCGTCGAAGGTGTCGAGACCTTCGAACAGCTCAAGATCCTGGCATTGCAGGTCAAGCCGGACCTGGTCCAGGGCTTTCTGTTCGGGTCGGCACTCAGCGCGTCCGGCATCGAGACGATGTCGAGCACCGTCTGGCCCTTCGCCAAGGACATCCAGACGGCAAGGAAGGCGCCGCGGCGCTGACTTCGCGCTGAAAAACCGCGTATTTTAGTATAATTTTATTAATTGTTAACCTTAACGAGCGGTAAACGAGCTCCTACTTATTTTCATCTTTACATCTCATGACCCGTCCGTAGTGTCGGCTGGTGGCGGTAATCGCGGGGAATAGAGTTCATGTGTGCCCAGTTGAGTTCGCTCGGCCATGCGGCGGGCGCTGGTGGGAAAGATGCGTCCGAGACCATGTCCAGCTTCGCGCAACATGTTTATGCGCTGCTTGACCGGACGGAGTACCGACGCTGTGAAAGCGGCGAGGACTTCGAAAGCATTTACAGGCTGCGCTACAATTCCTATCGGATGAACGATCTGGTGCCCGAGAATGCGTCCCGTCAGGTCCATGACGAGTTTGACGAACTGCCCAATTGCCATACGTTCGGAATCTACATCGAGGGGCGGCTGGTCAGCACAATGCGCCTGCATAACGTGTCTGCTGATAACGCCACATCACCAGCGCTCAGCGTCTACAAGGACTTGTTGATGCCGCGTCTGGCGGCCGGCGAAGTCTTTATCGACCCGAGCCGTTTTGCCGTGGACGCCGAATGGTCACGGCTTTACCCGCAGATCCCGTATGTGACGCTGCGCCTTGCGGGCATGGCTTGCTTCCATTTCGGCGCGCCTTATTGCATATCCATGATCCGCGAGGACCATGCGGCTTTCTACAAGCGCATCTATCGGGCGCGACCGATTGGCGATGCGCGGCCCTATGCCGGCGTGATCAACTGTTTCGCGCTGCTTTATCAAGCCGATGTCCTGGCGATCAAGAATGAAACCTACGCTCGCTTTCCGTTCTTCCGTTCGACGCCGATGGAGCAGCGCATGTTGTTCGATACGCCCGGTGCCGGCGAACTCGCCCCGCTGACCATCCTGCCCACCGCCAAGTATTTTCGCGAAGCCGCCTGAACGAGCCCATGGAGCCTTCCGGTCGCTTCGGCGTTCTGGATGACGGTAACGCTGCCGGCGGTACGTCCATGTGAACGAAGTCGACCCGCGTCGCTTCGACAGCGATCCGATCAAAAGGAAACGACATGACCATTTCCACGCTTGCCCTTACGCCACTGATCTCCTTGATCGCAGGCGTGCTGATCCTGGTGATGCCGCGACTGCTCAATTATATCGTCGCGCTTTATCTGATCGTCGTCGGCCTGCTCGGGCTGTTTCCGCATCTCGCCGGCTAAAAGCCCCGGCAATAGCGGCTGCCTGATCGCGCGGCGCTACTGGCATCGGTCTGCGCCGGTGCATTGCCGTCCGGTCGTTTCAGTCCGGGGTCGGCCACAGAATTGCTGCAGGTCACATCACTGGCCCAGGCTTCAAGTTTCGCTTGAGACTGTTGGCTGCAGCGATGCGGCAATAGCGCCATTGCCCTTGACGCGGCTTTTCGCTATGTGCCTGAACGATGTCTTCGAAGGGGTATTCCTATGGCTGAACACACGCCGACCGGTCCTGTCGAACTGGGCGCGAAGATGGATTATGCCGAGCACGACCGCACCTATGCCGGCTTCCTGATGCTGGCCAAATATGGATCGCTATTTTGCGCCGCCGTGCTTCTGGCCATGGCGTTCGGCTTCTTCGTGGGCGGCTTCTTCTCGGGGACTATCCTGTTCGTTCTGATCCTTGCCGTCGGCGCCTTTATTCTCCGGTAGACTCCTCCAACCTTTGTCGAGGGCGCCGCCGGGGGCCGGTCGGCGTCTTGGGTAACGGGTTCCGGCCGAAAGGATCATGCGGTGGGACAGACGGTTTTCATCCCTCGTGAGCTTGACGCGAACGAGCCGCGCGTCGCGGCCTCGCCCGACACGGTGAAACGGCTGACGGCGCTGGGGTTCGACGTGGTCGTTGAAGCCGGCGCCGGAACAGCGTCGCGCATTCCCAACGAGGAGTTTACCAAGGCGGGCGCCGCGATCGGTAAGGCCGGCGATGTTTCCAGGGCTGATGTCGTGCTGAAGGTGCGCCGGCCGAGCGAGGCCGAGCTGAAAGCCTATCGGCCGGGCACTGCCGTCATTGCCATCATGGATCCTTATGGCAACGATGCTGCCGTTGCCGCGCTGGCAAAGGCCGGTGTTACTGCCTTTTCCATGGAGTTCATGCCGCGCATCACCCGTGCCCAGTCGATGGACGTCCTATCCAGCCAGGCGAACCTCGCCGGCTATCAGGCAGTGATCGACGCGGCTGCCGAATATGACCGGGCGTTGCCGATGATGATGACCGCGGCCGGCACGGTACCGGCGGCGAAGGCCTTCATCATGGGCGTCGGCGTCGCCGGTCTGCAGGCCATCGCCACCGCGCGCCGCCTCGGCGCCGTGGTCACCGCCACCGACGTGCGCCCGGCCGCCAAGGAGCAGGTTGCCTCGCTCGGCGCAAAATTCCTGGCGGTCGAGGACGAGGAGTTCAAGGCGGCCGAGACGGCCGGCGGCTACGCCAAGGAAATGTCAAAGGAGTATCAGGCCAAGCAGGCGGCGCTTACCGCCGAGCACATCGCCAAGCAGGACATCGTCATCACCACGGCGCTGATACCCGGCCGGCTCGCGCCGAAGCTGGTATCGGCGGCGATGGTCGCTTCGATGAAACCCGGCTCGGTGATCGTCGACCTCGCGGTCGAGCGCGGCGGCAATGTCGAGGGCGCCGTGCCGGGGCAGGTGGTGACCACGGCCGACGGGGTAAAGATCGTCGGCCATCTCAACGTTCCCGGTCGCGTCGCGGCCTCCGCTTCGCTGCTCTATGCGAGAAACCTCTATGCCTTCCTCGAGACGCTGGTCGACAAGGCGACGAAGACGCTTGCCGTCAACCGCGACGACGAACTGGTCAAGGCGACGATGCTGACGAATGGCGGCAAGGTCGTTCATCCTGCTTTCGTCAGGGCTGAGCAAGAGCCGCGCGTCGAACCGCCGGCCATTCCGGCCAAGACGATGGTTGCCGACGCTTCGGCCAAACCGGCTGCGAAGAAACCGGCCGCTTCAAGGAAGCCAAAGACCACCGGGGGGATCGCGTGATGGACCAGACCCTGCAGAAAGCCCTCGACCAGCTCGACCAGGCGACCGCTGCCGTCCGGCTCGCGGTACAGAACCTGGCCGCCGCTCCCGGCACTGAGGCCGCCGCCGACGCCGCGCACGCGCTGTCCGGCGGGGCGATCGATCCCTTCGTCTTCCGCTTCGCCATCTTCGTGCTGGCGATCTTCGTCGGCTATTACGTCGTCTGGTCGGTCACACCGGCGCTGCACACGCCGCTGATGGCCGTCACCAACGCCATTTCCTCGGTCATCGTCGTCGGTGCGCTGCTGGCCGTCGGCATCTCTGCCTCCGGCATCGCCACTGGTTTCGGCTTCGTTGCTTTGGTGCTGGTCTCGGTCAACATCTTCGGCGGCTTCCTCGTCACCCAGCGCATGCTGGCCATGTACAAGAAGAAGGAAAAGTAGAGCGCTATGAACGCCAACTTTGCCTCCTTCCTCTATCTGGTCTCCGGCATCCTCTTCATCCTGGCGTTGCGCGGCCTGTCGCACCCGACCACCAGCCGCCAGGGCAACATGTACGGCATGATCGGCATGGGCATCGCCATCGCCACGACGCTGGCGCTGGCCACCCCTTCGGCCGGGCGCCTTGGCCTGATCGTGCTCGGGCTGGCCATCGGCGGCTCAGCCGGTGCGGTCACGGCACGGCGCATCGCCATGACCTCGATGCCGCAGCTGGTCGCCGCCTTTCACTCGCTGGTCGGTCTTGCCGCGGTCATGGTGGCGGCGGCCGCCATCTATGCTCCGGAAAGCTTCGGCATCGGCACCGTCGCCGACATCCACGCCCAGGCGCTGATCGAAATGAGCCTTGGTGTCGCCATCGGCGCCATCACCTTCACCGGCTCGGTCATCGCTTTCTTGAAGCTCGACGGCCGCATGTCGGGCAAGCCGATCATGATCGGCGGCCGCCACTTCATCAACGCCGCGCTTGGCATAGCGCTGATCGTGCTGATCGTGCTGTTGGTCACCACTGAGTCGAAGCTGGTGTTCTGGCTGATCGTCGTGGCCTCGCTCGTCCTGGGGGTCCTTCTCATCATCCCGATCGGCGGCGCCGACATGCCGGTGGTCGTGTCGATGCTGAATTCCTATTCGGGCTGGGCAGCGGCGGCACTCGGTTTCACGCTCGGCAATCTGGCGCTGATCATCACCGGCGCGCTGGTCGGCTCGTCCGGCGCCATCCTGTCCTACATCATGTGCAAAGGCATGAACCGGAGCTTCATCTCGGTCATCCTCGGCGGCTTCGGCGGCGAGACGGCAGCTCAGGCCGAAGACGGCATCGAGCGCACGGTCAAGCAGGGTTCGGCGGACGATGCCGCCTATCTGATGATGAACGCGCAGAAGGTCATCATCGTGCCGGGCTACGGCATGGCGGTGGCGCAAGCGCAGCACGCGTTGCGCGAAATGGCCGACAAGCTCAAGGCCAACGGCGTCGACGTGAAATACGCCATCCATCCGGTCGCCGGCCGCATGCCTGGCCACATGAACGTGCTGCTGGCCGAAGCCAACGTGCCTTATGACGAAGTGTTCGAGCTGGAGGACATCAACTCTGAGTTCGCGCAGGCCGACGTCGCCTATGTCATCGGCGCCAACGACGTCACCAATCCGTCCGCCCGCGACGACAAGTCGTCGCCGATCTACGGCATGCCGATCCTCGACGTCGACAAGGCCCGCACCTGCCTGTTCGTCAAGCGCTCGCTCGGCTCCGGCTATGCCGGCATCGACAACACGCTGTTCTACAAGGACGGCACCATGATGCTGCTCGGCGACGCCAAGAAGATGACCGAGGAGATAGTCAAGGCGATGGATCACTGAAACGGCGTCGTTGCCAACTCACTGCCGGTCGGTCGTCGAATACAGACCGGCTTCGCGCCGGGCTTTTTCTTGGCTGTTACCGGTTCTGAAGTTACGATAGCGACCGGTCGTCTTGTCTGACGGCGTCGTCGGTGGAGGTGCCGTTGCCCGACCCTGGTTCTGCTGCATCGCCGGCCACCGATCTGACTGCAGCAGAGAAGGCGCCGCGCAAGCTCAGCCAGGCGGTGGTGGTCGTACACGGCATGGGCGAACAGCGGCCCATGGACACCCTGAGGGGATTTGTCCAGGCGATATGGAGCCACGATCCCGCCCGTGCTCCGTTTTATGCCCATGTCGCAGATCCGGCCGACCCGACGGGTGCGAAGATCAACCAGAGTTGGATCACGCCCGACAGCCGGACCAATTCGCACGAGCTTCGCCGGATCACCACGCCCTATGATGTCGATGGCCGTCGCACCGATTTCTACGAGCTTTACTGGGCCGACATCACCCAAGGCACGACCCGGAGCCGCCTTGCTGCCTGGGTGACGACCCTGCTCTGGCGCAAGCCCGCCGATATTCCGCGCGATGTGCGCAAACTCTACGCTGTCACGCTTTTGGCCACTATCGTCGTCCTCGGCGCGGCGCTGGCGCTCGCAACGTCGGCCTGGCAAGGCTACATCTCCTGGACGACCGGTGTGCTTCTCACCGTCATGGCGTCATTCGTCATCTGGTCGGTGGACCAGTTTGGCCTGCCTTATTTCGGCGATGTCGCCGCCTATGTGCGGGCCGAAGCGGCAACGGTCGAGAAGCGCGCGCTGGTCCGCGAGCGTGGCCTCAAGCTGCTGAAGCGCCTTATGATGGACGACGCCTACGACCGCATCGTCCTGGTCTCGCACAGCCTGGGGTCGATCATCGCCTATGATCTGCTGCAGATATTGTGGGCCGATTTCAGGCCTCGAAGGCTGGAAGCCGTTCGCGACAAAGCGAGGCTGAAGGCGATCCGCGCGGTCGACAAGGCGACGCTGGCCGCCGATGTTTCAGCTTGGCCCGAGCATCTCGATGACCTCTCCGGATTCCAGCGCGACCAATGGGAGCTCTACCAGCAGCTCCGTGCCAAGGATGCGGATCACCCGCTGCCGTGGAAGATCAGCGATTTCGTCACGCTCGGCAGTCCGCTGACCCACAGCGAGTTTCTGGTGACCTACAACCTCGCCGAATTCAGGCGCGGCATCGCCGAACGCCTGTTTTCGGCATGTCCGCCGATCGCCGACACGGCAGGCGGCGGGACTGTGCTCTATCAGGAAGGGCGCAGCCATTCGGGCAAGCCGCAGCGGGCGGTGCATCATGGCGCGGTGTTTGCGGCGACGCGCTGGACCAACATTTTCGACAGGGGCAATGGCTGGCTGACCGGCGACCCGATTTCCGGACCGATGACGGAGAATTTCGGTCCGGGGGTGGAAAACATTCAGGTCGAGTTGCGCGGCCCGCGCGGCCGCGCCTTCACGCACACCCTTTATTGGTCGCTGACGGCGAGCGGCGTCGAGGCCAACGCACCATCCGGCGTGCCGCGCTCGCATCTTGCCGTGCTGCGCGACGCAATCGATCTCGGCCGCAAGCTGGGAACTGAGCCATAGGCAATGAACGGCGCACGATCATGGCGACGACAGCTCAAAGCAAAATCCGCTTCGGGGTAACCTTCCCTGAAGCGGATCAAACTCGCTTAAGCACGGATCAACGGTTGGTCAGGAAAATTGCCTCCTCGTCGTCGCGCTGCCTGCCGCCAAGTGCTGCAGCTGCACTGGCAATGAAAGCCCCGACGACCAGCGACAGCGCTCCAATCAGCGAGAAGGTGGCGCCCGCCTTTCTGGCGGTGTCGGCCGCCTGCTGGGCCTTGACCTTGGCGTCCTGCACTTTGGCGATTACCGCATCGACCCGAGCGGTGGCATCCGCTTCGGACAGGCCTGTACGGGCGGCCACCAGCCGCGACAGATAGGTCTTGTCGTCGCCCGATATTTCGCCTGCTGCCGCACTCGCGATCAGAATTCGCGACGCCTGCGCAGTTGCCGCGGCGTCGCTCTCCGGATTGGCGGCAGCGAGCCTTGCCGGATCGGCCGGGCGGAACAGCGTA
Organism: Mesorhizobium sp. M0244; assembly: GCF_040321795.1. NCBI lineage: Bacteria > Pseudomonadati > Pseudomonadota > Alphaproteobacteria > Hyphomicrobiales > Phyllobacteriaceae > Mesorhizobium > Mesorhizobium sp. M0244. Next base: position 35,777 of record NZ_JAMYSE010000001.1, on the reverse strand, counting down.
TCGACGAAATACGATGTGGCGCTGTCAGTCGAGGCGCCACCAGCGTTTGCAGTGGCACCCGCCGAAGCGCCCATTGCCGCGCCGGATGCCACAGTCGAAGCAGCCTGGACACCGGTGCCAATTGCGGCCGAAAGCGCCGTGCCGAGCACGCCGGCGACGAGCAGCGTCGCAAGCGCCCAGGCCAGGAAGCCGTGAGCGGTATCGCGGAAGAAGACTTCATCGGTGTGGATGCCGACCCATTTGGTCCGCAGGCGTCCGGCAAGGTAGCCGCCGAGAGCGGAAGATAGCCACTGCACGATGATCAGCCAGACGGCGGTGGAAACGGCGAAAGTGGTGACTGACGCACCCGAGCCGGACCATGGCGACACCATGCTCAGCCCGAGCCCGGAGCCGAGCAGCATCAAAATGAAGGTAAGCGTCGACGCAGCAAAGGCGCCGGCGATGATCGGCCCCCAGGTGACAGCAGTAGAAGAGGATTCCGTCGGTGCGGAAACGTCGACAGACGTTAGGGTGGACATCGAAGCCCCCTACCGTGCGAACAGCATCAGGAGAATAATGATCGGAATCGGAACTCCGAGAAGCCAGAGCAAAATGCCACGTCCCATGGATGCCTCCTGCGGCGATTGTGATCGACTACAATGCCTTGAAAGACTTTCCGTTCCGGGAGATACGCGGTGATCTTTGTTGCAATGCAGCAGGCGCATCGGTGCGCCAAGGCGCACCGATCCACTTCACGCCCGCCGGCTGGGTATCTGGATCGCGGCTCAGATGTCCAGATTGGCGACCGACAGCGCATTCTCCTGGATGAATTCGCGCCTTGGCTCGACCTCGTCGCCCATCAATCGCGAAAACAGTGAGTCCGCGTCCGTTGCGTCATTGACCCTTACCTGTAAGAGCGAGCGCACATTCGGGTCGAGCGTCGTTTCCCAGAGCTGCTCGGCGTTCATTTCACCAAGGCCCTTGTAGCGCTGCATGGTCAGGCCCTTGCGGCCGGTGGCAAAAACGGCATTGAGCAGTGCGAGCGGCCCCGAAATGGTTTCGGAGACGTCCTTGCGGCGCAGCACCGGCGGCTCGCCGTAGATTTCTGACAGGCGCGGCGCATAGCGGTCGAGCTGGCGTGCGTCGGCGGAATTGATCAGCGCCAGATCGAGATGCGCGAACTCCTTGACGCTGCGCACGGTGCGCTCGAAGACATAGCCGCCGGTGCCCTCGTTCGAGGTTGACATACGGCCTGTCCAGCCGCGCTCGGTGTCCTCGGCGATAATGTCGAGACGACGCGCAACACGCTCGGCCATCTCGTTGGCGCGGCCGAGATCGGTGAAGATCTCGGGGTTGAGCGCGCCGGCGATCGCTGCCTGCTCGACCACGCCTCTGTTATAGCGGGTATGCAATCCGTTGATGAGCTGGCGGACAGCCAAGGCGTCGTCGATGGCGCTGCGCAGGTCCTGTCCGGCCCGCACCTCGCCCGTGCTGAGCGCAAGCGACGCCTCTTCCAGCCCCGAGCCGATCAGGAATTCCTCGAAGGCGGCTTCGTCCTTGATATATTGCGAGCTCTTCCCTCGCGTCACCTTATAGAGCGGCGGCTGCGCGATATAGAGATGGCCGCGTTCGATCAGTTCCGGCATCTGCCGGAAGAAGAAGGTCAGCAGCAAGGTGCGGATGTGGGCGCCGTCGACATCGGCGTCGGTCATCAGGATGATCTTGTGGTAGCGCAGCTTGTCGGCATTGAACTCGTCCTTGCCGATCGAGGTGCCGAGCGCGGTGATCAGCGTGCCGATCATGTCGGAGCCGAGCATGCGGTCGAAGCGGGCGCGTTCGACATTGAGGATCTTGCCGCGCAGCGGAAGAATGGCCTGGTTCTGGCGTGAACGGCCGCCCTTTGCCGAGCCGCCGGCGCTGTCGCCCTCGACGATGAAGATTTCGGATTTCGCCGGATCGCGCTCCTGGCAATCGGCCAGCTTGCCGGGCAGCGAGGTGACGCCGAGCGAGCTCTTGCGGGTGATATCGCGTGCCTTGCGCGCGGCTTCGCGCGCGGCAGCGGCCTGGATGACCTTCTCGATGACCGCCTTGCCCTCGGTCGGGTGCTCCTCGAGCCAGGTACCGAGCGCTTCGTTGACGAGCCCTTCGACCACCGGGCGAACCTCGGACGACACCAGCTTGTCCTTGGTCTGCGAGGAGAATTTCGGGTCGGGAACCTTGACCGACAGCACGGCCGTCAGTCCTTCGCGGCAATCGTCGCCGATCAGCGCCACCTTTTCCTTCTTCGTCAGGCCGGAGGAATCGCCGTAGCCGGTTATCTGGCGCGTCAGCGCACCGCGGAAGCCGGCCAGATGCGTGCCGCCGTCGCGTTGCGGGATGTTGTTGGTGAAGGCCAGCACGTTCTCGTGGTAGCTGTCGTTCCACCACATGGCGACTTCGACGGTGATGCCGTCGCGCTCGGCGCGGATCGCGATCGGCTTGTCGAGCAGCGGCTTCTTCGTCCGGTCGAGATATCTGGCGAACTCTTCCAGCCCGCCATCGTAGTGCAGTTCATGGCGCACGATGTCGGCATGGCGGGCGTCGGTCAAAACGATGCGCACGCCGGAGTTCAGGAAGGCGAGTTCACGCAGCCGGTGCTCCAGCGTACCGTAGTCGAACTCGACCATGGTGAAGGTTTCGGACGACGGCAAAAACGTGATTTCGCTGCCACTGCGTCCTTCATAGGTGCCGGGGACCTTGTGTTGTTCGTAGGTGCCGGTGACCCGCAGCGGCGCGTCCGCATCGCCATGCGTGAAGCTCATCTCGTAGATCTGGCCGTTGCGGCGGATTTTCAGTTTCAGCCAAGCCGACAGCGCGTTGACGACCGACACGCCAACGCCGTGCAGGCCGCCCGACACCTTGTAGGAGTTCTGGTCGAACTTGCCGCCGGCATGCAGCTGCGTCATGATCACTTCGGCCGCCGAAATGCCTTCCCCGGTGTGGATATCGGTCGGAATGCCGCGGCCATTGTCGATGACCGTCACCGAGCCGTCCGGATTGAGCGTCACCGTCACCAGGTCGGCATGGCCGGCCAGTGCTTCGTCGATGGCGTTGTCGACGACTTCATAGACCATGTGGTGCAGGCCCGAGCCGTCGTCGGTGTCGCCGATATACATGCCCGGCCGCTTGCGAACGGCATCCAAGCCCTTCAAAACCTTGATGGAATCGGCGCCGTATTCGGCTTCAACGCCGTTGGCGATGTCGGTCTGGTCGCTCATGAAAACCTGTCTGATTGATGCCGTGTGCAGAGCGCGAAAAATCGGCGTCGAATCGCGCATTTCTAATGTCGTAGATATAGGCGCAAAAGGCGGTTTTTCCAAGGTTTGCAGGCGTTTCCGAACGGAATGACCGTCGCGTGGGCCGGCTACCGGCGCCTGGCTTCGATCTTGGCCAGCCGCTCACGCAGGAACTTGATCATGAACTTGTATCGCGGCGCCAGCCGACCGGTCCGGTCGAGCTCGAGCGTCATGTCGAGCGCCTTGGAAAGCACAGCTTTCGGATCCTTCGCAATCTGCGCGTAGTCGATATAGGCGACCACAAGGTCGCGCTGCCAGGTGGCGTTGTCCGGATCGGACTGGGCAAGTTTCTCGCGAATGGCGAGGCTGTCCTGAAGGGCTTGCCGGGCTCCTCTGACGTCGCGCTGCCTGAGGCGCAGCGTGGCGACTTCGGACAGCGTTATCGACAAGTCACGCTGCCAGTCGGAATTGGCGGGATCGAGCTTCGCCAGCCTCTGTGCAATCGCGTAACTGTCCAGATAGGCTTTCAGCGCGCCTTTGTGGTCGCCCTGTATCGCCAGGACGCCGGCGACCTTCTCGAGGCACACGGACAGGTCACGCTGCCAATCGGTGTTGTTCGGGTCGCCGGCGGCGAGCGCGCTGGCCTGCGAGAGTGCCTCACGATAAGCCGAAAGTGCCGCCGGCCAATTCTCCTGGTCGCTCAGCGCGTTGCCGATCTTGGCGTTGCCGACCGACAGGTCGCGTTTCAGCTCGGTGTCGTCCGGATCGCGTTTCGCCAGTTGCTTGATGATCGCCAGGCCTTCCTTGTAGGCCGCCAGCGCCCCGGCGGCGTCGCCGCGTTGGCGCAGCAGGTCGCCTATCGTATCGTGGCTGACCGAGACGTCACGCTGCCGGTCGGCATCTCCCGGCTTGTCCGCCGCCAGCGCCAGCCGCACCTTCAGGCTCTCTTCATAGGCCGCCTGTGCGTTGTCCAGTTGGCCTGCGACATGGGCAAGATGGCCGATCTCATCATAGGCGATGGTCAGGTCGCGCTGCAGCTCGGCACGGTCGGGTTCGCCGGCAGCGAGCTGTTTCTTGATCGACAGGCTTTCCTGATAGACCTGTGCGGCGCCGGCCCGATCGCCTTGCGTCGCCAGCACGTTACCGATCTTGTCGTCGGTCATGGCGAGGTCGCCGAACCACTCCAGATTGTCCGGCTCTGCCTCGGTCAGGCCCTGCAGAACGGTCTTGGCGGTCTCATAGTTCTGCAGCGCTGCCGGCAGATTGCCTTGCGCCATCCGCACATTGCCGAGCTTGACGTGGCTGACGGCGAAGTCGCGCTTCACGTTCGGATCGGTTTCCTGATGCGACCGCCGCTCGAGATCAGCTTGCAGCGCCTCGAAGGCGCGGCCGGCCGCCTCGATATTGCCGACCGTGGTATAGAGCTTGCCGAGCTCGTCCAGCGTGCGGATCAAGCGGTCGGCATCGTCGAGCGACAGCACCACCTGGCCGGCTTCGCCATAAAGCGCGAGCACCGATTCATAATCCTTGATGGCTGTGGCGTAGTCGAGGTCGGCGCGCGCCGCGCCGCCGGACAGATAGCGCGTCGCGGCTTCGGAAAGCGTGCGGCTGACGAAATTAGCCTTCAGCGCGTTGCGCGAGACATTGTCGATCTCGGCTGCCTCGGCGAGCTTTTTCCGCGCGGCATCGAACGCTCCCAGCGAAAGCTGCTCTTCGGCCTGCCGGCGCAACGCTGCCACCCGCAGATCGTCGGAGCCAAGGGTCTGCATTTCGCTTCGCACCTTGACGAAGGCGTCGGCCGCCTCACGCAGCCTGGCGTTCAGACTGTCCGCGGAGAGGTGGCCGGCATCGGAACTGATCAACGCGCCATAAAGCGGTGCCAGCGGCATGTCGGCGTCGCTGGCGATCTTTTCCACCTCGCCGCGCATCTCGGGCGTCACCTCGGCCATGGCCAGCAACAGGCGTTCGCGCTCCGGCAATTTCTCCTTGGCTGTCGTGGCAAAGAACAGCTGCGGCAGGCCGCTCTCGACATAGGGCAATTGCTTGCCGCGCGAGAGATCGTAGACCTCCTGTTGCACGAGCGTCAGCACGGAGCGGATCTCGAGCCCTTCGGTGCCGAGATATTTCGTCAGCGCCGCGGTGAACGGCGAATTCTCGCCGGTCCCATCCGCTGCGGTCTCGCCGGGCGCCGCCGAAAAGGCAAACAGGATGTTTTCTGCCCGCCCGATGCGACCAAGACCCGGCCGGACCTTGTCGCTGACGTCTTTTGCCAGTGCCGTCGCGCCGCGGCCTTCATCGCCCGTGCCCGCGAATGGATCGCTACGGCAGGCATCGAGCACAATCAGTCCGATCTTGCTGGTGGCGGCGACGACCTCGCGGACCTCTTCCAGCGGCAGACTGGTCTTTTCCAGCGCATCGAGCGACGACGAGTCTGCATCGACCGGCAGGAGCCGGTTCTCGCCGGCGATCTCGACGCCGTGGCCGGAGAAGAACACGAACGCCACGTCGGCGCCTTTGGCATCGTCGCGGAAATCGTCGAGCGCCCGGCGCATGCGCCGCAGGTCGCGGTTGGTTTCGAGGAAGACCTCGAAACCGAGCTTCCTCAGCACCGTTTCCATGATCTCGCCGTCATTGACGGGATTGGCGAGCGGCCGGATCAGCCGGTAGTCGTTCTCGGCGATGACCAGCGCAACGCGCCGCTCCGCCACGGCAGCGGAGGCCGTCGAGAGGATCAGCAGCAAGGCAAACAGAAGACGCAAATCGAACCGCCCCGGCCCGGTCATTTGCCGGAGCATTCCATCTCTTTATGGCATGAGCAAGCCAGGCTGTTCGCGTTGTTAGCCGACCCGCATCGGCTTCAGTGCTTCGCTCCAGCGGAACAGCTCGTCCAGCATGGTCCTGGCCCCGCCGAGCACCTGCTCGCTGGGCAGGAAGGCACCGGTCTCGTCGAGCAGTTTCTGGTACATCGGCAGCGCCACGCCTTCCGGGATCGGCATGACGCCGACGGAGGTCAGCAGCGGTTTGACCGCCTGCGCCGCTCGCAAGCCGCCGGAGACACCGCCATAGCTGAGAATGGCGGCCGGCTTGTATCGCCATTCCCTGAGCAGGTAGTCGACCGCGTTGACGATCGCGGGGGCTGCGAAATAATTGTATTCCGGCGCCACGAAGACGAATGCGTCGGCGGCGTCGATTGCCTCCGACCAAGCCTTCGTGTGGCTGTTTTCGTATTTGCCGAGTCTCGGATGATGCGGCTCGTCTAGCACCGGCAGGTTGAAGGCGGCGATGTCGGTGAGCACCGGCTCGAATTTCCCGTGCTCGGCCGCGAAGCTCTCCAGCCACTTTGCGAAAACCGGCCCGGCGCGGCCCGGCCGCGTGCTGCCGATGATGACGTTCAACTGGTGCTTCAAGGTGGGCTCCTGCCGGTTGGCGGTATCTGTTGGTGAGTGCCACCTAAGGCACGCAACCAGACACAACAAGCAGGCACTTTCCGGTGCCCCGGTCACATTCCAGAGAGTGGATGCTTCGCCTTGCCGTTCGGCCACATGGACGCTTGCCTTGCCAGCCACTACATTGAGCTGGCTAGCGGAGCACGCCATGGACAGTCAGCCCGTCCCCTTCGTCCCGCCGGCGCCGAAGCCGCGCACCTCGCCGCCTTCGACGCTGGAGATGATCCGCATCGTATACCGCAATCCGCTCGAACTGTGGGGCGAGGCGACCTACAACGAGCCCTGGATTTCGGTGAACGGCGTCGGGGGGCCGCTGGTCATCGCCAACGATCCCGGCCTCATCCGCCACGTGTTGGTCGACAATGCCAAGAACTACAAGATGGCGACGGTGCGCCAGTTGATCCTGCGGCCGATCTTGCGCGACGGCCTGCTGACCGCCGAGGGCGATGTCTGGAAGCGTTCGCGCAAGGCGATGGCGCCGGTGTTCACGCCGCGCCACATCTTCGGCTTCGCCGAGCCGATGCTGAAACGCACGCTCGAGTTCGTCACGCGCTACGAGCAGGGTGGCACGTCGGATATCGCCCACGACATGACGCTGCTCACCTTCGACATCCTGGCCGAGACGCTGTTTTCGGGCGAGATATCGGGCGAGCCGGGCAGCTTCGCCAAGGAGATCGACCGCCTGTTCGAGACGATGGGCCGGGTCGATCCGCTCGACCTTTTGCGTGCGCCCGACTGGATGCCGCGCCTGACCCGCATCCGCGGCCGCAAGACCATGGCCTACTTCCGCAAGATCGTCACCGACACGGTGCAGATGCGCGAAGAGCGGCTGAAGCGCGCTCCGGATACGGTGCCGCAGGACTTTCTCACTCTGTTGCTCAAGGCGGAGGGACCGGACGGGCTGACCCGGGTCGAGGTCGAGGACAATATCATCACCTTCATCGGCGCCGGCCACGAGACTACAGCCAGGGCGCTCGGCTGGACGCTCTACTGCCTTGCCGAAGCGCCGTGGGAGCGCGAAAAGATCGAGCACGAGATCGATGCGGTGCTGGCGCGCGAGCCCGACCCGACGAAATGGCTCGACGCAATGCCGCTCACCCGCGCCGCATTCGACGAGGCGCTCAGGCTCTATCCGCCGGCGCCGTCGATCAACCGCGAACCGATCGAGCCCGAAACCTGGAACGGCCTCTATATACCGCGGCGCGCCGCGGTGCTGGTGATGCCGTGGGTCGTCCACCGCCATCGGAAATTGTGGGACCGGCCGGACGCTTTCATGCCGGAACGCTTCCATCCGGGAAACCGCGAAAAGATCGACCGTTTCCAGTATTTACCGTTCGGCGCCGGGCCTCGCGTCTGCATCGGCGCCAGCTTCGCCATGCAGGAGGCGATCATCGCGTTGGCGATCATGCTGTCGCGCTACCGTTTCGACACCACCGCAGAGACCCGGCCCTGGCCGGTGCAGAAGCTGACGACGCAGCCGCAAGGCGGGCTGCCGATGCAGGTCACCCGGCGCGTGCCGTAAGCGGCTGAACGTTCGTTCCGTATTATGCGGACTTGCGTTGGAACTGGCCGGCGGCGCGGTAGCGCCAGAGATAGCTTGGCAGAATGGTTCCGATCGACCGAGGCTGAATGCCGAGGCCGGCGAGCGTCCTGTTATCCTTGACGGCGGCATCCGACACGACATTGTGCTGGCGCAACAGCAGGACCTGGTCCTTGGTCAACAACGGTTTGGGCAGCAGCCCGAGAATTGATGCCTGGAGGTTCGCCAGCCACCATGGCATCGGCAGCAGAAGCCGCTTGCGTTCGATGATGACAAGCAGCTCTTGCATGCATTCCTTGAAGCTGAGCACTTGCGGCCCGCCGAGCTCATAGATCTGGCCGCCCTGGACCTTGCCGTCGACCGAGTGCGCCACCGCTTCGGCGACGTCGCCGACATAGACCGGCTGGAATTTCGTCTGCCCGCCGCCGATCAGCGGCAGGACTGGGGAAAAGCGGGCCATGTTGGCAAAGCGGTTGAAGAAACCGTCCTCCGGCCCGAAATTGATCGATGGCCGCAAGATCACGGCGTCCTGGATCGTCTCCAGAACCGCCTTTTCGCCGAGCGCCTTGGTACGCGCATAGTCCGATTGCGCGTGGAGATCCGCACCCAGAGCCGAGATATGGGTGAGGCCGGCGCCGACGGTGCGCGCCGCCTCGGCGATGGCGCGTGCGCCGAACTCATGCACGGCAGCGAATTTCTGCCGGCCGCCCTCATACGGGATAGCCACCAGATTGACGACATGGTCGGCGCCTTGCACGGCGCGGTCGACCGACCAGCGCACCCGGACATTGGCCTGCACCGGCTGGATCTGCCCGACATTGCCGAGCGGCTGCAGGTGGCCGGCGAGATCGGGCCGGCGGCAGGCGACCCGGATGCGGTAGCCGCGCTTGGCCAGCGCCCGCACGACATGACGACCGACAAAGCCGGAGCCGCCGAAGACGACGACGAGCTTTGGGGTCTGCAGGATTTCGGTCATGGCTGGCTCCGGCGGGCTATCCAGATGGCTCGGTTGAAGCCGTTTCATAGTCCGTTTCGCGCCAAAGGCAAAGGGTGACCATAGGTCGCCCGGCATTGTTGAAGCATGATTTTCCGGATCCGTTCGAAACGGCAGAAAACCCGGCCGAGGCGCGGCTTTCCGGGGTCGCGTTCATTTGCAACCATGGTTCAACGGGCCGCTTGACCTGAGACGATATCGGGAGGGCGTGAAGCAAGTACGCCCGCCCCAACCCCGAACATCCGATAGGACCAGCACCGGCAGGAACTTTTATTCGGTCGGCGATTTTAGATGTATGGTTTGATTCCGAATGGAGGATATTGCCGATGACGAAAAAATGCGTTGCGATCTTCGCTCTGGCTTTCGCAACAGGCTGCAGCATTGGCGCTTCGGCGTTCGCCGGAAACCGGCATCACCACCAAGCTCAACCCGAACGCTACGTTTCCGCCAATGGCGACATCATCGACATCCTGTTCGGTGGCCCGCGTTACTATGACAACCACTTGTTCACGACGGCCGCCGAACCCTGCTCCTACAACAGGGTAGGACCGGACGCGAATGCGCTGAACGTCATCAACGATCATCATTGCGGGAAGTAGGCTCGCGCTGCCGGATCGGCCGGCGTGGTCAGCCACTCATCGGACAAACGAATTTCTTCAGGATGAATAGCGGGCGGCGAATTCGGAAATGCGCTGCACCACGGCTTTCGGCGCGCTTATGCCGCGAGCCGCCGCCTTCTCAGCCGCTTCTGCCCGGGCACGCCCTGGCACATGCACGCCATAGCGGCGGCGCAGCCGGTCGAGTTGATCCTTCATCCGTTTCTCGAAGTCCGGATCGAGCAGCTTGGGCTCGACGGCGAGCACGAACAGGCCGGTCCCCGGACTGTCCGGTCCGCCGCTGAACCATGGCGCATCGAGCGACCAGTTGGCGCCCGACAGGCCCGCAGCCAGCACCTCAACCATCAGCGCGATGTTGGCGCCGCGCTGGCCGCCGAAGGCAATCATAGCGCCTTTCATGGCGGACGCGGGATCGGTGGTCGGGTTGCCGCTGGCGTCCAGCGCCCAGCCTTCGGGAATCTTCTTGCCGTCCTCGGCCGCCTTGCGGATGTTGACGAAGGCGGTGGCGCTCGACGACTGGTCGATGACCAGCGGCGCCCCGTCTGCGGCGGGTGCTGCAAAGGACATCGGATTTGTACAGTAGACCGGCTTGACCGAGCCCGAGCCGGCAAGCACGGCCGGGCCGTTGGTTGCGGCGAACGAAACCAGCCCCTGCGCGGCAAGCCGCCCGGTGAAATAGCCGAGTGCGCCGCACGTATAGGCATTCTTCTGCGAAAAAATGGCGACGCCGAACAGCCGCGCCGCCTTGGCAAGGTCATCGATCGTGCGGTCGAAACCGGTATGCGCCAGGCCGCCGCGCGCATCGGAGAGATAGACGGCGAGCGCCGGCCTGGTGATCACCGGATCGGCGTTGCCGTCAATGCGGCCAGCCTCCAGTGCTTCGAGATAATCGATGAAATGCGACAGCCCGACGGCCGACAGTCCTTCCGCCTCGGCCGTGACGATCGAGGCAGCCAGCGACTGTGCCGCCTCTTCGTTGGCGCCGGCGCCAAGTGCGGCCATCCGGCACAGCCCTGTCGCCTGGTCGAGACTGAGTTGCATTGGGATTGCCTCTGGGTGAGTAGTGAATGGTGAATGGTGAATAGTGAAGCGTGAATAGGTGGATGGGAGTGGTGACTGGTTGATCCCACTACTCACTACTCACCATTTACCATTCACCTACCCGATCTTGTTCGGGATCCGCGCCTCGATCTTGCCCAGGGTGAAGACGAGGATGCCGGTGATCGCCATATAGATCAACGCCAAGAGCAGCAAGGGTTCATAGGTGAGATAGGTATCCTGCCGCACCTTGGAGGAGACGGCGAATATGTCGATCACGCTGATGGTCGCCACCAGCGGCGTCGATTTCAGCTGCAGCACGGTTTCGCCGGTCAGCGTCGGCAATGCGCGGTAGAAGGCCTGCGGCAGCCAGATTCGCTGGAATGTCTTCCAGCGGCTCATGCCGAAAGCGCGGGCGGCTTCCAATTGCCCTTTCGGCACGCCGGCAAAGGCGCCTCGCATCACCTCGCCCTCATAGCCGGCGAAGGACAGCGTCAGTCCGAGGACGCCATAGGGCCATGCCTGCCTGAGATAAGGCCACATCCAGGACTGGCGAATCCACGGATATTGCGGAAACAGCGAACCGAGGCCGTAATAGAGCAGCCAGAGCTGCAGCAGCAGCGGTGTTCCCCTGATGACGGTGCAGAAGACCTTGGCGGGTGCCGCGAACCAGATGGGGCCGGCGGCCTGCGCCAGCCCCAGCGGCACGGCGAGCAGGAAGCCCAGTGTGCAGGTGACGGCAAGAATCCACAGCGAGCGCCAGATGCCGAGCAGTCCCATTTCGTAATATTTCGGCAGCCAGTCCCAACGCATGAAGAAAGCCGCCGACAGAACCAGCCCCAGTGCGATGAGGATCAGCACGATGCGATGCGGCTTCAGCCACAGCGAAGCGCGTGCAGCGACATTGACAACGACAGCTTCGCCAGTCATCACCGGGCCTCCTTGAGCGAAGGCATGCCGCGGCGGGCCCAGGTCTCGATCCGGCCGATGATCAGGTTGGAAACCAGCGTCAACAGCAGGTAGATCGCGCCTGCGGCGACGAAGAATGTAAGATAGGCTTTGGTGACGCCTGCCGCTTGCCGCGTCGCCAATGTCAGCTCGTAGAAGCCGACGACCGCCAGCAGGGCGGTGTCCTTGGTGGCGATCAGCCAAAGATTGGCAAGGCCGGGTATGGCGAAAGGCAACATCGCCGGCAGTGTGATGCGCCGCAGCAGCAGGCCGGGAGGCATGCCATAGGCTCTCGCCGCTTCGATCTGGCCTTGCGGAATGGCGAGGATCGCGCCGCGGATCACCTCGGTAGAATAGGCACCCTGGACGAAACCGAGCACGGCAATGCCGGCCGCAAGCCCGCTAATGTCGATGCGCTGATAGCCCATTGCCGCCAGCATCTGATTGATCAGGTCGGTGCCGGCGTAATAGAGCAGCAGAATCAGCACCAGCTCCGGCACGGCGCGCACGACGGTCGTATAGACTGCCAGGAGATCGCGCACGACCGGACCGCCATAGAGCTTGCCGGAGGCGCCGCCGATGCCGATCAGAAGGCCGAGGCAGGTGGCCCCGACCGCGATCTCGATCGTATGGAGCAGCCCGACCAGGAGCGTTCCACCCCAGCCCGGCGGCGTGGGCGAGAGAAGCGCGATCGTAGAGGCGGCCCAAGCAGGAAGAAATGCGTCGATCAGCGTCGCCCCCGAATTGCTGGCGCTAAAACCGCCGGCGATCTGCGCCTGCGGAAGCTTGCGTGGATGGGTTTTCGACGAACCACGCGGCGCGCTGCCAGCGCCGCGTGGTTATCGCTCATGGGATAAGGCCGTCAGTTCGACTGCGTGTCGGCACCGTAAATGTCGAAGTCGAAATATTTCTTCGAAATCTCGTCATATTTGCCATTGGCGCGGATGGCCTTGATGCCGGCGTTGATCTTTTCCTTCAACTCGGTGTCTTCCTTGCGGACGCCGGCGCCGACGCCAGGCCCGAGGATGGCCAGATCCGGCGCGACCATGCCTTTCAGGTCGCAGCATTGCTTGCCCTGATCCGATTTCAGGAAGGCGTCGAGGGCGATGGAATCGGCCTGCACCGCGTCGACCCGGCCGGCGGCAAGATCCTGGTTGGCTTCATCCTGGGTCTGGTATTCCTTGATTTCCGCCGCTTCGGCGAAGTGCTTCTTGGCGTAGTCGGCATGCACGGTCGAGACCTGGACGCCGATGATCTTGCCCTTGAGATCCTCCGGTGTCGAGCCGAACTTCTGGTCCTTCGGCCCGATGATGGCCGTCGGGGTGTTGTAATACTTGTCGGAGAAGTCGATCGTCTTCTTGCGTTCGTCGGTGATCGACATCGAGCTGGCGATGACGTCGATCTTCTTGGTCGTCAGCGCCGGGATGATGCCGTCCCAGGCGACGGGCGTGATGACGCAATCGAGCTTCTCCTCGGCGCAGACGGCGTCGATGAATTCGATTTCCCAGCCGACCCATTTGCCGGAAGCGTCCGGCGAGGTGAACGGCGGATAGGGCTCGGCGGCGACACCGATCTTGACCGGATCGGCCTTGGCCACGCCCATCGCGGCAACGCCAAGCAGCAGCGCTGCGGCAAAGGTCTTGAGAATAGTCTTCATGGTCATGACTCCCAGTTTTGTCGTTGTTCCCGGTTTTTCCATCCGCCTCGGTTTAACCGATGTTGCGGATGAATTGCTTCAGCCTTTCGGATTTGGGTGCGCCGAAAATCTGCTCCGGCGGCCCTTCTTCCTCGACCAGCCCGTTGTAGAGATAGACGACATGCGTCGCGACCTCGCGGGCGAACTTCATCTCATGGGTGACCAGCACCATGGTGCGGCCTTCGCGCGCCAGGTCGCCGATCACCTTCAGCACCTCGCCGACCAGCTCCGGGTCGAGCGCCGAAGTCGGCTCGTCGAACAGCATGACGCGCGGGTTGATGGCCAGCGCCCTGGCAATCGCGGCGCGCTGCTGTTGGCCGCCCGAGAGATAGGCGGGATAGACGTCGCGTTTTTCGGCGAGGCCGACGCGGGCCAGCAGTTTCTCCGCCTCGCTGATCGCCGCATCGCGCTTGACGCCGAGCACATGAATGGGAACCTCGATGACGTTCTCGATCAGCGTCATGTGGCTCCACAGATTGAAGTTCTGGAACACCATGCCGAGCTTGGAGCGGATGCGTTCGATCTGCTTGCGGTCGGCGGGCACGGTGTGGCCGTGGCTGTCGGCCTTCAGCCGGATCTGCTCGCCATTGACGCGGATGATGCCGCTGGTCGGGTTCTCCAGGCAATTGATGCAGCGCAGCAGCGTCGACTTGCCCGAGCCGCTGCCGCCGATGATGGCGATCACCTCACCATCGCGCGCCGACAGCGAAACGCCCTTCAGCACATGCAGCTTGCCGAAATTCTTGTGCAGGTTCTCGACGTGAATGGCTTCGGCGGCGCCGTTCTGCGCCGTATGCTTCAGGGCGGTGCCCGGCGCTGTCATCGTCGCGGTGCCCCGCGGAGCGGCCGAGGCAGTCCTTGCTGGAATTTTTTACCCATTACCCGTCACTGGACAGCGTTCCGATTCTCAAGATGGACCGTTCCGCTTGCCTCCGTCAACCGCAGTTTTTGGACCATTGATCACGGCCTGCCGAGTGGCTATTGGCAGGAGGGGGCGCGTTTCAGGAGAATTTAGTGGGCAAAGCTTACGGGTCGCAGTCGATGGCCGGGCCGCTGCAGCGCGTGCTGATGCGCTCCGCCGCCAGCGCCATGCATGGGGCCGAAGCGCTGGAGTGGCACTATGGCCCGGGCTTCGATCCGCAAAAGGCGGCGGCCCAGCATGAAGCGCTGGCCAGGTTGATTTCGGCCTCAGGCGCCGAGATCGAATGGCTGAGCGACAACGATGACGGGCTTGCCGATTCTGTCTTCACCCACGATCCGTCGCTGATGACCGACCATGGCGCCGTTATCCTGGCCATGGGCAAGGCATTGCGCCGGCCCGAGCCCGGCCTGCACGAGGCAGCCTACGGGCGCATGGGCATCCCCATCCTCGGCCGTATCGAGGCTCCCGGCCAGGTCGAGGGCGGCGATTGCGTCTGGCTGGATGCGAAGACGCTGGCGGTCGGTCGCGGCGTGCGCACCAACCAGCACGGCATCCAGCAGCTCTCCAATCTGCTTTCGCCCAAGGGCATCCAGGTCTATGGCTTCGATCTGCCGCTCTGGCACGGCGAGGAGGCCTGCCTGCATCTGATGTCGGTGATCAGCCCGCTCGCCGACGATCTGGCGCTGGTTTATGCGCCGCTCTTGCCTGTGGCCTTCTATCAGATGCTGCGCGCGCATGGCATTCGCCTGGTCGAAGGCGACGCCGACGAATTCTTCGCCTCGAATGGGCTCAGCCTGAACGTCCTGCCGACCGCGCCGCGCCACGTCATCGCCGTTGCTGGCTTTCCCAAAACAGCAGCGGCCATGCAGGCCGCCGGCTGTACGGTCTCGACATTCGAGGCCGATGCGCTGTGCATTGCCTGCGAAGGCGGCCCAACCTGCCTCACACGCCCGGTGCTAAGACAATGACGACGGTCGGCGAAGCCCTCATCACCTTGCTCGAAGCCCATGGCGTCGACACCGTCTTCGGCATTCCCGGTGTGCATACGGTCGAGCTCTACCGCGGCCTGGCGCGGTCGAATATCCGCCACGTCACGCCGCGCCACGAGCAGGGTGCCGGCTTCATGGCTGACGGCTATGCGCGCGCCAGCGGCAGGCCGGGCGTCGCCTTCGTCATCACCGGGCCAGGGCTGACCAACACCATCACCGCCATGGGCCAGGCGCGCGCCGATTCGGTGCCGATGCTGGTGATCTCGGGCGTCAACGCCACACCGACGCTGGGCAAGGGCCTCGGCCATCTGCACGAACTGCCGGACCAGCGCGGCATGATGGAGAAGGTGGCGCTGTTTTCGCACCGCGTCACCGAGGCTGGCGAACTGCCCAGCGTGCTCGCCCGCGCCTTCGCACTGTTTTCATCCTCGCGTCCGGGCCCGGTGCATATCGAGATCCCGACCGATGTCATGACCATGCCGGCCAACGGCATCGTGGCGCTGCTGCGAAATTCAGCGCCGCCCGAGCCAGATGTGGCGGCGATTGCAGAGGCGGCAAGGCTGTGCGCGTCTGCCCGCCAGCCGCTTATCCTCGCCGGCGGCGGCGCCAAAGCCGCCGAAGCGCCGTTGCAGCGCCTGGCCGAGAGGCTAAGCGCGCCGGTCGTCCAGACCGCCAATGCGCGCGGCCTGCTGTATCGCCATCCGCTTGGCGTGCCGGCCAGCCCCAGCCTGAAGGCGGTGCGTGCGCTGATGGCCGATGCCGATCTGGTCATCGCCGCCGGCACCGAATTCGGTCCGACCGACTATGACGGATATGGTGACGGCGGCTTTGTCCTGCCCGCCAATCTGATCCGCATCGACATCGGCGCCGACCAGCTTGCCCGCCGGCCGGCGCGGATTTCGATCCAGGCCGATTGCGGCGCAGCGCTCGAAGCGCTGCTTGCCGAACTCGGCACGGGCCAGGCACCGTTGGATGATGGTTCGGCTCGCGCCGCCGCGACGCGCAAAGCAGCCTTTGCCGAGATCGGCCCGGCTATGCAGGCGCAACTGCGGGCCGTCGAGACGATCCGCGATACGCTGCCCGGCGCGATCATCGTCGGCGATTCGACCCAGCCGGTCTACGCCGCCAATCTCTATTACGATCACGACCGGCCGGGCGGCTGGTTCAACGCCGCCACCGGCTTCGGCGCGCTCGGCTATGGCCCGCCGGCGGCAATCGGCGCCGCCCTTGCCAGGCCCGACGCACCGGTCGTTTGCCTCACCGGCGACGGCGGCTTCCAGTTCACCCTGCCGGAACTGGGCGCGGCGCTCGATGCGGCGGCGCCGGTGATTTTCGCCGTCTGGAACAATCGCGGCTACCGCGAGATCGAAACCTCGATGCTTGACGTTGGCGTCGAGCCGGTCGGCGTCTCGCCGGCGCCGCCGGATTTCTGCAAGCTGGCCGAAGCCTATGGCATTGCCGCCGAGCGGATTTCCGGCGTTGGCGGCTTGGCGGACGCGCTTAGGCGCGCGCGAGCGGCTGGACGACCCTATGTCATCGAGATTTCGGTTGAGTGATCGCGCGAAAGGCGCGACTTTCCGCACCGGCGGCGCGCAATCACGGAGCGGTCGAATATGATGGAAACACTGGACGGCAGACATATCGTGGTGACCGGCGGCACCGGGGCGCTTGGCGGCGCGGTCGTGGGGAAACTGCTGGAGCAGGGCGCGATTTGCCATGTGCCCAATGCTCACGCTGCCGCGCCTGCGCATTTTCCCTTCCCGGCACATGACCGCGTCAGGCTGGCGCACAATGTCGACCTCGCCGACCCTGCCAAGGTCGACGCCTTCTATGCCAGTGTTCCGGATTTGTGGGCATCGGTGCATCTTGCCGGCGGCTTCACCGCCGCGCCGGTCGAGAAGATCGAGCCCGCCTCCTTTGCCGAGATGATGGACACCAACGCCCGAACTACCTTCCTGTGCTGCCGCGCGGCGATACGCTCGATGCTGGGATCTTCCGTGTCGGGCCGCATCGTCAATGTCACCGCGCGAGCCGGGCTCGACCCGCGGCGCGGCTCCGGCAAGGTCGCTTACGCCGCCGCCAAGGCGGCGGTCGCCGCGATGACCGTGGCGATGGCTGAAGAGCTGAAGGCCAAGGGCATCCTGATCAACGCCGTGGCGCCCTCGACGCTCGACACGCCGGCCAACCGAGCTGACATGCCGGATGCCGATTTCAGCAGATGGGTCAGCCTCGAAGCGGCAGCCGAGGCCATAGCCTATCTTGCCTCGCCGGCCAACATGGCGATCAGCGGTACGCTGGTGCCGCTTTACGGCAGGGCCTGAAATTCAGGCCTAGTCTAGTACAAAAAAAGCCCCGCCGGATCGCTCCGGCGGGGCTTTTTGTTTCGTTTACAACCTGCGTGAGGCGCGGTGTTGGCTCAGCTGCCCTGCTTCTTCAGCGCGGCGCCAAGGATGTCGCCCAGCGAAGCGCCGGAGTCGGTCGAACCGTATTGGGCGACCGCTTCCTTCTCTTCGGCGATTTCCAGCGCCTTGATCGAGACCTGCAGCTTGCGGGTCTTCTTGTCGAAGGCAATGACGCGGGCGTCGACCTTTTGACCGACGGTGAAGCGCTCGGGGCGCTGCTCGTCGCGGTCACGGCTGAGATCGGAGCGCTTGATGAAGGTCTCGATGCCGCTGTCGACCAGCCGCACTTCCAGACCGCCATCCTTCACGCCGATAACCTCGCAGGTGACGACTGCGTTCTTGCGAAGTTCGCCTGACGTCGCTGCTTCGCCGACCGTATCCTTGGCCAGCTGCTTGATGCCGAGCGAGATGCGTTCCTTGTCGATGTCGACGTCGAGCACCTGCGCCTTGACCATGTCGCCGCGATTGTACTCCTCGATCACCTGCTCGCCCGGACGAGTCCAGTCGAGGTCGGAAAGGTGGACCATGCCGTCGACGTCGCCTTCGAGGCCGATGAACAGGCCGAACTCGGTCTTGTTCTTGACCTCGCCCTCAACCTGGCTTCCGACCGGATGGCTGCGCGCGAAGGCTTCCCACGGGTTTTCCAGCGTCTGCTTGAGGCCGAGCGAGATGCGGCGCTTGGCCGGATCGACTTCGAGCACCACCACGTCGACTTCCTGCGTCGTCGACAGGATCTTGCCGGGATGCACGTTCTTCTTGGTCCACGACATTTCCGAAACGTGGATGAGGCCTTCGATGCCCGGCTCCAGCTCGACGAACGCGCCGTAGTCGGTGATGTTGGTGACGGTACCCTTGATCTTCTTGCCGATCGGGAACTTGGTGCCGATCTCGGACCACGGATCGCTCTCGAGCTGCTTCATGCCGAGCGAGATGCGGTGGGTTTCCTGGTTGATGCGGATGATCTGCACCTTGACCGTCTGGCCGATATTGAGGATCTCGGTCGGATGGTTGACGCGGCGCCAGGCCATGTCGGTGACGTGCAGCAGGCCGTCGATGCCGCCGAGGTCGACGAATGCACCATAGTCGGTGATGTTCTTGACGACGCCTTCGACCACCTGGCCCTCTTCGAGGTTCTGCACGATTTCCGAACGCTGTTCGGCGCGGCTTTCCTCGAGCACGGTGCGGCGCGACACCACGATGTTGCCGCGGCGGCGATCCATCTTGAGGATCTCGAAGGGCTGCGGGTTGTGCATCAGCGGCGAGACGTCGCGGATTGGGCGGATGTCGACCTGGCTGCGCGGCAGGAAGGCCACGGCGCCGTCGAGATCGACGGTGAAGCCGCCCTTGACCTGGTTGAAGATGACGCCTTCGACGCGTTCGCCCTTGGTGAACTTCTCTTCGAGACGGACCCAGCTCTCTTCGCGGCGGGCCTTCTCACGCGACAGCATGGCTTCGCCAAGCGCGTTTTCGATACGCTCGACATAGACCTCGACCGTGTCGCCGACCTTGAGCGTCGTGTCCTTGCCCTTGACGCCGAATTCCTTCAGCGGCACGCGGCCTTCGACCTTGAGGCCGACGTCGATGATAGCCATGTCCTTCTCAATGGCAGTGATGATGCCCTTGACGACCTGGCCTTCGCCGGAATGGCCGGCGGAAAATGATTCTTCGAGCAGGCTCGCGAAATCATCGCGAGTGGGATTTGCAACTGACATAGTTTCTCCTGGAATGCCCCGCAATCTGTCGCGGGGCCGCCGCCGTGGGTTAGCGTTGCGTTGGCCTGCCGGCGTTCCGGGCAAAAAGCCCTTGGCCGCCTTTGAGCGGCAATTCCGGCGCATGAAGAATGCTGGCAGGCTGGTTCATGCCTGATATGGGAATTCTTTTTGTCGCCGGCAATCGGCGGCGGCGGGAACACCCGGCTCAGGCTTCATTTCTCTTGGCCAGGACGTCGTCGATGATCGCCCGAGCTGCCAGAAACGCGGCCTCTATAGCCATTTCCGACGTGTCAAGCAAGTGCGCGTCGACGGCCGGCTTCAAGGGCGAGTCCACGCGGCCCATGTCGCGCTCGTCGCGGCGCACGATATCGGCAAGGATTTCATCGAAATTGGCAGTGCCGCCGATGCTCTCGATTTCATCCAGCCGCCGCTTTGCCCGCACCTCGGCACTGGCCGTGACATAGAGTTTTACGTCGGCATCGGGACAGACGACGGTGCCGATGTCGCGGCCGTCGAGCACCGCGCCAGGCGGTGTTCTTGCGAAGTCACGCTGTTTCTCGACCAGGATGCGCCGCACCGACGGGATCACTGCCACTTTCGAAGCCGCCTCGCCAACGGCGTGTGCCGAAAGCACTGGGCGGTCGAGCTTTGCCAGATCGACCTGCCGGGCAGCGGTTTCAGCGGCCGAAACATTGTCGAGCGGCAGGCCGAGCCGGAGCAGCGCATGCGCCACCGCGCGATAGGTAAGGCCGGTGTCGAGCAGGTTCAGCCGGTAATGGTCGGCGAGTCGCCGGGCAAGGGTGCCCTTGCCGGCGCCGGCGGGACCGTCGATGGCGATGGTGAAGGTTGAGGTCATTCGCCGCCTCGAGGCAAGCGCCTGCTGCCAACGCTTTTCAAACTCTGCCGCCGTGACTTCCACCGCCTCAAATACAGGATCAGCGTTGATCTCGTCGAGGTCCGGAAAAGGTTGGTCTGAGTTCGTTGTCCCGCCAACGTCGAGGTCCTTTGATCCATCTGGCGCGACGCCACGTGACGCGAACCCGACCGAACCGTCCCGATAGAACTCTATTGTTCTCGACTGATAATTGTCATCTTCAATCTCATACCAGAGGTGAAATGGTTGCTCCGGCCTTTCGTGCTTCCAATGTACGCAGACATATTTCACCCGATCTCCGCCCCCAGCCCCTTCATCAGACCCATGAATTCCGGAAAACTCGTCGCGATCATCGCCTGGTCGTCAATGGTCACGGGCCTTTCCGTCGCCAGGCCCATCACCAGAAAGCTCATGGCGATGCGGTGGTCGAGATGGGTCTGGACAATAGTGCCCCGTCCGTTCGGATGCTGGCCGAGGCCCTTGCCGCCGGGTTTTCCACGCACGACAAGCGAGGCCTCGCCTTCGCTGCAATCGACGCCGTTGAGCTTCAGCCCGTTGGCGACTGCCGCCAGCCGGTCGGATTCCTTCACCCGCAGCTCTTCCAGCCCCTGCATCAGCGTCTCGCCCTCGGCGAAGCTGGCCGCCACTGCAAGCACCGGATATTCGTCGATCATGGTCGGCGCCCGTTCGGGCGGCACGGTGACGCCCTTCAGCTCGGAATAGCGCACGCGCAGATCGGCGACATCCTCGCCGCCTTCGTTGCGCGGGTCGAGAATGTCGATCCGGGCGCCCATTTCCTGCAGCGTCAACAGAAGTCCGGTGCGGGTCGGGTTCATCAGCACGTTTTCGATAATAATGTCCGAGCCCGGCACGATCAGCGCCGCCACCAGCGGGAAGCCGGCCGAGGAGGGGTCGCCTGGCACCGCGATGGTCTGCCCGGTGAGCTTGCCCTGGCCTTCGATGAAAATGTGGCGCACGCCGCGCTCGTCGGTCTCGACCGACAGATTGGCGCCGAATCCCCTGAGCATCTTTTCGGTGTGATCGCGCGTCATCACCGGCTCGATGACGGTGGTGATGCCCGGCGTGTTCAGCCCAGCCAGCAGCACCGCCGACTTGACTTGTGCCGATGCCATCGGCACGCGGTACGTGATCGGCGCGGCGTGCTTGGGCCCGTGCAGCGTGATCGGCATGCGGTCGCCAGGCGTCGCCTTCAGCACCTGCACGCCCATCTGGCGCAGCGGCTCGAGCACGCGGCCCATCGGCCGGCCGGACAGCGAGGCGTCGCCGATGAAGGTGGTTTCCATGTCATAGGTGCCGACCAGGCCCATGGTGAGGCGTGAGCCCGTGCCGGCATTGCCGAAATCGAGCGGGCCTTCCGGCTGCAGCAGCGCGCCGTTGCCGGTACCGCGGATCACCCACTCAGCGCCATGCTTCTCGATATGGGCGCCCATGGCCTTCATGGCAGCGCCCGTACGCATCACGTCCTCGCCTTCCAGCAGCCCGGTAATGCGGGTTTCGCCGGAGGCTAGGCCGCCGAACATGAACGAGCGGTGCGAGATCGACTTGTCGCCCGGCACCCGCGCCGCGCCGGAAAGGGCAGATGATTTGCGGGCGGTGGCCTGCATCGGGGCGGCAGTATGCGACATGGTTCTTTCCTGGATGAACGCCGGCGGCCGGCTATTTTCTTCTGGTTTGCGCGGTCTCCTATCATGGCGGACCGAAATGGTCATCCCCTTGGCACGAGGCCTTCGAATTCAAGGTTTTTGGGACGCCGGCTTTTCGCTTTGACAGCGCCGTAAACTCTGGTTAAGGGGACCAAACTTTTATCGACGAGGCTTGCTGTGGCAAAACCCGAACTTGGCACCAAACGCATCGACCCGGAGACGGGTCGAAAATTCTATGACCTGAACAAAGACCCGATCGTCTCGCCTTACACAGGCAAGAGCTATCCGCGCTCCTATTTCGAGGAAGGCAAGGTTGCCGCCGTCGAAGAGGAAGAGGAAGTTGTCGAAAAGGAGGTCGACGCCGAGGAGGAAGAGGGCGTCGAGGTCGTTTCGCTCGAAGAGGCGGACGAGGACGTGAAGGCCGACGAACTGCCCGATCTCGGCGACGACGAGGACGACGTCGACCTCGGCGATGACGAGGATGACACTTTCCTCGCCGACGAGGAGGAAGAGGACGACGACGTCGCCGACATGATCGGCGTCGGCGACGACGACGACGAAGTCTGAGCGGGTGCGAACCGCATTTGACGGCTTTCGTCGCGCCGGCAAGAAAAAGCGGTTCTCGAAGGCTTGATATTAGGGGAAGGCGGGGTTAGAAGCCGCCTGCACTAACGGCGCGGTCTCAACCCGCGCCGGATCTCTTCGCCGGAAACGGCGCCGGCGGACTGCCGGAGTGGGGCCATAGCTCAGTTGGGAGAGCGCTTGAATGGCATTCAAGAGGTCGTCGGTTCGATTCCGATTGGCTCCACCAGTTCTCTCTATCGAAACCATCAGGACAGCCGCCCGAACCGAGCTGGCCGCCGCCTATCGCGCGGAAAATAATTAAGCACGGTCGATCAGCCCAAGACTCGCCATTTCATCCAAATGACGAGTCTGCGCCCGATAGAACACCTATCCTAGCCTGGCGTGTGATCGAACCACGAGCACCGATTTCGGATAGGTTCCAGGGCTGAAATGACGGCTGAGCAAAACTCCGTTACTTGTTGCAGTTCTGCATATCCGACGTCATAGCGCCGCTTGGGGTGTTGTTGTCGGTGTCGTTGCCCGCCGTATCCTTGCAGCGGTCATTCATGCCGTTGCCCTGCGGCGTGGCGTTCGTTGCGTTCGGATCGATTGTGTTCGGCGTAGTTCCGGTGCCGGTTCCTGTGTTAGCGCCGGAAGTGCCCGTATTGACACCGGTATTGGCATCATTGCCAGTTCCGCCGGTTTCCTGGCCGGCAGTTTGCGCCATGGCAGATGTGGCCAGGCCTATGGCAAGTAGGGCTGCAGAGAGTAATTTCAGCATGATAGTGTCTCCATTGGGGTGCATCGCTGTATCGCGATCTATACCAAACGAGAGTTTTCCGGGATGTTCCGTTTGACAGAAATAGTGATCAATACAATCGCTATGAGAGCTTTGTTGCTCATCGTTTCGTGAATGGGGCCGTGAAATTCCTGTGTCACAACAGAAATTTCGTCTGGAACCAAATCGAAGATGCCGCGTTGTTGCGCTTGCGGGGAGTTGTGTCGGCCGCAGGGGACAGTTTCATCAAGACATTCAAGAGAGTCGTGAGCTGGGAGGGGCGCTGTGAGCGTGCTTGCATCCAAAGGGCAATTGGACCGTCGTCAAATACTGAACGCGTTGAAGGCTTTTCGGAGCGGTGATTTCTCCGTTCGCATCGACAATGTCTACACTGGCCTCGATTCGGAGATCGCCGATACCTTCAACGAAATCGTCGAGCTCAACGATCAGGTGACGCGTGAGTTTGAGCGCCTCAGCAAGGTCGTCGGCAAGGATGGCCG
This sequence comes from Mesorhizobium sp. M0244, assembly GCF_040321795.1. Taxonomy (NCBI): domain Bacteria; kingdom Pseudomonadati; phylum Pseudomonadota; class Alphaproteobacteria; order Hyphomicrobiales; family Phyllobacteriaceae; genus Mesorhizobium; species Mesorhizobium sp. M0244. The sequence goes on along the minus strand of NZ_JAMYSE010000001.1, from coordinate 11,839 downwards.
GATCGGCGAACGCGGCCGCGTCCGCAACGCCACCGGCAGTTGGGAATCCAGCGTCCGCTCCGTCAACGACCTCATCGAAGACATGGTTCAGCCGACGGCCGAGGTGGCGCGCGTTATCGGCGCGGTGGCCAAGGGCGACCTGTCGCAGACGATGATGGTCGAAATCGACGGCAGGCCGCTGCGCGGCGAGTTCCTGCGTATCGGCAAGATCGTCAATACCATGGTCGGGCAACTGGCCTCCTTCGCCTCGGAAGTGACGCGCGTGGCGCGCGAAGTCGGCACCGAAGGCAAGCTCGGCGGTCAGGCCCGCGTGAAGGGCGTGGCCGGGACCTGGAAGGACCTGACCGACAACGTCAACGCCATGGCGACGAACCTGACCGGGCAGGTGCGCAATATCGCCGAGGTAACGACCGCCGTCGCTTCCGGCGACCTGTCAAAGAAGATCACCGTCGATGTGAAAGGCGAAATCCTCGAGCTTAAGAACACCATCAACACCATGGTCGACCAGCTCAATTCCTTCGCCTCGGAAGTGACACGCGTCGCGCGCGAGGTCGGCACCGAAGGCAAGCTCGGCGGCCAGGCGCGCGTCGAAGGCGTCGGCGGAACCTGGAAGGACCTGACCGACAACGTCAACCTGATGGCCGAAAACCTGACCGGCCAGGTGCGCAATATCGCCGAGGTGACCACGGCGGTGGCGCTTGGCGACCTGTCGAAGAAGATCACGGTCGACGTCAAAGGCGAGATCCTCGAGCTGAAATCGACCATCAACACCATGGTCGACCAGCTGAATTCATTTGCCGGCGAAGTAACGCGCGTCGCCCGCGAAGTCGGCACCGAAGGCAAGCTTGGAGGCCAGGCGCAGGTGCGCGGCGTTGCCGGCACCTGGAAGGACTTGACCGACAACGTCAATTCGATGGCCGAGAACCTGACCGGCCAGGTCCGCAACATCGCCGAGGTGACCACCGCCGTCGCCTCGGGCGACCTGTCGAAGAAGATCACCGTCGCCGTGCAGGGCGAAATCCTCGAGCTCAAGGACACCATCAACACGATGGTCGACCAGCTCAATTCCTTCGCCTCGGAAGTGACGCGCGTGGCGCGCGAGGTCGGCACGGAAGGCAAGCTCGGCGGCCAGGCCGAGGTGAAGGGCGTCGGCGGCACCTGGAAGGATCTGACCGACAACGTCAATCTGATGGCCGCCAACCTGACCGGCCAGGTGCGCAACATCGCCGAGGTCACCACCGCAGTGGCCCGCGGCGACCTGTCGAAGAAGATCACCGTCGACGTCAAGGGCGAAATCCTGGAGCTCAAGGACACCGTCAACACGATGGTCGATCAGCTGAATTCCTTCGCCTCGGAAGTGACGCGTGTGGCGCGCGAAGTGGGATCGGAAGGCAAGCTCGGCGGCCAGGCGCACGTCGAGGGCGTCGGCGGCACCTGGAAGGACCTGACCGACAACGTCAATGCCATGGCCGGCAATCTGACCGTGCAGTTGCGCGACGTCTCCAAGGTGGCGACGGCAATTGCGACCGGCGACCTGACCCAGAAGATTACCGTGGATGCATTGGGCGAGATCCTGCAGATCAAGGACGTCATCAACACGATGGTCGACCAGCTGAATTCCTTCGCCTCCGAGGTGACGCGCGTGGCGCGCGAAGTCGGTTCCGACGGCAAGCTCGGCGGCCAGGCGCAGGTGCGCGGCGTTGCCGGCACCTGGAAAGATTTGACCGACAACGTCAATGCAATGGCCGCCAACCTGACCGGCCAGGTCCGCAACATCGCCGAGGTGACGACTGCGGTGGCGTTGGGTGACCTGTCGAAGAAGATCACGGTCGATGTGCGCGGCGAAATCCTCGAGCTGAAGGACACCATCAATACGATGGTCGACCAGCTGAATTCCTTCGCCTCGGAGGTGACGCGCGTGGCGCGCGAGGTCGGCACGGAGGGCAAGCTCGGCGGCCAGGCGCAGGTGCGCGGCGTTGCCGGCACCTGGAAGGACCTGACCGACAATGTGAATTCGATGGCCGAGAACCTGACCGGCCAGGTGCGCAACATCGCCGAGGTGACGACTGCAGTGGCGCGCGGCGACCTGTCGAAGAAGATCACCGTCGACGTCAAGGGCGAGATACTGGAGCTGAAATCGACGATCAACACCATGGTCGACCAGTTGAACTCCTTTGCCGGCGAAGTGACGCGTGTCGCCCGCGAGGTCGGCACCGAGGGCAAGCTCGGCGGCCAGGCGCGGGTCGAGGGCGTCGCCGGCACCTGGAAGGACCTGACCGACAACGTCAATCTGATGGCGACGAACCTGACCAACCAGGTGCGCGGCATCGCCGATGTCGTGACCGCGGTGGCGCAAGGCAATCTCAAGCGCAAGCTGACGGTCGATGCCAAGGGCGAGATCGCCTCGCTCGCCGACACCATCAATGGCATGATCGAGACGCTTGCGACCTTCGCCGACCAGGTGACCAACGTCGCCCGCGAGGTGGGCATCGAAGGCAAGCTCGGTGGCCAGGCCCGCGTGCCTGGCGCTGCCGGCCTTTGGCGCGACCTGACCGACAACGTCAATCAGCTCGCCGCCAACCTGACCACCCAGGTGCGCGCCATTGCCGAGGTGTCGACGGCGGTGACCAAGGGCGATCTGACCCGCTCGATCAGCGTCCAGGCCTCCGGTGAGGTGGCGGCGTTGAAAGACAACATCAATGAGATGATCCGCAATTTGAAGGATCAGACGTTGAAGAATGCCGAGCAGGACTGGCTGAAGACCAATCTCGCCCGGTTCTCGCGCATGCTACAGGGCGAGCGCGACCTGGCCACGGTCTCGCGTCTCATCATGTCCGAGCTCGCCCCGCTGGTGAATGCGCAATATGGCGTGTTCTACGTGACCAACCGCGACGAGGACGAATCCTATCTCGAGCTTGCGGCCTCCTATGGCGCCGAAAGCAAGGCGGAGATCAGGCAGCGCCTCGATCTGCGCGAAGGCCTTGTCGGGCAGAGTGCTGCCGACAAGCGCGCCATCATGCTGGGCAACGTGCCGCCGGATTTCCTGCGCGTCACGTCCGGCCTTGGCAATGCCGCGCCGGCGAACGTGATCATTCTTCCGGCTCTGTTCGAGGACGAGGTGAAAGCCGTCATCGAACTCGCCTCGTTCAGCGAATTCCGCGACACGCACCAGTCGTTCCTCAACCAGCTGATGGAATCCGTCGGCATCGTTCTCAACACCATCGCCGCCACGATGCGCACCGAAGGCCTGCTCAAGCAGTCGCAGTTGCTGACCTCGGAGCTGCAGGCGCGTCAGACCGAGCTGACCAAGAAGCAGGAGGAGTTGCACGCCACCAATGAGGAGCTGCAGGAAAAAGCGCAGCTGCTCGAGAACGAAAAGAAGCAGGTGGAGAATAAGAACCTCGAAATCGAGATGGCGCGGCGGGCGCTGGAGGAGAAGGCCGAGCAGCTGGCGCTGACCTCCAAATACAAGTCCGAATTCCTCGCCAATATGAGCCACGAATTGCGCACGCCGCTCAACTCGCTGCTCATCCTTTCAAACCTGCTTGCAACCAATCAGCAAGGCAATCTCAATGACAAGCAGGTCGAGTTCGCGCGCACCATCAATTCGGCCGGCACTGACCTTTTGAGCCTTATCAACGACATCCTCGATCTGTCGAAGATCGAATCGGGCACCGTCTCGATCGATATCAGCGACATGCCGGTGGTGCATCTTCGGCAGCATATGGAGCGAACCTTCCGGCAGCTGGCGACCGACAAGGGACTTGGCTTCACCATCAATGTCGCCCCTGAGCTTCCGGAGACCGTCCGCACGGACGAGAAGCGGTTGCAGCAGATCGTGCTCAATCTTTTGTCGAACGCGTTCAAGTTCACCTCCGAAGGCGAGGTCAGCTTAAATTTTCGGGCCGAAAAGACAGGCCGTCACAACGGCTCGGTGCAACCGATGGAAGCGCTCGCGATCGCGGTCACCGATACGGGCATCGGTATTCCGCAAGACAAGCAGAAGCTGATTTTCGAAGCCTTCCAGCAGGCCGACGGCACCACCAGCCGCAAATATGGCGGGACCGGCCTTGGGCTCTCGATCAGCCGGGAAATTGCCCGGCTGATCGGCGGCGAATTGCGGGTCGAGAGCACGCCGGGCAAGGGTTCGACGTTTACGCTGGTCATCCCGTTCGACGGACCCCGGATGGCCTTGGCACCGCAAGCGGGGTTGCTGCCGGCGACGGAGGTGGGCGCAACGACCGCGCAGCCGAGCCCGCCATCCTCTGAACTGCTCGATGACCGCGATACCATCTCACCGGATGACCGGGTCGTGCTGATCGTCGAGGACGACCCGACCTTCGGCGGTTTGCTGCTCGGCCTCGCACGTGCGGCCGGGCTGAAAGGCGTCCTGTCGACCGCGGGCTCCGGCACGCTGGCTTTGGCACGCAAGCTGGTTCCTGACGCGATCACGCTCGATCTCGGACTGTCGGATATCGACGGGTGGGTGTTGTTCGATCTGCTTCGCCACGACCCGAAAACCAAGGACATTCCCGTCCATGTCATCTCGGGCGCCGAAGACATCGAGGTCCTTGCCCGCAAGGGTGCATCCAGCATTTCAACCAAGCCCGTATCGTCGGACGAACTGATGAAGGTCTTCCAGGACATTCACTCCAGAAAGCTCCGCGTCCAGCGCCGCGTTCTGATTGCCGATATCGATCCCGAGCGCCGCCTCTCATTGATCGAGGCGATCCGCGACGGTGCCACCTCGGTCACGGCGATCGGCCGCGTCGCGGCGAATGCGGACGACATCGGCATCGCCGCGTATGATGCCGTTGTGCTCGGCTTTGGCCGCTCGGCCAAGGACAACGCCCAGATGCTGGATGAGATTGCCGTCCTGTTCGGACAATCCGTGTCGCGGCTGTTGTTCTTTGCACCTTATCCGGAAGCACTGGAACAGTCGCTCGCCTTGCATCCGGCATTGGCGGATGTTCCGCGGGCGGAGAATTTCGCGCAGCTGGCTCTCCTGATATCCGCGACGCTCCCAGGGCGAGGCCACGAAAACAACGGTGCGGCAGCCGAACAGCCGGGCAAATTCGACCTCGGCGGCGCAAAGGTTCTCATCGTCGATGATGATATTCGCAACATCTATTCGCTCACCAGCGTTCTCGAAACCTATGATATCCAGGTGTTGCACGCGGAACGCGGTCGGGAAGGTATCGCGCTCCTCGAGCAGAGCCCGGACATCGACGCCGCACTGATCGACATCATGATGCCGGAGATGGATGGCTACGAGACGATGCGGCAGATCCGCGGCATGCCGGCGATCGCCCATATCCCGTTGATCTCGGTCACCGCCAAGGCAATGAAGGGCGACCGGCAAAAATGTCTCGAGGCGGGTGCTTCCGACTATATCGCCAAGCCTGTCGACCTCGACCTGCTGCTGGCGCTGCTGCGTGTCTGGATCGGCCGCTCGCGATCCCGCGTGCATGGTCCGGAAAAGACGCTCATGGCAGTGAACTGACGGCCGCTCGATGCAAAAGCTGTCGAGGAACGGAGCAAGGAAGCTAGAGGTTATGGCCCCGGCGGAGGGGCCGGCAAGGGCGCGCATCCTGGCCGTGGATGACGACGAGCGCAATCTGCTGGCGATCGGCGAGGTTCTTGCCCCTATCGGCGAAGTCGTCTGCGCGCAGTCGGGCGAAGAGGCGCTGCGCGCTCTGCTGAAGGAGGATTTCGCAGTCATCCTGCTGGATGTGCTGATGCCTGGACTGGACGGCTACGAGACCGCGGGACTGATCCGCCAACGCGAGCAATCCAGGCGAACGCCGATAATTTTTCTCACCGCTATCAACAAGGAAGACGCACACATGCTGCGCGGCTACGACGCCGGCGCGGTGGATTACGTGTTCAAGCCTTTCGACCCGGGCATGCTGCGTTCCAAGGTCGCCGTGTTCGTCGAGCTTCATGAAAAGACGCTCGAAATCCAGCAAAAGGCGGCTGTCGAGCAGGGGCTGCTGGCCCAGGCACTGCAGGCGCAGAAGGAAAAGCTCGAGGCCGAGCGGGCGCTGCGTAGCGCCCAGGAGCGGCAGCATGCCATTTTGAGCTCTCTTCCGGTCTGCTTCCACGCAAGGGCGGCGGAGCCGCCGTTCGGCGCCAGCTTCGTCACCGAAGGGGTCGAACGCTTGACTGGCTTTCCTCCCGAACGGCTGACGTCCGATCCAGGCTTCGGCCTGAGCCGGGTTCATCCCGACGATCTGCCGAGAGTGAGGCAAGCCCTGCTCGCAGCCAAGACTGCTGGCTCCTACACCTGCGAATTCCGCTGGCTATGCGCCGACGGCAACTACCGGATTTTTCTCGACCAGGGCGTCTTGTCGAACGGCTCCGACGGCCAGAGGCCTGAGATCCTGGGCACATTGCTGGACATCACCGAGCGGCGCGAGCTGGAGAACCAGCTGCTGCAATCGCAGCGCCTCGACGCGATCGGCAAGCTTACCGGCGGTCTGGCGCATGATTTCAACAATCTGCTTGCCGCAATTCTCAGCGGATTGGGATTGCTCGAGCGCCACGCCGAGTTCGACGGACAGGCCAGGCAGGTTCTGGAACTGACACGCCGGTCGGCAAAACAAGGCGCCGAGCTCGTCAACCGCATGCTTGCCTTCTCGCGCCGCCAGACGCTGAAGCCGCAGGCCGTGCGCCTCGCCGCGCTCGGCGACACCATGAACGGGTTGGTGGCTCCGGTCCTGGGAGGGCTGATCCGCTTCGATTGGCTGGTCGACGACACTGTCTGGCCGGCGCATGTCGATGCCAGCCAGCTGGAGCTCGCGCTGATGAACCTGGTCTTCAACGCGCGCGATGCCATGCCGTCCGGCGGGACGATAATTGTGGATGCGCAAAACCGAATGCTAAGCAGTGCAGCCGAGGATATTTCGTCGGGTGATTATGTCCTGGTCACTGTCAAGGACACGGGATCGGGCATACCGGCCGACATTCTCGCCAAGGTCGTCGAACCGTTTTTCACGACAAAACCCGTCGGCAAAGGCACGGGTCTGGGTCTGAGCACGGTCCATGGCTTCGTCAAGCAATCCGGCGGCACGCTTCGCATCGACAGCGTCGTCGGTCGTGGTACTGCCGTCCAGCTCTGGCTGCCGCGTTCAATCGAGCGTGCCGTCGAAATCGCCGAGAAGTCCGATGCCGACCACACCGTCGTGAATGCCGGCGAGGAATATCCATCGGTCCTTCTGATCGACGACAGCAATGTGCTGCGGGAACTGACGGCGCAATCGCTTCGGCAACATGGCTTTGCGGTGACCTGCGCCGGCGGAGGTGCGGAAGCGCTGGCGATGATCGAGCGGGCGCCGTACGATTTCGACGTCATCGTCACCGATTTTGCCATGCCGCTCGTCTCGGGCCTGGAGGTCATTCGGTTTGCACGCAATCTGCGGTCCGATTGGCCCGCGGTGATCATAACCGGATATGCCGATGCGGGTGCGATCGCCGACCGGCCCTCTGACGTGCCGCTGCTCGGCAAGCCACTGCGCGAAAAGGATCTGATGGAGAGCATTTTCCTGGTGGCTGCGCGCGCCGGGTCGCGAGGCACCAAACAGGCCAGCGGGTGAGAGGCGGGCCGATCGGACCATGGGCGTTCGCAGGCAATCTCACCGCGATCTCGGTTCAAGGCGTCCTCTGTGCAACCAGCGTCGCAACCATTTCCAGGAAACGTCGACCACTCGCGGCCAAGACCGGCTCGCGCCACGCTGCGGCCATCGGCAAGGATGGCGGCTGCGGGGTAACCGGACGGTACGCCACGCCGGGCCGCGCTACCCGGGCAATGCCCGCGGTGACGAAGCCCAGGCCGGCACCCGCCGCGACCAGGCCAGCCAGTGTCGTCATCGGCGTCACCTCCTGGACGATGCGCGGGCTGATGCCCTCGCCTCGAAACAGCGCAATCACCCGGTCATAGATGCTTGGGCCAATGACGCGCGGCGCCAGCAGGAACGGTTCGCCGTCAAGATCGCTCACGCGGATCGTTACTTGTGCCGCGAGCCGGTGTGTTGCCGGAAGCGCCAGCACCAGCGGTTCGTCGGGCAGACCATGGACGATCAGCTCCGGCGTCGAGAGCGGCGGATGCAGCACGCCCAGATCGATCTCGCCGGCCGCGAGTGCTCTTTCCAGCAATGGCGAGTTCATCTCGATGAGATCGACCTCGACATCCGGATAGCGGGTGCGAAACATCCGCACCGCTTCCGGCAGGACCCCATAGAAAGCAATGACGGTGAAGCCGAGCCGCAAGCGCCCGACCTCGCCGCGAACCGCCCTTAGCGCCTGCGTCTTTGCGGCATTGGCGTGCTGCACCGCCTTGCGGGCCGGGTCGAGAAAGGCGGCTCCGGCGGCTGTCAACGCCACGCCGCGGCGATCCCGCTCGAACAGATCAGCGCCGATCTCAAGTTCCAGGGCGCGGATGCGCTGGCTGAGCGACGGCTGGGTCAGGTTCATCCGCTCCGCCGCGCGGCGAAAATGCAGGTCTTCGGCAACGGCCACGAAACAGGCGAGTGTGCGAATATCCAACATCGCCTCCTTATGCAGAATACCTATCACAGGCAATGACATTCCTATTGGAATGCAATCAGCGTCGAAGATATTTTCCGCCAATGCAAGGGCTTGGTGGGACCAACAAAGGAACGAAATCATGATCAGGCCAAGCTCTTCTGCGCTCGCCATCGCGCTCAGCATCGGGGTGTCCTCTTCTGTGACCGCAGAACCATCGGATCTTGTCGGCCGGATTTCGGCAGGCCGGATAGCGGTCGTCTCCGACGGTGATTTCGTCGCCCAGACCTATGCCACGGGGCAACTTGCGCCACGCGAGGCAGACCATCGCGATGTGCTGACAGTGCTGTCCGCCGTCGATGGCAAAGTCGTGACCGGCACGATGCCGCTCTCCAATTCGGTGACCGCGGCACCGGAAGTCCTGCAGCTGAGCGAAGACGGGCGCACCGCCTTTGTCACCGAAAGGCTGGGTGAGCGTCCCCGAGAGGGCGACACTGTTCGCGACCTGCCGCCGGGGTGGCGCCTTTTCGCTGTCGATCTGTCCGACAGCGCCGCACCTCGCCTAGCGGGCACCGCCGAAATCGCCACTTTCCCCGAAGCCTTGTCGGTCAGCCCGGACGGAGGCCGCGTTGCCGTGGTGTCCAACACGCCCGAGGCAAGTTTCGTCCAGATCGTCGGCTATGGCGATGACCGCTTCGGCCCGGTCGCGCGGTTCGATCTCGCCGGGCTGGGGGTCACGGGGTCGGCCTCCACGCCACGCGGCGGTGTAACGGCGACCAACGTTCATTGGCATCCGAGCGGCCGCTTCATCGCTGTCAACATCAACACCCAGAACCGGGTCGCCTTCTTCGAGGTGATCGACAATGCCGGCAGGCCCGGCTTGCGTCCCTGGGGCAATATCGTCGATGTCGGCGCGGATCCCTTTGTCGGCCGTTTCACGCCGGACGGACGCCATTATCTGACCTCCAACTGGGGCCCAAACTTCACCGCGGCCAACCTCGAGGGCCGTATCCCGCAGACGCGCTCGAGCATCAGCGTGGTGCGGCTGGCCGACCCCGCGACATCGGCCGCAGCCGCCCGCCATGACCTTGTCGCCGGCGCCGAGACCGATCTTTCGGCCGAGGGCATCGCGGTCAGCCCGGACGGCCGGCTTGTGGCAACCGTCAACATGCGCGGCACGGCATTCCTGCCCGGAACGCCCCGTTTCGATAGGGAGGCCAGCGTCAGCCTTCTGAGCTTCGATCCGGCAACGGGTGCCATCGCCAAGATCGCCGATTATCCCTTTGAAGCGGTGTTGCCGGAGGGCGGCGCCTTCGATCGGACCGGAGATCACTTCCTCGCCACCGTGTTCCAGGGACATGAGGGCTCGGATCTCGGCGCCGGGCTCGAAGTTTTCCGCGTCGTCAACGGCGAACGGCCATCGCTCGAACGGCTCGGCCGCGTACCGCTGCCGCACGGCGCCCATCATGTCGATCTGGCGGAGTAGAGTCACGTAGACAAGCCATATCGAGTCGAAACGGTGCGTTTCATTGCTGTGCTCAGCAATCCTCGACCGCCAGCGGCATCCAGCTGTGCGCAACACCGAGCGGTCGGCCACGGGCGCTCGACGGGCTCTGATGCGGTTGATAAGCCCTCTCCACAAGGAGAGTCGAGACATGACCGTTGCGATCGAGATGGGCCACACGACCGCAGGCGCCCCGGCGGCACTGGACCTCGAGGAGCTGCTGGCGACGCGCCTTTTGGTGCAGGGTAATTCGGGCTCCGGCAAATCCCATCTGCTGCGCCGGCTGCTGGAGCAGAGCGCGCCTTGGGTGCAGCAGACCATCATCGACCCCGAAGGCGACTTCGTGACGCTTGGCGACCGTTTTGGCCACCTGGTGATCGATGCCGAGGAGCATACCGAGCGCGGCCTGCAGAGCGCCGGCGAGCGGGCGCGCATCCATCGCGTCTCCACGGTGCTCAATCTCGAGGGGCTCGACGCCGAGAACCAGATGCGGCGCGCCGCCGCCTTCCTCGGCGGGCTGTTCGAAGTCGCCCGCGACCACTGGTACCCGATGCTGGTGGTGGTGGACGAGGCGCAGCTGTTCGCGCCGGCAGTCGCGGGCGAGGTTTCGGATGAGGCGCGCAAACTCTCGCTCGGCGCCATGACCAACCTGATGTGCCGTGGCCGCAAACGCGGGCTCGCCGGCATCATCGCCACCCAGCGGCTGGCCAAGCTCGCCAAGAACGTCGCCGCCGAGGCTTCCAATTTCCTCATGGGCCGGACTTTTCTCGATATCGACATGGCGCGCGCCGCCGACCTTCTCGGCATGGAGCGGCGCCAGGCGGAGGCCTTTCGCGACCTCGAGCGCGGGCAATTCATGGCGCTCGGCCCGGCGCTGTCGCGCCGTCCGCTGGGCTTGCGCATCGGCCCGACCGATACAAGTCCGCGCAATGCGACCCCGCGCCTGATGCCGCTGCCGGAATCGGCCCTGGAGGACGCGCGCGCCATCATCCTGGCGGCCCCGCCGCCCGAGACTGTCCGGCCGCAGCGCCGGTCGTCGCCGGACCTGCTCGATCAGCTGATGGCGGCGAAGTCGGCGGCGCTGGAAATCCGCCCCGAACCGGTGGAACCGCCGATCAGCGCCGAGGATCTGGCGCAGCGGCGGGAGCGCGTCGACCGGGTCCTGCGCGCCGTGCTGGCGCAGCCTGATGCGGGGTTCCGCGTCATCGGCGTGCTCTATCAGGAGTTCGTGGTCCGCTGCCGCATAGAGGGCCTCGCCTCGGTCGTGCCGGACCTGCCGGAGTTCCGCCGCATGCTGACGCGCGCCCGCGCCGGCCTCGGCTCCGATATGGCCGGGGGTGACGCATGGCAGGATGTCTCGGTCCGCGCCTCGCTGCTGCCCGAGGACATGCAAGGTGTGTTCATGATGATCGCCCGCGCGGCCAAGGAGGGCTGGCCCTGCCCGAGCGACGCGGCGATCGCCCGCGCCTATGGCTCGCACTCGCTGCGCCGCGCCCGGCGCCTGCTGACCTATATCGAGGAGCAAGGCCTCATCGTCTGCCAGCTTGACGGCACTGGAAGGCGGACTGTGACGCTGGTGGAGCTCGCCTGGGCGACTGCGCCGGGCGACCCTAATGCCGAGGAAGCGGAGCAGGGGAGTTTGGCGGTGTGAGGGGGGCGGTGCGCTTTGGCTCAGAGGCGCCGTCGAGCTATGTCGGCTTATGACCGATTGTGTTGAAAAAGTCCGGGTTGCAGCAGTCCTGAAGCACTGATTCAATCTTCGTCGTAAGAGGAGATTGAGTCGATGATGGGCGAGCAAAGTGTGATGCAGGA